>JARLIN010000227.1 GCA_031291715.1 Rhodopila sp. | reverse complement strand
CGAGATGAGCGACCTGGCGGCCACCCAGGCGCGCGACATCGCGCTGTTCACTTTATTGTACGGCTGCGGGCTGCGGATCGCCGAGGCGCTGGCGCTGGATGTGCGCGACGCGCCGAAGCCGGGCGAGGACGGCATGCTGCGGGTGGTCGGCAAGGGATCGAAGGAGCGCATCGTGCCGGTGCTGCCGGCGGTGCGCGAGGCCATCGGCGGCTGGCTGGCGCACCATCCGGACCAGCAGCCGGGCTCGCCGCTGTTCCTGGGCACGCGCGGCAAGCGGCTGGATGCCGCCGTGGCGCAGCGGACGTTGCGGCATTTCCGCCGGCTGAACGGGCTGCCCGAGCATGCCACGTCGCACGCGCTGCGGCATTCGTTCGCGACGCATCTGCTGGCGGAGGGGGCGGATCTGCGGTCGATCCAGGATTTGCTGGGGCATGCGAGCTTGTCGACGACGCAGCGTTATACGTCGGTGGACGAGGCGAAGCTGCTGGAGGTGTTTCACCGGACGCATCCTCGGGGGTAGGCCGCCTGCTTGGCACCGGGCCGTCGCTGCCATAGTGTTTTGCCCGCCCCGAAACGGACCCGGCAGCCATGAGCACAATCGACCTTGTCGACCCCGAATTGCGCGATGCGCTCGCACAGTGGCCACAGGTGCCGCTGACCGCCGAGACCTTGGCGCGGCGCCGCGCCGATATGCTCGCGCTGGCGGGCTCCGTTCCGAAGCCGGACCTGCCGGACATCGTGACGGACGAGATCTATGTCGAGAGCGCGTTTGGCGCGCAGCCGATCCGGGTTCTGACCTATCGGCCGGCCAGGTCCGGCGATCCGCTTCCGGTCATTGTGCATATCCATGGCGGGGGCTTCGTGATGGGCGCGCCGGAGATGAAGGATGTGGAGAACCGGCTGTTCGCGTCGGAGCTGAAATGCGCGATCTATTCCGTGGACCATCGCCTCGCGCCCGAAGCGCCGCACCCGGCGCCGCTGGAGGACATCTACTCGGTGTTTGTCTGGCTGCACGCGAATGCCGGCCGGCTCGGGCTCGATCCCGACCGCATCGGCATCAAGGGCGAGAGCGGGGGCGGCGGTTTCGCGGCGGGGGCGGCGCTGTACGCCCGCGACCGGCCGGGGCCGAAATTCGCCTTTCAGCACCTGATCTATCCGATGATCGACGACCGCTCGGCGGTGCGCCAGGACCTGCATCCTTGCGTTGGCGAATTCGTCTGGACGCAGGCGAACAATTATTTCGGCTGGCGTTCACTGCTCGGCGAGGAGCCGGGTTCGCCCGGTGTCTCGCCCTATGCGGCGGCGGCGCGCGCGGCGGATGTGTCGGGCCTGCCGCCGACCTTTATCTCGGTTGGCGGCCTCGATCTGTTCCTCGAGGAGAACCTCACCTATGCGGACCGGTTGAGCCGGGCTGGCGTGCCGGTGGAGCTGCACCTGTATCCGCGGGCGCATCATGGCTTCTATCGCGCGCCAAATGCCCGCGTGACGAGGCAGGCCGAGCACGACACGCGCGAGGCGCTGCGGCGGTTCCTGCACGGATAGGCTTTCGGTTCCGGCAGCAGCCGCCCGAACACCGGCTCATCATTTTGGCCGCGACATGGAAGCACAGGACCCGGCGCGATCCTGGTCGCGGACTGAAAACGGAGCCATCGGTCCCCGGCGACGTGTTCCGGGCGCAGGCGTTCACCGGCCCCGTGCGGGGTTAGGGCGATCCCGCCACTTTATGTTCCCCTCGTGCATCGGGGTGACATCCTCCGCGGCTGCGCAGCGACGTAGGGTGCCAATGCCGCTTGGCATTGCACCGTCGCGGTTCAACGGGGAAAGCGGTGAAGTTCCAAGTGGAACTCCATCTTACGCTTGCTAGATTCTTTCCTTAGGAAATTGTCTCATGACTTCAATTGGGTATCCCTTAAATGTTCCGTCTGCTCCAAAAGAAACGATTTTGCCAATCTCAACACCGGCATCTATGGGGGTATTCTCTGCAAAACTTTTCAATGCGCTCAGATCGTCAGTCGGTAATATATTCGCGATTTCTCGACCAGCTCTTGTGAGTCTGGTTACGAAGACGCCAAATTTCTGTTTGCGGTCCCGAAGCACTAATCTTAGGTAATAGTTATTCTGCGCTACGAAAAAGTCGTCGCCTCCGTTTCCTTCGAAAGTTCGGCTTAGCCCTGAACTCGCTTCCTGCAGCAGTCCCACTTCCTCTAAAAATATCCAATTTAGCAATTGTTGCCCTCGGAGAGGGATTGGTCGAACAATGCAATCTTCAAATAACCTTAGTTTTGCGACTTCCTGAAAAGTTGTGGCAATCTCGATATCCATTTCGGAAATGACGCGCAATGTCGAGCGCGCGTAGGACGCTGGCTTGCGTATCTCGCCTGCCAAAATCCGCCCCCAAAGTTGCCTTAGGTGATCGCTAGAAGCTTTCTCAGCATAACCAGCGAACACATTAATCCAATCTTCATCTAGTTCCTGAACATCGTTCTCCGGGGAGCCGGGCTGCGGCGGTGGCGCTGCCTTCAATGCTTCTTCTGTCTCTATCCAGACAGCCTCTCGATTGATCTGATTGCGAGTCTCTTCCGCCGCAAGCCGTTGCATGGCAACCGATTCGACTTGCGCTCTTCTATCAAGGTCCGCGATTGAGCTCCTGCCCTCGACGATAATCTTCTCTTCGGAAATTCTGTTCTTTGCGTTCATCCTCGCCCGGATGCCGTCGAGATATTCAGCCGGTATCCCAAGCAGACCGCCGAACAACCTGTCGGCAGCGGCTAACGCACGGCTTTTCCCTGCTACCGTTAGCCCCGTCTGGTCCATATTCGCACGGATAGCGACCTCCCCGCTCAACGTGTCGTTTGCCTGACCCGGGATAGTCACCTGAGTTACGCGGGAGGAGTCTGTCATTGGATATCCAATTCTATTTGATAGGAAACTTGACCCATCCGGCACGGAGTATCAATCGCGAACAAAGCCCCACAGGCGGGTAGGCTCGGGAGCCATCCACCGATTTGACGGGCTGCCGCTCTGGTCTTGGCCTATTTTGGCGGTGGCTGGCTATTCCGACCGAGGAACGCGGTTCAGTTTGCGATGCAGGTGGGCCTGCAAAATTCGATCGCGGACGTGGGCAAAGAAGCGTGGCGGCAACATGCCGTAGTCGAAGCGGGCTGGATGTGCGCCCGGCCGAGGACGCAGGTCCGGGCCTGGCCAGAGGAAATCGTTGATCTCAGTGACCATAATCCAGGATGGCAGGCCATCCAGACCAAGATGGGCCTTCAACGCGGCCGGAATTTCAACCGCATCCTCCGGGTACTCCGGGGGCGTGTGGGTGATCGGAACGACGGTCACGACGTCGCGCCCTTCGATTACCTGACGGGCGGCGACGATCGCGCAGGGGCGATCCTTGGCACCTTCCTCGATACCTCGGTGGTGCTCCCTCGCCCATAGATATGCATAGCCGATGACGAGACCGGGCCTTGGGGCCGGTAGGCTCACGGGGTCCAGTCTTTGAGGATCTCATCGAGTTCGGCGTGCTCGTCGGAAACGGAACTGCCGGCGATGGCCTTCAGCGTGTCATCGTCCAGATCCTCGACGGGGCGGGCGACGCGTCCCTTCATCACCATCTCGAAAAACGCGGCCGAGATCAGCACGGTGTGCGGACGGCCATTCTTGGTTATGGCGACGGGGGCCTGCAGGGCGGCGTCCTGGTAGCGGCCGATATTCTGCTGGAACTCGGTCGATGTGACTTTCATGGTGGGTCTCCTGTTTATCTATAATAGATAAAATGGATAATAATGCCAGCGAAGTTTCGCGTGGCGCTCCCTATGATGCGATCGCTGGCCTGGATCGCACCCGGGCCGCCCGCATGGTCCGCTCCATGCTCGCCGCGGGGAAGACCGGGTGAGCGGAGCTCTAGGCATCGCCTCGGCACGGTTCGGTAGGCGGAAGCGTTCGTTGATGGGTAGCGCTTCGCTCACCCATCCTACTGGTGCGTGCCAGGCTTGCGGGGGGTCGTGGGGCGGTGAGCTTGCGTTGGCGGGTTGAAACCCGCCCTACGTGTTGCTTCACCTCGGAAACCCGAGCCGGTCTCCTGCCGGAAGGTTGGCATTTCCCCGTTCGCGTTCGCGACATTCACCGATCGGCGGTGCTACTGGTATCCCGGCTTGCCGATATCCTCGGGCCACTGGGGCACACGGCGGAACTGGGTGATGTCGTAGCCCTGCCGGCGGAAATGTTCGAGCATTCCCTGGTAGTGCGCATCGTCCATCGTGGGAGACCGCGAGAATACCCAGCCCAGGGAGCGGTTCGGGTAGCCGATCGCGGCGGTCTGGTAATCCGGATCGACGTACAGGATCCGATACGAGAAGGATAACGGCCAGAAGAAACTGACCTGCCATTTGGCATTGTTGGAATCGGGCTCGACCGTGGCGACGCTGGAGGCGAATTTCTCCGGGCCGCTGAAATCCTTGTCGTGATAGCCGAACACCGTGTCGATCCGTCCGTCCGGCAGCAATTTGTAGGCATCGTAGCTGCCGACGGCGCCGGCCTCGGCGAAATACGGAATGTTCGCGATGACGTACCATTTTCCCATGAAACGGCCGATATCCACGTTCGACGCGACTGCCATCGGTGCCGAGGGTGCGCAGGCGGTCAGCCCGGCCGCAAGCAGCAATCCACCCAGCGAGATAAGGCCAAGCCGCATCGACATCCTCCATGACACGCGCAGGGACCCAGCCTGGACCCAGTTTCGAAATGGGCCTTCCGGTCCGGATTGCGAGATGCCGCCTTGCACGGCGGGCGCCGGAGGGGTGCTGAATTCTATGTTCGGGGGCCCGGTGTCGCGTTGGCGGGTTGAAATTCGCCCTACGGTTGTTATTTTAACTTGAACCGTTAGTATGAAAGACGGTATGCTGACGGGATGGAACATTTTCAGGACTTATCGGCTGATCCGCAAACCGATTGGGCGCTGTTGCTGCCTCGGGAGGCTTTTCGGGAGGTGATGCGGGTTTTGCGCGGCTCGTTGCCGTTGTTGGATGATGACGCTCCGGAGGGTTGGGGGCGGCAGGATCGGGCGGCGATGGCGGCGGTGGCTTCGTTGCGGCCGGAAAATGCCGCCGAGGGGCAGCTGGCGGCGCAGTTCGTGCTGGCGGAGGCGTGGGCGGCGGATTGTCTGCGGCTGGCGGGGGAGCGGCGGCGGGAGATGGCGATCGCGCTGAAGTGCAAGGCGCAGGCGCTGAGCTTCATGCGGGAGGCGAAGAGCGCGTG
>JARLIN010000226.1 GCA_031291715.1 Rhodopila sp. | reverse complement strand
GTACGCCACAACGTCGTGCAGGAACAGGCCTCGATCAAGCTCCACACCGGCAAAGACACTCCAAATCGTGCCGAGACACTGGGCGATGGTGAAAAACGCCCAGAAGCTCATCACATGCCAAAAGGCTTTCGTCGGCCTCTCTAGTCCGATCACCTGGCCACCCATCGTCAGAACGATCCAGAGCGCCAGGCAAAACTCGCCCGGCCCAAGGGGAAGGCCGGCGATTCGCATTTGGGACGCTGCAGCCAACACCATGCCCAGCGCGAGTAGGGCGTCGCGCATCATTGGCACGTTCCAGTCCGGAACGCAGGCAGCCTGTCAGTCGGACCTGTTGGTTGATCGAGACGGTCGGCCTTGGAGCCGACAACCCAAGGCTCTAGCGCCTGGCGACAGAAGCCGCCTGTTGCAGTGATAACTGTTGGGCCTCTCACATGGCTATACGCAAATCGAGCGTTGACAGATGACGCCAACAGCAAGGCCGCGCAACCAAGCCATCGAGCGCGCCGCGGCATTCCCTTCAGCCTCTGCCCGAAACGTCGGGCGACGTCCGAATTTCCGACAACCTTCTTGCGCAGGCGATGGCCATGCCGAACCAACATCAACAGTCCGGGCGCCAGTTGCAGTTTTCGCCAGATGTAGATCGCCATGGCGGCGTTCCACACAATAAGCATGACCGTGTTGGCTATGGCCGCACCTACCATTCCAAACGAGCGAATAAGAATGGCCCCCAGAACCGCGTTGCCAATCACGCCCAAGACCAGCAGCATCGCAGCGCCACGCTCATGGCCCGTCATGGTCATGACAAAGAGCTGGGAACCGGCGCCAGCCATGATCACCTGACCAATGAGAAGAATACGTAATGTCGTCAGGCCGCCCCCAAAATCCCGCCCGAACCATGTCAGCAGAGGCTCGGCAAGAAGCCCCAGGGGAAGCGCGATGCAGAGGGACGCGAGCAGCATACCGAAGGCCGCCTTGGTGATCAGGAGCTGCAACGCGGTTCGGTCGTTCCGCACAAAGAGGTCAGCGATCATCGGCGCAAACAGGGCATTTATCGCCGATCGCGGTAGCGTGACGATGAAGGTTAGGTTGAACGCAAGGGCGTAGATGCCCGCATCGGTGATGTGTCCCGCCGAACCGAGCAGCATCACGCCGGTGCGGTTCATTATAACTTCGGAGACCGCTATAATAACCAGTGGCAACGCCGTACGTCGCCACAATGTCGCAGCGTAGGCGGGCGCGACGTTAATAACCTCGGCGGGACGCCTCGCGTGGGCCGCCAGGCTCACCAATCCAAGGCCCGCCACGGAAGAGGCGAGCGTCGTTACCATCACAAACGGTGCATGAATGTTCCACCACCCGATCCAACCCGCCAACGCGATCAGACAAAGCAGGATGCCGTCGCGCGCAAAACGGTCGGGCGCCAGCGCCGACACCACGCCACCTAACGCGCGGACAACAGAGCCGCGGATCCACAGGAGTGCCAGGATGGGTACCACGAGGAAGCCGGCGAGGAAGGTATTCATGAGTTCGCGTGACATGTGCTGGGGCCACATCGTCACCACAGCGCTGCCGACCAGCACGATACCGAGGCCCGCGAGAATGACACGGCGTTCCGCGTATTGGATCGCACCCCGAAGCAGAGGCCAAGCTTGTTCTGCGCGATATGCAGATACAAATCGCAGAAGCGAGATGTCGAAGCCCAAAGCCGAGCCGTATGACAGCACTGTTACCCAGGCAAGCACGTAGGCGTAGATACCATATGAGCCGGGACCGATGAGCCGTGCCACGACAAGCTGCGACAGATACGTCATACCGGCGCCTGCCACATGGATCGAGAACGCGGCCAGACTGCTCCGCGCCAGGCGTCCCACCAGCATGCCGGTGTCGGACGCTCCGCTAGTCGTCATCCTGGCGCCCCATACCCTGTTGTTTCATTGTGCAGTCGGTTCTCCCGTCTGGACGAGATCCAATACAAACCTTTCCGCGGCTAAGGCGGTCGATTGTGGGTCCGAGGAATTCACATATGACACGTAATGACCTTCGCGACGAAGCAGGCCAAACAATTCGTCGATAATCGCGATCGATCTGAGATTCTCGTCAATTGTGAGCTCCAACATCTGTTCGAACCTGCCTTGAAGCCGATAGCGCTCTTCAAGCCTGGCCCTGAGAATGTCCGGTGGAGCGACAAGCAAGATGGAGCGATCGGGCTTCGGGACGACCTCTAGCGCATGCCGGATAAGAGCCTGATCCGACGCCCGGCTAAGCAACACGAACGAGCAAACCGCCTGTATGAACCCCTGATCGAATAACATGATGTGGTTGGCTGACGATGCCCGGTTCCAGGCCTCGAAAAGCCGCAGCATGTACTGACGCAATCTGATCGACCAAAGAAGATTCCGCGGTGGAAGCAATCGCAGCAGGGTCACGATAATCTCGGTTGCCTCCGAAGGCCCGCGCAGAAGGCTCACGCTGGAGACCATCTCGGTCACCGGCCGGCCCATACGGCGCAGCCCGTCCGCCAACGACTGACCAAAACTGGGCTGTCCCGCCCCCCCCTGCGATAGCGCGCTTTCCGCCGGCCGGTAGCTGAGCACGAGTTCCACGGTGTGGCCCGACTCCCGCAGCCACGCCGCCAACGCTGTCGCGAAGGTGGTTTTCCCGGCTCCGGGCGCACCGAACAACTCGATAATCATCTTCAGAGCACCTGCCAGATCTCGCGCTTGACCGCGCGGATCATGTCGGCAAGCGGTTGTTCGGCGTCGACGCGTACGATCTTTGCGCCTGGAAATGTCAGGCGTTGAAGGGCTGTGGTTCGCTCCCGGACCACAGCGGGAGCCATATCCGGCTCGCGCGCGGCGATCGTCTCTGGCGATGCCTCCAGCCTCAGAACCAGGTCCGGTGGCAGACGGCGGGCAAGTGCATAGGCCGCTGCCTCAAACTGGCGAAGCCGGCGCGGCACATAAGCCAGGCGCGGTAGCAATGGACCGTCATTGAAGTCAGCTATCTCGTCCTGCGGATACCGGTCGGCGATGACCACAAGTCCGCGATCGGCGCCGCGCCGAGCTGCGTTCAGCTTGAGCCGCTTTTCGACTGCCAGAACCGTCGCCCACACTGCCAGGAACACACTATAGGCCATGCCGGGTCGTCGGTTCGACACCGCCCCGTGCGATGAACCCTGGGGCTTGCTGGCAAACAGGCGCATAGCCAGGGGAACCAGGAGCTTGAGCGGCAAAAGCAACAGTGTCGGCCGCCCGCCCCCGGTGCCGAAGTAAATCGGCATAACATCCAGCTCGGCGCCCAGCCATTCCCTCACGCAAACAACGGTCGTTGTCTTGCCGCTGCCATCAACGCCGACCACAGCGATCACGCTGCCGCCGCCCGGAGCACGTCGGCTCCATGGTCGCGGCTTGTGCGTAAACCGCTTGTTAAGGCCACCAGCTAGCCAGAAAGCAGCTCTCCCGACACTTCGCAATCGTGCCTCGACGGCATTGTAGGTGCGAAAAACAGCCATCCGCTTTCGGACGAGCCGTCGAAAATGTCTCTGCTTTTCCAGAGGTTTCTCGCCGAATATGGCCTCCACGACCCCGTCAGCAAGGTCCTCACCAAGAAGCGCAGCCGCTCGACCCCGCAGCGCCTTTCGATCGACCTGCCTGGCAAGCTCCTCCCGATCGCGCTCAAACTTGTTAATCGTGCCCGCCCAGCCGCGGAGCGTCACTGGATCCAGCCACCTCAACTCCAGGCAGGCCCGGGTCGCCAGCAGGACGGCCTCGCTCGCAGGATCAAGGGTCCGTAACGGCATCGTTGGATGCGTTATGGCGCCCGCCAGAAGCGTGGCTTCCCAGGGCAGCCGGTAGTTTTTCAGCAGCCGCTCGCCCAGGATCAGCCTAAAATGGAGATGCAGGTGGACGATACGGCCGCTCGGTTCATCATAGCCCAAAAAGCTCACGATCGCGGGATGGTCGCGGGCCGCGACGGCAGGACAAAGCTTCAGGCCGCAGTCCAACAAAATCTTCTGTGCACGGTGCTGATCATTCTTGCCAATCAGCAGATCCAGGTCCGCCGCTCCGCATAGTACCTCATGAACACGCCGCGTGCTCTTCCAGTAGCAGTAGGAAACCACCTCCCGACGGAAAGCTTGGAGGACCTGCAGAAGCAAGTCCAGAACCGTGCCGTCGGCGCCAGACCAGACGATCGAATCATCCCTCATTTCGCCAATCTCCGCCTGGCATTGTGCTGGCTCACTGGGTCGTCTGCGTATAGTATTTCTTGTATTTCATGAGAATTTCACCGCTGTCGCCGTAGCGGTAACGGGCGTGCTTCTTCAGATCGACATTGGTGATAACAACGCTGACGGGGTCCGGTTGATCCTTGTCCAGCAGGCCGGGGCTGCGCAGAAGACCAAGCGCGTTGCGCACAACATCCCGCCGGGTGCTCCCCCATTTTACCACCAGGACGACCTTGTCCACCATCTGCGCGAGAACTCGTGTTTCCGTGACCGCGAGCAGTGGCGCGCTGTCGATGATCACGCAGTCATACTTCTCGCGGAGCTGAAGCAGCAGGCGGGACATGTGCCCATTCGTGAACGCCGTCAGGGGATCAACCGGAAGACGACTGATCGGCATGTATTCAAACTGCAGGCTCGGGCTATACTGGATCAGATCCGCGGTCGGACTCTTTGACTGAATGATGTCCAGCAGGCTTTTGTCGGTCGTGCCACCCAGTTCCCGCAGGATTTCCGGATGCCGAAAATCGAGGTCGAGCAGCAGCACGCGGTTTCCTATCAGGGCGGCATACGCAGCGAAGCTCACCGCGAGTGTCGTCTTTCCCTCCCCGGGCACGCTGGAACTGATCAGGATCGTCTTCGGCGTTCTCTTCAATGTCTTGAGTTGCAATGCCGCCACCAGAGACCGTATCGCCTCGGTATAGGGATCGAACGGGCTGCCACGGAGAAAATCATGCGGTCGCTTGCCGCCCAGATTCCGAAGCTCCGGCACCAGACCAAGGCAAGGAACGCCCACAGCGCTGATCACATCGCGCTCGCTTCGAAACGTGGTGTCGAGCCGCTCCTTCACGAGCGCCAGCAGACTTCCAACGATCAACGAAGAGATCAGCGCGGGTGGGACGAACAGCAGCGGGTTCGCCGAACTCGGCCGGGTCGGGGGCCATGCGAGCGACAGGATGTGGACGCCGGCCGACAGGCTTTGACGCTGCTGGTAAAGCTCCTCCCTCCGTTGCAGAAGTGTTTCATACTGCTGCCGGCCAGATGCTGCGTCCCGTTCAAGCGTGCGCAGCCGCATGTCGGAACTGGCCGACTCCAAAGTGGTGAGCCGCTGCTGGATTAACTGAACGACCGTAGTGGCTAGCGCCGTTTCGCTCATGAGGCTGTTCAACGCCCGGTTAACCTCAACACTGATCTGCTGACGCACCTCGTGCAGCTGGCTGCGAACCTGCATCAGTTTCGGCTGGTTTTCGGAGAATGATGTCGCACGTTCGGCGGCTTGGGCTTGTAGCAGCGTCAGCTCCTGCCGATGTAAGGCGACCAGCAGCGGGGAACCGAGCTGGTCGATGACATCGCCGATGCTCCCCGCGTCAACCAGCTTGCGGATGTTCTCGAGCCGTGCCCGGCGCGTGGCGAGGTCTGTCTCCGCGGCCGAAAGCTGCTTGTGCAGATCAGTCAGTTGTTGATCGGTAACACCGGTGCGCTTTGTATCTTCCAGAGAATGGGAGGCCCTGTACGCCTGCGCGGCCGTCTCAAGCCGGTCCACATCGTCCTTCACTTGCGGCAATCGCTCACCGAGCCATGCAAGCGCACGATCCGTCGAGGCACGCTTCTGATCGCCGCGCCGCTCGACATAAAGTTCGGCAACCCGGTTTGCGATCAGCGCCGCTTCATCAGCGCTGGGCGACGTATAAGCAACGGCGATGGCATGCGATCCCCGCTCCTGATAAACGTTTAGGTGACGCTCCAACTGCTGCAACGTCAGTTCGCCAGACGCGCCGATCGCGCGCAGCCATGCGCGCCGCAGCCATGCCACGGAGGCGGCCCACGAGGTACGCCTGCTAGCTGCGGCCTCGCTCTCCATCTTCACTTCCGCGCGTCGAAACGTCGGATCATGTGACAGACTATCGAGGACCTGCCGCTCATGATCTTGCGAAGTCAGCGCCGTCATCTCGGTCTGGAGACTCGGCTCGTCGGCCGGTTGCCCGAAGATACCCGCCTGCCCTCCGATCAATCCGGATTGCTGCGCTTCGATCTCGAGCAAGGCTTTGGCTGTATACTGGAACGATACCAGCAGCACACCAACGCAAATCAGCGTCGTGAAGACAACGGCCGTCGTCAGGATCAACCCCCGACGCCGCAGCAAAATACCGCTAAGATCACGAAGGGATAGTCCAGACGACATTGAAAGATCGCTCATCACCTCCCCGTTTCGCTTGATGCGAGCTCGATCCATCCGTCGCCGCTTGTGGTGGCTTCCATCATACGAGCTCCGGACGGCCGCGTATCGGGACATCGCGCCGCGTTGAGCCATGCCTGGACCATCAGCATCGCCCACAAGTCGCTTGATCGGTCGCGCCGTCCAATCAAATGCTCCTGCCAGCAAGACCGGACAGTCGCAGCATCCAGGAAGCCAGAGCGCCGCAGTTGCGGCTCTCCCAGCAATTCTTCCGCCCATTCGCGAAGCGGACCCTTCAGCCATTCGCCGATTGGGACATTGAACCCATGCTTCGGCCGCTCGTAGAGCGCTTCGGGGACATAACGACCTAATATCCGCCGCAGCAGGAACTTCCCCTTGCCACCCCGTACCTTAAGGTTTGAAGGCAGACGCCACGCGAACTCGATCAGGCGATGGTCGAGTAGAGGACAACGCGCTTCCAAAGCGACGGCCATGCTAGCACGATCTACCTTGACCAGTATGTTCCCAGGCAGGTAGCCCAACATGTCCCGATAAAGCAGGCGGCTCAGCAGATCCGGCAGCAAAGGCATGCCGGCGGCACCCACTGAGTCGGGACGGCCAGCCACGCGGTCCCCATCGAACGCCGTCAGCCGCTGATAGAGTTCTCCGTCATCCGCTGCACCGATAATACCAGAGAACTTCCGTAGATCCCCTCTGCCGAGTGCGCGTCGGACAGAGGATGACAATGGCAGGACACGAAGCAGGCCTTGCATCACATCCGGGCTGAGTGCCCGCAACGTCGTCGCGGCCACCCGGCGGACTCCGCTTGGAAGAGAGAAGAACGGTGCCACACTTGCCGAAACAAAATGCCTGGTATAGCCGCCAAAGGTTTCGTCACCTCCATCACCCGACAGCGCGACCGTAACGTGCTGGCGTGCCAGCCGGGACACCAGAAGAGTTGGGATCTGCGACTCGTCGGCAAACGGCTCGTCCCATATCTTCGGCAGCTCCGGAATGACCGCACGCGCCTCGATCGGGGTGATGTGGAACGCCATGTGTTCCGTGCCAAGGTGCGAAGCAACTGCGGCGGCGGCGTCCGCCTCATTGTATCCGGTTTCATCAAAGCCGATTGTGAACGTACGAACGGGTCGCGCCGATTGCGCCTGCATCAAGGCCACGACAACCGAACTGTCGATCCCGCCGGAAAGGAACGCACCTAATGGTACGTCGGATAACATGCGTTCGGACACACAAATCCGCAGCAGCCGATCCAATTCATCCTCGATCTCTGCCACATCCGCGCATAGCAAATTGCGCTGGCCGCTCTCTGCGACGGTCGAAAGCGACCACCATGAGCGAACACGTTGCCGCAACCCTTCGACATCGAGGTAAGCAAGCTCATCCGGCCGCACCGAAAGCATGGTTCCAGGCGGCAGCTTGAAAACATCCTTCCAGACGCACTGCTGGTCTGGAATCCACCCCTGTCGCAGTACCATGCTCAGTGCGTTATGATCGACGCTTGGCTGAAAGCCGGGAAACGCCAGGATCGCGCGTAGCTCGGATGCGAACACCAACGCGCCGTCGATCAACGCGACGTACAGCGGCTTCTTGCCCATGCGGTCGCGCACCAGATGCAGAACATGCTCGCGACGGTTCCAAACGGCAAACGCGAACATTCCTGCAAAGCGCTGAACCGCCGGCTCGACGCCAAAGCATTCAAACGCGGCGAGCATCACTTCCGCATCACAATGACCGCGGAACCGGTAACCCTGAGCCGCAAGTTCCGATCGCAGTTCGGCGAAATTATAGACTTCGCCGTTATAAGTCATCATCAGGGTTCCGCTTGGCGACGGCATCGGCTCGTGGCCCGCCTCCGACAGGTCGATGATCGCCAGTCGACGGTGCCCAAGCGCGATACCTGCCTCACGATCCATCCACAGGCCGCTGTCGTCGGGTCCGCGATGGTACAACTGCGCGGTCATCATCTCGATCGCATGAAGCTTACGCGGGTCGGTTGCACGTGGATCCAGTAAAATGCCGACGACGCCGCACATTTCGTCAGCTCCAGTTCTTAACGAGGGGTGATCCGCCTGACTTGGGGCCTGCCGCCAGGCCGCCTGTCTCGGGGACCATTTTTTCGGGCATTTCCGAAACCCGCGCCTTCCTCAGCAACCGGGCGTAAAGTGAGCAATATCGAGAGACGGTGAGGTTGAGGCCAAATTCCCGCCTGACCAGTTCACCAGTTCTCTCACCCATCGCACGTGCAGCCGGCCGGTCGTCGAGGAGATCGAGTTTCCGAAACGCCAGGGCACTTGGCGAATGCCGCCGCACCAGAAAGCCGTTCCACCCATCGCGGACAACATCGGTGCAGCCCGGCATATTCGTCGTTACGATCGGCAAGCCCGCAAGCCCAGCCTCGAGCAGCACACGCGGAATTCCTTCCCGGTATTCGGTCGGAAATGCGAACACGTTGGCCAGTCGAAGCAGCGCCGGGACGTCTGCGCGTTGCCCGATGGCCATGACGTAGGGCGAATGCCGCTCGATTTCCTCTTTCGAAATCGCCAACCGTCCCTCGGTTTCACGCGATCCGACAAGTAGAAACCGGACGTCCGGCCGAACCTTGTGAATCAAGGCTGCAGCCCTAAGCAGTGTTGGGATGCCTTTCTGGCGTGTGAGTCGCGTTACCGTTACGACCACCTCGGACGTCCCGAGGCCGAGCTTCGCGCGCAACTGTGCTGGCGATGCTCCCTTGGCCCAGTCACGCTCAAACGCGTCGATATCGATCCCGGAGCCGGGGATGAGCTGATTGTGCCCTGTGCCGAGCATCCGGTGGCGCAGAAAGAACTCTTGGTCCTGCCGGTTTTGGAACACGGTTGCCGCCACCGATTGGGCCGCCAGACGATGCAGTACACGCTGCACCACGCGCAGTGCCAAGGCCGGCGGTGAACTGGACGAGTAAACCCACCCCATGCCGTTGATCGTGCGCACCACTTGCAGATCGCGAATACCGCGCGCCGCCAACGGGACGAGGACATTGGGCTTTGTGTCGAAGCTCTGCACGATATCGGGTCGTGTTTGCTTGAGCAGCGATCTGACGATTGCGATCGATGCGCGGTCCGCCAGCGGATTGACGAACCGTTCGAAGCGAAATCGATGGTATGTGATGCCCACCTGTTGGAACGGCTCGGCATCGTCTGTCGCGGCGGCCGTCACCCTATAGCCCTGGTCGCGAAGCGCCAGCATGAAAGGGATGCGAAGGCGGTGATCCTCCCCTCCGACGCACAGCACGTGCGCGGCGGGGGCATCGATCATGCCCGGCGCGGCCCGCGTGGAATGGACTGCCTGATTCTCTATGCAATCGACGCCCATCTCAGCGGTGCTCCAACGCGGTAGCGTCGGACCGCGGGGCTAGGTCTTCCCGCCGCCACACTTCGTCCACGGTGCCTTCGACGCCATGTTCCCCGGTCGCAGACAAGCCGAAGACAGCCGAGACGCCCCGGAAGATCCAGACGATGTCCGAACGAAGGCTCCGTTGCGGGAAATAGGCCAGGTCGTTGCGTGCCTTCACTGGGAATAGAACGGTACGATAAAACTCGTGCGGATCCCGTTCGGCAGGAAAATATTTCCACTCATTCCTGAAGAAGACCTGGTTCGGGCCCAGAAGCCCGGGTGTATGATCGAGAATGCTACGAAAGGGACCGGTAAAGCAGTCAGCAAAAACCAGGCTTTCAGGTCGTGGCCCGACGATCGACATCTCGCCGACCAGGACGTTCCATAGCTGCGGTACCTCATCAAGTTTTGTTCGTTCCAGCAGCCGGCCGACACGCGTCATGCGCGCGTCGTTTCTTAATGTCACGTCACATCCACCGCCATCCAGGCGATGGTAGAATTTCCGAAATTTGTGCAAGCGGAAGGGCCGGCCATCGCGCCCCAGGCGGACCTGTGAAAAGAACACCGGTCCAGGTGAATCGGAGATGATGGCTAGCGCGATGAAGAACATCGCGGGCGCGACCATTATGAGGGCCGCCATGGCTATAACGACGTCGAGCCCACGGCGCGCGCTGCCTGCGAAGCATCTGGATGACGCGCGCGACCGTCCGATCATTGCGACGCCTCTGGGTCAGCGCGTCCAGTACACAAGGCGTTTGCCAGCGCATCAGCCACGCGACGAACGTCGCTGTTCGTCATTTTCGGATGCAACGGCAGCGTCAGCTCCCGTTCGGCGAATGCGTCGGTTTCCGGCAGCGGCCCGGACGGGTATCGGCTGCGGTAGAACGACAGCGCGTGCACCGGCGGATAATGGAACGTCGTCTGCACCCCGGTGTCGCGCATCCGCTCCATGATGGCCTTTCGGTCGGAACCGGCAGGCAGGATGGCCGGCAGCAAATGGTACGCCGAGGGTTCGACCGCATTGCCGAATGGGACCGAAACAGCCGGACAGTATTCCGACAGCACGTCCCTGTATCTACTTACCAGATCCCGCCGGGTTTCGTTCCATTTACGCAGGGATCGCAATTGGACCAGCCCGACCGCCGCGCGAAATTCGTCCATCCTGTAGTTCCAGCCAAGCATCGTCACGTCGTATAATGGCGCCCGAGCCTGAAGGCGCTCATGGGTTCCGCTGCTCATTCCAAGCGCGCGCATCTGACGGATCCGGTTCAGCACGCTCTCTTCGCGCGCAAAGATCATCCCGCCCTCGGCGGTCGTCATGTTCTTATTGCCGTAAAAGCTGAACACGGCGACGTCGCCGATGGTGCCCGCACCCGGCGCACCCGCGGCGTGGGCGGCATCCTCGATCAACAGCAGTCCGCGGGATTGTGCGAAGTCAAGCCAGGCCTGCCGGTCAACAAGATAGCCGGCGTAGTGCATCACGATAACGGCCCTGGTCCGTTCTGTACACTTGCGGGCCGCGTCCTCGATCGAGATCAGGGGCCGGTGCAAACTCTCGATGTCGACAAACACCGGCGTGGCACCAACATAAAGTACACAGTTGGCCGTGGCGACGAAGGTCATCGACGGCACCAGCACCTCATCACCCGGACCGATATCCAGCGCCGCGAGTGCCAGATGCAGCCCGGCGGTGCAGGAACTCACCGCGGCGGCGGCGGCGACTCCATGGCTTTCGGCAAACGCCCGCTCGAAGCCAGAAACCCGACTGCCCATTGTAATCCAGTTGGCATCCACGACCTCCGCCAAGGCCGTCTTTTCATCTTTTCCCAGACTCGGCTCGCCGACCAGGATCATGAGCATCTTCCTTCCGGCATTACAGCCATGGCGGGGAGCCTGTATCAGGGCGTCAAGAAGCGATGACGCTATCAAACGTCATCGGTGCCGTTTCGAAGGTCGGCGGGTCGTCCCAGGTCATCCCCTGGGCTTTCTGGAAATCATCCACGCTACCGATGTCGAGCCACAGCCCATCGTGCACGAAGCTCCTTACCGGCAGCCCCTTTTCCAGCAAGCGATACATCATGTCGTCGAAGCCGAACGGAACGCCGTTCGGGATCAACTTAAGAATGGAAGGCTCAACGCAATAGATTCCCATGCTGACGTGATGCGGGAGAATCGGCTTTTCCTTGAACCGCATAACCCACCCGTCCCTCTGCTCGATTATTCCGAAAGCCATCTTGATATCCCGGCGCGAGGTGGCGATGGTCAGTGCAGCTCCGCTCTTTCGGTGGTCTGCAACAAGGTCGTTGATGTTTAGGTCGGTTAGCACATCACCATTAAGCATAAGGAACGTTTCGTCCAGTTCTTTCCGCAGTAGGCTGAGTGCGCCCATCGTGCCAAGCGGTTCGGCTTCCTCGGTATAACTGATCTGCAGATCCCACTGTCCGCCATCACCGCAATAACTGCGGATCAGGTGCCCGAGGTGGCCGGTGGTAATATAGACATGATGGGCCCCGTGTCGCCGTAGCCATTTGAGCAGGAGTTCCAGGACCGGTTTCGTGCCGACAGGCATCAGCGGCTTCGGTAACACCATCGTGTAGGGCCGCAGACGTGTGCCCTTACCACCCGACTGGATGACGGCCTTCATAATCTCCTCCCCCGAAAAAGGGATGCTGTCATATTTTTTTTCCTGGGTGAATTGTTTATTTTCTCTTTCACGTCCATTTGTGTGCCGATAATAAGCCTTCCGTCGCATGGGATGCGCGTGGAGGCGTTCCCCTATGGCCGTGAGGCATGTCGACCCGCCAATGCCCCAGCACCAGCGGCAATCGTAAGCTTGCTCGCCATTCCTCGATGAGGTTCCGCGCCTTGATCTGGGTCTGTTTTATGCTGCTCGACGTACTGCTTCTGCTACCGCCAGAGCCGCGAACTGGCATCCCCGGACGAAATAAATACTGTACGAGATATACGCGCGCAGAGGTCGTGATGCGTGAGGTCACGGGCAAGGGGCCAGGCAGCCACGCGCATCGTGGCGCTGCCGCAGGGCACGGGGCCCTCACTTGCGATCCTTCAGAAGGGCATAATGGGAGACCAGCCTACACTTGGGTTTTTGACATCCGCACTGAGTATCGCCTGTGCCGTAACTGGCGCCAGGGCGTTGCTGCTTGCTGCTTCGGTATAAGGTACGAGAGCCGAGACAAAGCGTCAGACCAAGGTTCCGAACTAATTGGCATACGAGGCTGTCAGGCAGGTGCACCGTGCGGCTGCACAGGATGCACACGCACTATAACGCATATTTGACCTTCGACCTTGATGCAGTATCGCTCTTCTTGGGTTAAGACAACAAAAGTGTCATGTCATCTTCATAAAGTCGTCGCGCGGCAGTTCTGACAAAAATCGAAATGGCATGGGCACCGGGGGAAAACGAGATGCCAGACATCCGTTTACGCTTTTTGTCGAGAACGGCAGCCGAGCATGCAATCATCGATCTATGGCTCCGCGTCGCAAGACACGATCTAAAGATCCCGAAGATGCATATGGAACTAGGTTGGAACGATCGGGTTGATATAACACTAAAGACCGATGATGCATTAGCCACCTTTGCCCTTTGCGCGTGGGGCCGCCAACATGCACAGGCAGTTTCGCTTATCCCATTCCGCGCATTCCGGCGGCCGGTAGGGGTTGCGCGAAGCGCGCGCCATAGGCATCGGGAGAAAACCTGCGCGGTCCACCTCCGCCCGCTTTGTGGCGAATGTTTCAGTGATCAGCGCCGCCGAACCATCACTCGAACCCGGCTCAGTTGTTAGTCCGGCCAACAGGGTATCCAGGACCTCGCTCCAGCTCTATACGGATACGGGCAGTCGCGCGGAGTAACCGGTCCGCAGCTTCACGCAGCCGGTTGAAGGCCTCGGGGGTCGCTTCCGCGACCACCGCGTCGAATGCCACCAGGAAGCCCGAGATCTCCAATGTCATCGCTTCCCTAAGACTGACGTCGAACCCACCCGTCTTCGCGCCACCACTTGGTCCCAAGACGGGGTTGGTTGGCGTGTATGTGTCGACGAGCGCACCAATATCCTCAGTTCTCAGTGTTGAAGGGATGTTCATCCTAGGTTTTAGGAAGGCCGCTTGGCCAGCCGGCGCCGGATTTTCTTGTTGTGCTTCGGCATATCCGGCCCCACCCCGGCGGCGCTCCGTTTTGACAATGTATCTGATCGCCGGGGCCGTGCAGCGGTAGTCACGTGCAATGCTCGCCAACGATTCCCCCCCCGCATGGCGCGCTCCGATCGCCGGCCATTCCGCACGGGAGATCTTGCCTCTCGGTGTGGTTATCGTCTGGACGCCTTCAAGATGATTAGAATTTTTGTCAGTCACCGAGTGTTCCTATGATCCCATAAAGGTCAAGGTACAGTTATCCGCTCGAAATGCCGGTCTCAGATATGAAACCCTAGCATGGGTTATCCGATTCGTGAGGTAGTAATATGCGTGTCTCATTCTCATTTTTCAAGCACGCGTTCAATTACCTGTGTGGGCGGCGGGTTATGTTGCCTATGCTACCATGCATGCAGCGGGCCACGGACGGCCGATAAAATTTGATTTTCTTTTTTTATGCCCATGCACGCGAGGATCCGAAAATCCTTGACCAAGATCTCGATTGCCTTCGCCAGCGTGATCGTGCTGGCAGCATCTACTGTTCCCCCCCCCATCATGCGGGCGCTCCCGGCCTCAGGGTCAGTCAATCGCCACCTGGCCGGGGCTTGCCTGGCAAGGGGACGGCGAAGATCTCAACCTCGCTTGACATCTAAACAGTATAGGTTTCAGCCCGATAAAGGTGCTGGTGCCTCTCGATAAAATTGATCGTTGCCCGAAGGCCCTCATCCAGGGAGGTGCTCGGCGTCCACCCAAGTAAGTCCCGGGCTTTGGTGTTGTTCGAGACGAGCTTCATCACTTCACTGCCGGCCGGACGTTCGCGCGTCCCATCGTGCCTGATCGGTAAGTCTTTCCCCATGAGTGCCAGGATACGGCGAGCGAATGCGCCGACCGAATGTGCCTCGCCATTCCCCAGGTTGATCGTACAGCCCTCGATACCCGGCGTGGTCGCAGCCAGAAGGAAGCCCTTCACAGTATCCGTGACAAAGGTCATATCGCGCAGGGGCGTGACTGCTCCCAGTTTCACATGGTCCTGCGTTAGCGCCTGGCTGATGATGGTCGGGATGAAGGCGCGCGCCGATTGGCGCGGACCATAAGTGTTGAATGGGCGGAGCGTCACCACCGGGGTGTCGAACGAACGGAAATACGCCTCTGCGATCTTGTCGGCGCCAATCTTGGAAGCTGAATAGGGCGATTGCCCCTGTAACGCGTGATCCTCATCAATGGGTGCGTAGCGTGCGGTGCCATAAACTTCGGACGTGCTGGTGACCACCAGACGCTTGGTGCCGACTCGACGAACGGCTTCTAGCACGTTCAGGGTGCCTTCGACATTTGTTCGCACGTAGCTTCGGGGGGCTGCATACGAGTACGGGATGGCAATCAATGCAGCCAGGTGCAAAACGATATCGTGGCCTTCGACCGCGCGCAGGACAAAGTCGCTATCCTCAATATTCCCTGCGGCGATGCTCACCTCCGCAAGGCGCTCGGCCGGCAAGAAGGCGAGATTGCCGACACTGGAACTGGAGTTATACCGAACCATGCAGGTCACACGCGCCCCCGCGGCTACCAGCGCGTCGACCAGATGGCTGCCAATGAAACCAGCCGAGCCAGTAACGATCACGCGAACGGCATCGAGCATATCGTGCCAGCCTTCTTCACTGCGAGAGATGCTGAGGTTCTTTTTTACCGGCGGAAGCGTCGTCAGGTAGCAGGTCAGCGAATGCTTTATCCACGGTAAGGGGCAGAAATTACAATATCAATAAAGTCTTGATCACATTTATTTTCGTGCATGGACTTCGCGGAGGATGGTTGCGTCGACTACCCGTTGCACCAAGAAATCCGAAGTGGTGAGCCTCGCTCGGCGGATCGACCTGGATCGTTCGACCTTGGTGGATTGGGTGGGACAAACGGCACGGCTGATGCGCCCGCTGGTCGAGCCGGTCGGCACCCATGTCATGTCGGCGGATCGGGTATATGCCGACGATACCGCCGTGCCGGTGTTGGCCCCTGGCCGCGGCCTCACTCATACGGGGCGTCTGTGGCGCTACGCGCGATGATCGCCCGTTCGGCGGCCAAACGGCCCCGACCGGGTGCTGTATGGCTACAGCCCGACCGCAAGGGAGGAGCATCTGCGGCGGCACCTCGCGCTGTTCCCGGGGCTAACGGAGTCCGATGCAAGAGGGGTGCGGAAGCCGGCGCGGCCTTTCCGCATCTCGTCGAAGGAAGCTTCCAGGTACTCGGGCTTGACCCCGAAGACGGCCTCGGCGATGACGCGGTAGCCCACGATGAAGAGAGCCTCGACCCTGCCGTTGCCCAGTACGACGTTGGCCTTTTCCGGCTCGTGCAGCAGGGCTTCCAGTTCAGCCGGCGCGGTCGACTTGGCGTCGGCTAGCACGTTCAGCGGGTGATAGCGCACCCCGGACGGAAATTCGTTGGGCATGGTGGGGATCCCCAGGGCAAGGCCAAGGCTTCCGCAGTACGCTGAGCAATCAGATCAGCGAAACGGATCCGCCATCCTCCCAGATGACCGATCCATTCCATCGTTCAGCGGCTATTTCGCGTCCTGCGCGGCGCGATAAGCTTCCTGCAACTTCTGCTTGTCATCCGCGGTGAGCACCGGCGGTTCGATCGTGAAGGTCAGCTTGTCGATCTTGCCATTGAACGCGAACGGCACCTGGTAATCCTGATCGTCCACCGGCGTGCCGGTATCAGACCCAATATCGAACGTTTCGTCCCATGGCAGGGTCAGCGGTACCGTGTGCTCCATCGTCTGCGTCGAAACCACCTTGCCGTCCACTTTGAACGTGCCGGTGCCACCCCGGCCAAGGCCGCTGATGCTGTTGTACGCCAGCGTCCCAAGACCGAGCCCGTCATACTTGAACTCGTACTCAAGCGTATGTTTGCCGGCCGTCAGCACGTCCGGCCCTTCCCAGCGCACGCGTTTCAGGTCCAGCAGGTTCCACAGGAACACCGGCTTGCCCTTCACCAGATACATCCCGTACCCGCCGAACCGCCCGCCATCGGTAACGATCATGCCGTCACCGCCGCCCTGCGATACGTCAATCTCCGCCGTTATCGTGTAGGATGTATCAAGCAAGTCCGGTCCTGTGCCTCGCGGCTGTCCGGTGACCGGCACGCCCGTGTAGACGAACACCTTGCGCCCGCCAGACATTGACGGGCGCGGCAGCACCATGCGTGTCGCGACCGAGGCATCCAGCGGCAGCACCTGATATTTCGCGAACTCGGCAAACATCAGGTCCGTCATCTCCCGCATCTTGGCGGGATTCGCCGCGGCAACATCGGTGTACTGTGTCCAGTCATGCTGCACATCGTACAGTTCGAACTTGAACGCGCGGGCGGGATCGGTGATCGCCTTGCCGAGCAGGTCCCACGGCGCGCGGATCGGCACCGCACTCAGCATCCAGCCGTCGTTGTACAAACCCTGGACGCCCATCATCTCGAAATACTGGGTGTGGTGCGGCGAGGGCGCGCCGGCGTTGGCCTTGTCGAAGGTGTAGGCGAGGCTGACGCCCTCGATCGGCTTCTGCCCAATACCGTCAACCGAGACAGGCGCGGGGATGCCAGTGACTTCCAGCAGCGTCGGCACGATGTCGATCACGTGGTGGAACTGCCAGCGGATGCCGCCCTTGTCGGCGATCCGTGCCGGCCAGGAGATCGCCATACCCTGGCGCGTGCCGCCGAAGAAAGACGGAACCTGCTTCGTCCATTTGTATGGCGTATCGAATGCCCAGGCCCATGGCACTGCCATGTGATTATAGGTGAACTGGGTGCCCCAGGCGTCGTAGAACTTCATCTGATCAGCCACCGGCAGTTCGATGCCGTTGAACTGTAGCACTTCACTCGGCGTGCCGTTCGGCGAACCTTCGGCCGATGCGCCGTTGTCGCCGCTGATATAGATGATCAGCGTATTGTCCAGCTTGCCCATGTCCTCGACTGCCTGGATCACGCGACCGATCTCGTGGTCGGTGTAGGCCAGGTAAGCTGCATAGACGTTCGCCTGACGGATGAAGAGCTTCTTGTCCTCGTCATTGAGGGAATCCCAGGTCTTCAGCAGCTTGTCCGGCCATGGCGTCAATTGCGCGTCCTGCGGAATGACCCCGAGCCGCTTCTGGTTGGCGAAGATCTGGTCGCGCAGCGCGTTCCACCCCTTATCGAACAGGTGCATGTCGGTGATTTTTTGCACCCAATCCGGTGTCGGATGGTGTGGCGCGTGGGTCCCGCCGGGAACGTAATACAGGAAGAACGGCAACGTCGGATTGATGTCGTTCAGCTGGTTCATCCAGTGGATGGCATCGTCCGCCATCGCAGTGGTCAAATTCCAGCCGGGATGGCCCACATACGGGTAGATCGCCGTGGTGTTGCGGAACAGGTTCGGCTCCCACTGGCTCGCGTCGCCGCCGACGAAGCCATAGAAATATTCGAATCCCATACCGGTCGGCCACTGATCGAATGGACCGGCCTGACTTGCCGTCCAGGTCGGCGTGTTGTGGTCCTTACCAAACCAGGAGGTGCGGTACCCGTTCTCCAGCAGAATGCGGCCGATCGTCGCGCTGTCCCGGCCGATCACGCTGTCATAGCCGGGATAGCCGGACGCGGCCTCGGATACCACGCCGAAACCGACCGAGTGGTGGTTGCGGCCGGTGATCAGCGCCGCTCGGGTCGGCGAGCACAGCGAGGTCGAGTGGAAATTGGTGTAGCGCAGCCCGTCCGCGGCAATGCGGTCCAGCGCCGGCGTCGGGATCACACCGCCGAAGGTGGAGGGGGCGGAAAAGCCCACATCGTCGGTCATGATCAGCAGGATATTCGGCGCGCCCTTAGGGGGCACCACCGTCGCTGGCCACCCCGGCTTGGACTGATCGGCGTTTAGCTCGATCTGGCCCCTGAATTGCTGGGGCGGCGGCGGTAGATAGCGGCCGTCAATCGTTGTCGTAGCATGGGGCGAACCGAGGGCGCCGGTCACCTGCTCGGCGTTTGGCGTTACTGGCGCGCCGATGACCGCGCCGCCAATCTGCTGCGCCGCGGCGGGCGCCGCCGCGACCATGATCGTCAAGGCAACCACAAGACACGACGGAGCCCACACGCCCATGCGCGGCCGCATCATTTGATGCCTCCATCTTTCTTATCTCACCTGAGGGAGGGATTGTGTCGTGCGTAAGCTGGCCGCGCTATGCAGTTTTGGCGGATGGCCTATCGCTCGGTGAATCGTCATGAGACGGTGCAGCGGCGGGCTCAGGCCACTGCTTGCTCAGTTCATCCTGCCGTTGCGTGGACATAAGACTACGGCTCTGAGTGGGTCCGGCTAAGGGCGCCTGCGGGTCGAAGCCGGTCCTGCCGTGAGAGCTTAGACGGTGTTGCCGCCGTAGTTTCGCGCCCCCGCCGCCTTGCCCTCCCGGCGAAACGGCAGCCGGTATCGTTCGCATTTCATCGCTGTGCTCCCCGCGCCCTTCGCCGACGACGCTTTGGCGGCGGCCGAGCGCTCCGTCCCCAGTCTCGACCCGGCGCCCGCCAGGGTCATGCCGGTATGGGCGTTCGAGCCGGAAGGCCCCAACGACGACGTCCTGATCAGCTCGGCGCGCCTGTGGGGCTCAGACCTGTTCGTTGAGGCGCTACGCGTGGAAGAAGGAGAAGAAGACGTCCCCGTGCCGGTCCCACCCGTGCGCGAGCGGTTCGCGCGCCGGGTCGCCGCAGCAGGCATTGGCCCTCGGCTGAAGACGACGCGGCTGGTGTGTCGCCCACTGCCCGCCAGCCTGCCGCTGACCTCGAAGCGTTCGGTCGGCGAATGGGGCACGGTGTTTGGCGATCCGCTGGTGGCGACCGCGATCCTCGATCGGTTGCTGCACCACAGTCATGTCGTGACCATCCGCGGCGACAGTTACCGGCTGCGCGAGAAGCGCCGCGCGGGGCTGGTCACGTTGACCTAATCGGAGGCCACGCCATGACACCGGATTGCCCAGGTGGGTCCACAGGCCGCTCCTGCGCTCCGCTCCGCGTGCCGCTTGAAAGCGCTTCGCTGCGCGGAAGCAACCTCTGGACTACCTAGACAAGCCTTGACCCACGCGGAACAGAGACTGATCGTTGCAAACAGGGCGGCCCCGTTTTCGGTGGCGCCAGCGGACCAGTTTTGGATGTCGCTTGTTACATACGCGCCGATCCATCCCAAAGGAGCAACCTCACCGCCGACCTGGCAAATTCCCTTTGACGGACACAACTTGTTGGCTGCCAACTGATCACGAAACTTCAGGAACCAGATGACAAAGGGGATCATCTCGGAGGTGGGGGCCCAATCACGTGCCAGGCGACCAGCACCGGCTCAATCAACGCCATGCCGACCAGAATCCCGTATAGCCGATCCAGCGCGGGGAGAATTGCCGCCTCAGCGTAGCTGTCCGGCACCAGGGTGACGAGGATGGCCAGCGTGAACTGGGTCCCCACATAAACAAAAGAGTGGCCGCCGTTTTCGATATGGCGGCCGACAAGCACACCGATCGCCGTGGCTGGTATCAGAACCCCTGGGTTGCCATGTGCGACGAGCAGGACCATCGCCGCCAGAGCCGCCCCGGCCAGGCAACCGGCCACGCGCTGCATCACTTTGCGGCTGACCGCCACCAACCCGCTAGCCCCCATGCTGCTGACCGGGACGAGCATCACAGCCATTATGCTGACGGCGCCCTGCGCCAGTTCCCGAATCCCGAACAGGGCCCCTAGCAGCGGCAGGAACGCGAGGGCGACCGCCGCCTGCGCCGCGTGACGGAGCGCGTGCGGATGCCAGCCGATCCGCTGCGACGACGGAGCACGGATGCCGGGCCACCTGCGCCGTGCGGTCACGGCCGAGAGCGTGCTGACGATGATGCAGGCGGCCGTCCCTGAGGCGATTTCCATCAGCCGGGTCGTGACGAAGGCCGTGGTCGCGTGGCTCGGGTGTTCCAGTTTGTCCAGCAGGATCATCTCAAAGGTAAGGCCGATGAAAAGCCATGCGTAGGCTCGACGGCCGGTTAGAGCGCCGTAGAGCGTGACGCCACCGAATACCGCGGCCGCCAGCGACGACAAAGGCCAGGCGTCCTGAACGACCGGGACAACGAGGAGCGCCAGCCCGGCGCCTAAAGCCGTTCCGAGGACTCGCAGCACACCCCGCAGAAGACTATCCGCGACGTGGCCCCGCATGACCATGTACCCGGAGAAGGCCGCCCAGGAGATATTTTTGGCGCCGACCAAGTGGGCGATTATGATGGCCAGGAGCACCGACAGCACGCACTCGAGTTCGTCCACCAACCGGGCGCCCTGAGGTGGAGAGACTTGCAGCCAGCGCCTGAGGCTAGACCAAGCCTGTTTGTAGCCCTGCTTCAAAAGAACCCGTGATGCTGTTTCCGATCGCCCCTCTCTTGCGCCCGTGCACCGCCTCGCGCCAATGCCGGAAGGCACGCATTTATCCCGCCCCCGGCGTGCGCTCCTGGGGGTGGACAAAATCAAGCCGGCAATTTGACCGTCTGCCGGGCGTTCTGATCCTCGAACTGCGTCGGACCGAGAAAGTCTGACGCGGAATCAAGCCATTTGGCGTCATAGACCTGCGCGGAGGGTCGGCAGTCACATCCTCAAAGGTTTCATAGCTGGCCAAGTAGACGGCCTCGACCTTCAAGGTTTTCATGAAGCCCTCCGCCTTCGCGTTGTCGCGCGGATTGCCGCGGCGGCTCATCGAACCCTTCAGACCATGTTCGGCAAGCCGCGCCCGGTAGGCTTCCGACGCATATTGGGCGGATCCAAGCGGTCGTCGTAACACCCTTCGGGAGGAAGTTGCGATGCCACGTCGAAAGCGCCGGTCTGATCGGTCGGGGCGGGCGTCCCTATTCTCACCGGGTCGCCCGTCTGTTGCCGGACGAGCAGCGACGGTTCAGGGCGGGGATCGCGATGCAGGCATCCATTGATCGGCTGATGGCGTAGCCGACCACCTTGCGTGACCAAGCGTCCAAGATGGCGGCCCCGTCGGTAGCCGTCCCCCTACCGCGTGGATTTTTTTGTCCGGGGTTTCGCCGACCATCCGGCAGCCAAACGCGGACATCCCACGCGGAGATCAGGGGCATCCGGCGGTGATTTCGGGGGAAGACCGTGGGACGCACCGGCCTGGCCCAAAGGCCGCCAGCCGAAACGCGTTGAATTCCTTGGTGAGCCCGGTGGGATTCGAACCCACGACCCCAAGATTAAAAGTCTCGTGCTCTACCAACTGAGCTACGGGCTCGCCGGCGCGCTATGAACGCCATGCGGGGCCGCGGGTCAAGCGTCACCCGCGGCCTTTCTGTTATGCTACGTCGGCGGCCACCGAGAACTTCTCGATCTTGTCCGGGTTCGACACCGTGCCGCCGCCACCACTGCCGCGCTTGATCTGATCGACCAGTTCCATGCCCTCCACGACCTGGCCCCAGATCGTGTACTGGCCGTTCAGGTGCGAGGCCGGCTCGAACATGATGAAGAACTGGCTGTTGGCGCTGTGCGGGCTTTGCGAGCGCGCCATGCCGCACGTCCCGCGCAGGAACTTCGCCTTGTCGGTGAACTCGGCGCGGATATTGTCCAGGTCGCTGCCACCGGTGCCGGTGCCTGTCGGATCACCGCCCTGCGCCATGAAGCCCTCGATCACGCGGTGAAACACGGTGCCGTCGTAAAACCCCTTCCGCACCAGGGTCTTGATCTGCTGCACGTGCATCGGCGCGATGTCCGGCAGAAGTTGAATCACCACCCGCCCCTGTTTCAGGTCCAGGTACAGCGTGTTCTCGGGATCAAGAGCCGGCTTCGAGTCGCTCATGTTTCCTGTCTCCTTCGGGTTAGGTCAGTTCCGAGAGCTTGATCGGTGCGATCATGCCCTATTTCACGTCCGCGGCCACGCGCATGTGGATGATGCGATCCGGATTGGTCACCGTCCCGCTTCCAGGGGCGCCACGCTTGATCTGGTCCACGTACTCCATGCCACTCACGACCCGGCCCCAGATCGTATATTTGCCGTCCAACGAGGGCGCCGGCGCGAACATGATGAAGAACTGGCTGTTGGCGCTGTCGGGATCGCTGGTGCGTGCCATGCCACAGACGCCGCGAACGAAATGTAGCTGGCTGAACTCTGCCGGCAGGTTGGGCAGCTTGCTGCCGCCGCCGCCAGTGCCGGTCGGATCGCCGCCCTGCGCCATGAACCCGTCGATCACACGATGGAACGGGGTGCCATCGTAGAACCCCTGGCGGGCCAGCGTCTTGATCTGTGCCACATGCTTCGGCGCCACGTCCGGCAGAAGCTGGATCACCACCCGGCCCTGCTTCAGGTCCAGGTACAACGTATTCTCGGGATCGGTGCCTTGCGCGAAAGCCGGCAGCGCAACGCCAGCCGCCGCCAGCACGGCACAGGAATGGATCAGGGTGCGGCGATTCATTAACGCCCTCCTTCAAACTTAGATGGGGAACAGAGTTCGCTTGTTCAGCCCCGGATGCGCTTCATGACGCGTTCATGGGTCAGGGCCGGCACGAACGACGTGATGTCGCCGCCCAGCATGGCAACTTCCTTCACCAGGCGGGAGGCGATGAACTGGTGCCGCTCACTGGCCATCAGGAACACCGTCTCGACATCCGGCGCCATCCGGTAGTTCATCCCGGCCATCTGGAATTCGTAGTCGAAATCCGACACCGCGCGCAGCCCGCGCACGATCATGGAAGCACCGACCTTGCGAGCGAAATCGACCAGCAGCGTGTCGAAGGGGATCACCTCGATGACCATGCCGTTACGGGTCGCGATCGCCTCGATTTCCGCCCGGACCAGTTCCACGCGCTCTTCCAGCGTGAACAGCGGCCCTTTGCCGGTATTGATGGCCACGCCCACCACCAGCTTGTCCAACAGCCGGGCCGCACGGCCGATGACATCGAGGTGACCATTGGTCACCGGGTCGAACGTGCCTGGATAAAGGCCTATCCGTTGCGGGCGGTGAGCAGCCGTTTCAGCCATCGCTTCCTTCCTCGGGGGTGGGCTCTTCATTGTTCTCGGTTGGCCCTTGGGTGGGTGCGGCATCTTCATCGGGGACGCCGCTATCGTCGGTTTCATCTTCCAGCACGGTGAAGACGCTGGTCACGTGCTCGCCCTTATCCACGCGGAACAAAGTGACGCCCATCGCCTGTCGCCCGGTGATGCGCACCTGATCGACCGGCACGCGGATCAGTCTGCCGGCATCGGTGACCATCATGATGTCGTCGCCCTGCCGCACCGGGAAGGTCGCCGCCACGGTCTTGCCGTTGCGCGGCGCCAGCGTAATGTTGCCGATGCCCTGCCCGCCACGTCCCGTGACCCTGTATTCGTAGGCAGATGTCCGCTTGCCGAAGCCCATATCGGTCACGGTCAGCAGCATTTCTTCCGCCAATTCCAGCTCCTCGGCGCGGTCCGCCGACAGCGTCACTTCGGGGACGTAGTCTTCGCCTTCCGCCGCGGCCGGCGCTTCGGTCTCGGTCTCGCCATTGCCGCGCCGCTTGGCATTCGCCTGCTTCAGATAGGCCGCACGTTCTTCCGGCGTGGCCGGGACATGGCGCAGCACCGACAGGCTGATAACCTCGTCCCCGTTCAGCAGCTTGATGCCACGAACGCCGGAGCTGTCACGCCCGGCGAACACCCGGACCTGATCATCCGACAACAGGAAGCGGATGCAGCGTCCCTTGCGGGTGGCCAGCAGCGCGTCGTCGCCTTCGCGGCAGGTAGCGACGCCGATCAGGTGGTCGCCCTCGTCCAGCTTCATCGCGATGAGGCCGGCCGCGCGCACGTTCTTGAAATCCGACAGCCGGTTACGCCGCACGTTGCCGGACGCGGTGGCGAACACGAGGTGCAGGCTTTCCCACAGCGTCTCGTCCTGCGGCAATGGCAGCACGGTGGTGATGGTGTCCGACCCAAGCTCCGGCAGAAGGTTGACCAGCGCCCTGCCCTTCGCCGTCGGGCCAGCCTCCGGCAGCTTCCAGACCTTCACGCGGAACGCCTTGCCACCGGATGAGAAGAACAGCACCCACTGATGCGTATGCCCGTTGAAGCTGCGGGTGACGATGTCGTCCCCACGCGTCCCCGCGCCCGACCGCCCCCGGCCGCCACGGTTCTGGGCCCGGAACGTCTCCAGCGTCGTGCGCTTGATGAACCCGTCGCGGGTGATGGTCACCACCATCTGGCCCGGCTCAATCAGGCTCTCGTCGTCCTGGTCCGCCAGAGCGTCGGCGATGTCGGTCATCCGCGGCGTGGCGATTTCCCTGCGAGCCGCCGTCAGCTCATCGGTCATCACCTCCATGCGCCGGATGCGGGAGTCCAGAATCTCGAGCAACTCGCGGATCTTGCCCGCGACCTCGGTCATTTCCGCCTGGATCTTCTCGCGCTCCAGCCCGGTCAGGCGCTGCAGGCGCAATTCCAGGATGCCGCGCGCCTGCTCTTCCGTCAGCCGGACCGTGCCGTCCGGGGCGATGACGTTGCCAGGCTCATCGATCAGCGCAAGCAGCGCGCCGATATCCTCGGCGGGCCAGTCGCGCCCCATCAGCGCGACCCGGGCGGCCGCCGCATCGGGGCTGGCGCGGATCAGCCTGATCACCTCATCGATGTTGGCAACGGCGATCGCCAGACCGACCAGGTTGTGCGCCCGGTCGCGTGCCTTGCCGAGTTCGAACCGGGACCGGCGGAGAATGACATCCTCGCGGAACCGGATGAAGCACATCAGCGCGTCGCGCAGACCCATCTGCCGCGGCTGTCCGTCGTCCAGCGCCAGAACGTTGATACCGAACGAGGTCTGCAACTGGGTGAACCGGAACAACTGGTTCAGCACCACTTCCGGTGTCGCGTCGCGCTTCAGTTCCATCACGATGCGCATGCCGGAGCGGTCGCTCTCGTCGCGCATCTCGCCGATGCCTTCAATCACCTTGCTGCGCACCAGTTCGGCGATTTTCTCGATCAGGGTCTTCTTGTTCACCTGATACGGGATTTCCGTCACAATGATCGCCGTGCGATCCTTGCGGAGTTCCTCGAATTCCGTCCGTGCCCGGACGACGATGCTTTCACGTCCGGTCTCGAATGCCTGACGGATGCCCGCCCGGCCGATAATGATACCGCCGGTCGGAAAGTCCGGCCCGGGGACGATCTTCATCAGATCATCCAGGGAAATATCCGGATCGGCGATCAGCGCCAGGGTGGCATCGATGATCTCGCCGGCATTGTGCGGCGGAATGTTCGTCGCCATGCCGACGGCGATGCCGTTGGCGCCGTTGATCAGCAGATTGGGGAATTTCGCCGGCAGAACCTTCGGTTCTTTCTCGGACTCGTCGTAGTTCGGCTGGAAATCGACCGTATCCTTGTCGATATCCTCCAGCAGCAGCGCCGACGCCTTGGCCAGCCGGACCTCGGTGTAGCGCATCGCCGCCGCGTTATCGCCATCGACCGAGCCGAAATTGCCCTGCCCGTCGATCAGCGGCAGCCGCATGGAGAAGCTTTGCGCCATGCGGACCATGGCGTCATAGATCGAGCTGTCACCGTGCGGGTGATATTTACCCATGACGTCGCCGACCACGCGGGCCGACTTGCGATAGGGCTTGTCCGGCGTATAGCCGGCCTCATGCATGCCGTACAGAATGCGCCGATGTACCGGCTTCAGCCCGTCGCGAGCGTCCGGCAGCGCACGCGACACGATCACGCTCATTGCGTAATCGAGGTAGGAGCGGCGCATCTCCTCTTCTAAAGTTACCGGCTGCATATCTCCGTGCGGGCCAGTTGGCTCCAGAGGCTGGTCAGGTGTGTCGCTCAAATCTCGCTCTATCCGTTGCACGCGTCCGCCCGGCCACAGGCCGGCTCAGTCGCGCATTCATCGACGCTTGATAAGCTGATTCGACCCTCGTGGCGAGAGGCAGTTTGCGGTTCAATGACGCGCCAGCCAGGCGACCACGCCAAGACCTGCGGCTGGCATCGCGAATACCGCCCAGGCCGGATGGCCCAGGCCCGTCAACCCCGCCGCCACGGCGACGATCAGGGCCACGCCGGCGATATTCGACGCATCACCGAACAGCGTCTTGATGAAAGCCTTCACGCCGTCACCCCGCGCGCCCCGCCCCGGACAATCGGCACCAACGCCTGCCCACCCAGCAGGAAGAAGGCCGCCAGCACCATTAGGTTCCAGTCGCCCAGCGGCCAGACATCGCCGGCCAGGGCTTCCAGCGTCCAGAACGTGCCGAACGAGACGATCATCGCACCGACGACGAACTTGATCGCGTTCTCCGGCACCCGCCGCAGCGGAGCGTGGACAGCGAGCCCAGCGACGAACACCGCCAGCAGCGCGACCAGGGCAGCGATCCCATTCGACACCCAGGCCTGGCTGTGCAGGCTGAACGCGACGACGACCAGCCAAACCTCCAGGCCCTCCAGCAGCGTGCCCTTGTACGCGATCAGCCAAGCGGCGAACCAGTCGCCCTTGCTGACCTTGGCCCGCGTCTCGCGGAATTCCGCGTCCTCGTCGTGCAACGCCTTCAACCCGGCCTGACGGGCGATCGCCTTGGCCAGCCAACGCACCCCGAACAGCAGCAGGAAGACGCCGATCACGAACTGGATCGCGTGCAGGTCCAGGCCCAGACTCAGCGCCCCGCCGGTCAGTGCCGTCAGCGCGGCCAGTGTCCCCAGCCCGGCCGCCGCGGCACTCAGCGAGGCGGCCCAGCCAATGGTCAGGCTGACCGCGAGGACGATGGTGAAAGCCTCAACCCATTCCACCGCGGCGGTGAGGAAAAGGGGCAGAAAAGCCGGCCAATCCATACGATCTAGCCCTGTTCGACCATAAGCACGGCCTTACCGGCGACACGTCTGTCACGCAACTGCTCAGCCACCTGGGCGATGTCCCGCCAACTCCGCTCCACGCCGATCTGCGGTTTCAGCGATCCATCGGCGATCAGAGACACCAGAAGGGCCAGATCCGGTGCGAAGCGCTCCTCGGCTTCCGAGGTGAAATAGCTGAAACTCTGCACCCGCGCATTCGGCGCCCCACGGAAATCGGCGAAACTGACCGTCGTCGGTTCGGCCGAGGAATTGCCATACACCACGACCGTTCCTTTCGGCTCGACAAGCTGGATCGCCTTCGCGAGCGATGCCCCGCCCCCTGATTCCAGTATCAGCGCAAAGCGGCCCTGTGCGTGCTCGATCCCCGCGACCACCTCCGCGGCACCGAGTTCCCTCAATCCCGCCGCGCGTTCCGGCCGTCCCACCACGGCGGTCACATGCGCCCCGGAATGTGCCGCGATCTGCACGGCCAGCGTTCCGACGCCGCCAGCCGCACCGGTGATCAGCACCCGCCGCCCGATAAGGGATCCGCCGTGGCGCAGGGTGCGCAGCGCCGTCAAACCCGCCACCGGCAGGGAAGCGGCCTGTGAAAAGCTGACATTGTCCGGCAACACCGCCATCCGATGACTGAGCACCGCGGCGCGCTGTGCCCAGCCGAACTCGTCCATCAGCGCGACGACACGGGTTCCGGCCGGCGGGCCTTCGCCGTTGGCGGCCGGCCGCAGCACGACGCCGGCGACGTCCTGCCCGGGGACCCAGCCTTCCTCGTTGTTACGAAACGAGCGCAATTCGCCGCGGTTCAGCGAGAACGCATGCACTTCAACCAGCGCCTCGTTGCGTGTCGGGTTCGGCTCGGGCAATTCACGCAATTCAACCGGAGCGGTGCCGTTCGGGGTATTGACCAAGCCCAGCATCGAAGCAGTCCTCCATAGGCGAAGACATTTGGGGCCTTGGGGTCCGCATGCAAGCAACGCGCATCAAGCGCTTCGGGGGAGCGCGGGCGTCGCGCGTGCCCCTTATCGCCGTCCCGGTATCGCGATAGCGTCGGCGAGCCGATCCAGCACGGTCTCGACCAGCGTCACCACATCCTGGTCCGTCGCGACAGGCCCGGTCGCGCTGAACCGCGCACGGTCGCGCCGCGTGGCGACGGCCGGATCGTGGGGCACGATCAACCAATTTGCTTCCAATGTCACAACACCGGCGGTGGTCACATCCAGCCGGCTGATGTTGATCAGGACCCGATAGGTCGGCGCCTCAACCTGCGGCCGATCCGTGACCAGCGCGTCCGGACGGCGCTCCGCCAGGCGCTCCGTCAGCCTGTCGGTAATGCCCAGCGAGAGGCGGCTCGCCCAACGGCCCCGCTGGCTTCGCCGCAGAATGCTGCCGTCACGGACCACGATATCTTCGACGTCGAGTTCGTCTGGAACGGTCACCCGCGCGATCTCGATCACGATCGGCTTCGCGCGAAGCGGCGCCGCGTCCGGGGCGGTCGAAGGCGCGCCCAGCGAATAAAGCGTGAGCGGCGGCGCGGCGCAGCCAGTCACCAGCGAGGTGGCGGCGCATGCCAGAATGAAAGCACGGATCCGCCCCCAACCGCTCATGGCCGGCGTCCGGTCAACAGCAGTTGCGGATTGTGCTCGACGTCGTTCGCGAACCCTCGCAGCGAGGCCGCGGCAGCAGCGAGATCGCGCAGGGTCGACTCGATATTGGCACGAGAAGCGGCACGATCCGAGGTCAGGCCCTTCAGGTCGCCGAGAAGATCGCGGACTTGCAGCATCGTCTGGTTGGATGCCGTCAGCAGCGTGTGCAAATCCGCGCCGCGCTGATCCAGTTGACGGTCGCCGGAGACGGCAAACTGGCTGATATCGCTTAGCGTGGTGTCCAGCCGGCCTTGCAGCTCCCTGATCGCCTGGGTCGCGGCATCGACCGTCTGGGCGGCCTTGTCCGATGTGGCCTTCAGGCTCTCGACCAGCGGCGGCAAATCCTTATCCAGCTTGTCCGACAGCGCACGCAGGCTCTGCAAGGTGGCGTTGGTGTGCTCCGCCAGTTCACGCAGGGGCAGTTGGCTGAGTTGTTCCGCCGCGCGCTGAAGGCTGGATTGCCGCGTCGGAATTTCCGGCAGATCGGTAACGTCCGGATATAGAATCGGGGCCGACCCGGGATCGAAATCGAGATCAATCTGCGACTGGCCTGTCACGAAACTCTGCACCTTCAGCTCCGCCCGCAGGCCCCGCGTGATCAGGTCTTTAAGATCGACCATATCGCCCTTCCTTGAGATCAGCGTTCGGCCTGGCTCGAGCCTTACCGTGACCGGGATGTAGGCGGTGTTGGACTTCGGATCGAACTGGATGCCGATGCTCTCCACCGCCCCTACCGGCACGCCACGAAACGTGACCGGTGCGCCGACCGACAATCCGGCGATCGAATCCTGGAAAACAACCGCCGCGCGGATGCTCGGATGCAGAAAATTGAATTTGCCGAAAAGGACGATCGCGCTCAGGACGAGCACGAGTCCCCCCAGCACGAAGGCGCCCACCGCCGTCTGTCTGTCGGCTCTCATGGCACCTTTCCAGCGGTCAGGGCTTCGGGACGTTCGCGCCGCATGAAGGCCTCCACTTGCGGGTCAGGAGACGTATCACGCAACGACAACGGGGAGCCATGCGCGATCGCCGTCCTGGTCTGGGCGTCAAGGAACACCCCATCATCCGCTATAGCAAACAGGCTCGGCAACTCATGGCTGACGATGACGATCGTCGCACCCAGACCATCGCGCAAATTGAGGATCAGATCATCGAGCCGGCTGGAGGTGATCGGGTCGAGCCCGGCGGATGGCTCGTCGAAGAACAGAACGTCCGGGTCCAGCGCCAGTGCCCGCGCCAGGCCCGCCCGTTTGCGCATACCGCCGCTGAGCTCGGAAGGAAGCTGGTCGATCGCATCCTCCATCCCGACCAGGCCGAGTTTCAGCCTCACGACACGGCTTACGGCGGCCTCGTCCAGCTTCGTGAACATCTGCAGCGGCAAGGCCACGTTTTCCCCCACCGTCAGCGCGCTCCAGAGCGCCCCGCTTTGGAACAGCACACCGAAACGCCGCCCGATCTCGGTCCGGCGCGCCTCGGTGCCGGCCCAGTAGTCCTCGCCGTCCACCGAGATGCTGCCCAAGGCCGGACGCAAGAGTCCGATCATGGACTTCAACACCGTGCTCTTGCCGCAGCCGCTGCCGCCCATCACCGCAAAAATGCTGCCACGCCGCACGTCGAAGGACAGGTCATGCTGGATCACCTTTGGCCCGAAGGCGAGCGTCACATCGCGCACCGAAAGCAGCGGATTTTCGCCGGGGTCGTGCAGGCGAGGATCGGTCATGACGTCAAATTCCGACGACGTCGGCGATGACGGCGAAAATCGCATCCAGCGCGATGACGCCGACGATCCCGATGACGACGGCCCGCGTCGCCGCCACGCCGACATCGGCGGCGCTGCGCCCCGCCTTGAGCCCGATGCGGCAGCTCGTCACGCCGATCAGGACGGCGAAGGCGATGCATTTGAGGAAACCGAATACGAACTGGTCGAGCGGCACGGCGTCAAGCGTCTGCAGCAGATAGCCGGCCGGGGTGATATTCAGCATGGCGATGGAGACCGTGAAGCCTCCGAGCATGCCGACGAGGCAGCCATAAAGATACAGAAACGGCATGGTGAAGACGAGCGCGAGGATCGACGGCAGCAGGATATAGTCGGCCACGGGGATGCCGATCACCTGGAGCGCGTCGATCTCCTCATTCCCCTGCATCGTCGCGATGCGTGCGGCATAGGCGCCGCCGGTGCGCCCAGCCATGACGATCGCGGTCATGACAGCGGACATTTCGCGCACCAAAGCGAGGCCGACCAGGTTCGCGACATAGACATCGGCTGCGAACTTGCGGAGCTGCACCGCGCCGACAAAGGCGAGGATGGCGCCGATCAGGAAATTGACCACGCTGACGATGATCAACGCGGACGGCCCAGCGTCGCGAATATTGCCGAGAAGATCGACCGCCCGCATGCGCGCCCGGCCGGCCACCGCCAGGACGCCGCCCTGCGCGGTCATGGCAAGCAACATGCTGAGGACTCCCAGCTCGGAGAGCAGGGCAATCGTTTTGCCGCCAAGCCAGTTCAGCGGCCGGAAACCACGGCGGGTCACAGGCCGAGGCTCTGCCAGCCGGTCGGGCAGCAACCCCAGCAACGTACGAGCGGAGGCCGGTAGCGTCGCGCTGTCGATGGCGATGCCGGCGCTCGTCGCGGTACGCTCGGCATCCCAGAGAAATTCGATCAGGCCGCTATCCCAGCGGCCGAGGCCGGCGACATCGAGCGCCACGGCCTGGCCGCCCGCGACCCCGGCAAGGGCATTGGCGGGAAATTCGGGAATGCGACCGGATTGCGCGATCCAGTCACCGGCGAGGACAAGAACATCACGCCCGTTCAAACGGCGGAGCTGCCACGCTGGGGCCGCGTCTGGACCGGTTGGCTCCATCAAGCCGAAGTCTTCCAGTCCGGAAGCATTTCATGGACTCCTGGTCTGAATCATGCGCGGGATCGTGGCGACACGGCTTTGAATTACGCACGCGCGGGGCGCATCGGCAAGCCGCCTATTACGCATCTGCGCGGCCCCGGCGACGGGTCAACAACCCAGGTCGCCGAGGCGGAACGACGTCCTACCGCACCTCATCCGTCACGACGTCGAAGCCTACCAGGGCGCAAGGGCCGAAAATCGTGGAAAGCGCGACATCCGTCGCATCCCTCCCCCGCGCCATCAGAATACGCCCGATGCGCGGCGTATTATGGCGCGCGTCGAACGTATGCCAATGTCCGCCGAGATATGCCTCGAACCAGGCGCTGAAATCCATCGGCGCCTCCACTGGCGGAATGCCGATATCCCCCAGGTATCCCGTGCAGTAGCGCGCGGGAATATTCATGCAACGGCACAACGTGACCGCCAGATGGGCGAAGTCGCGGCACACGCCCCGCCCCTCGGCATGCCCGACGAAGGCGGTGCGTGTGGGATCGGCGTGATGATAACCGAATTCGATCCGGTTATGCACATAATCGCAGATCGCCTGAACACGCGGCCATCCTTCGGGCGTGTGGCCGAACAGCGACCACGCCAGCTGTGTCAGCCGATCGGTTTCGCAGTAGCGGCTGCCCAGCAGGTAGACCAGCACATCGTCCGGCAGATCCTGCACGGCATGTTGCGCCGCATATGGAACGACCGGATCGGGTGTGCCCGGGTCGCTGACCATGATCTGCGTGGATATCCGCAACCGGCCCGCGGGCGCCACGATGCGGTGACAGATGTTCCCGGAGACGTCGCGATACTCGCTCGCGCCGATCGGCGGGTCGAACCTGATCTGGTGCGGTCCAACGACATCCCGCATCCGGGACGGATGAACACTCAGCGCCAGATGCATCGGTGTCGGCTGAGGACTTTCATAGGTGATGGCATAACCGGCGCGGATCAACACGAAGCAAACTCCTGCGGGAGAGGTTCCCAAGCGCCGCATAACGCGGCCGGACGGTGCCGGTTTGCGTCACGTGCGCGTGACGATCGTGTGCATGCGAGCATTGTCCACAGGGTGATCATGCATCGACGGCATCGTCGAGGTGATCATGCATCGACGGCATCGTCCGACACGATCGCGCGAGTCCCGTACGGTTTTCTTCCAGCGGCCCCGGTCACGCATGCCATGTGCAGGCCGGGAGATACGGAGGACCTGATGACCGAAACCATCGAGGACATCGCCACCCGTCACGGCTTCAGCATCGCGGCGGCACGCGCGATCGCCCAGGCCCTGCGTCACGGCGGCGGCCGAATGGCGCAGTTCAATCACCCCGAGCTGGGCGGCATGGGCCAGTGGACGGCGGGTGGCATGATCATGATCGGCGATATGTTCAACAACGGACTCAAGGCCCGCGTGGACGCGCTGTGCACCGATCTCGCGGCGACGCTCGGGCCGGTACCCTCGGCGGCGGAGCGGGAACCGGAACAGACCGGGCATTGGTGGCCCGAGGGGCTCGGCACACCATCCGCGACCGGCGCGCAGAACGACATGCGCTATGCGTGCTTCCCGGCCCGGCACC
>JARLIN010000225.1 GCA_031291715.1 Rhodopila sp. | reverse complement strand
GGCAAATCCTCGCTGCTGAATGCGTTGACGGGGCGGAACGCGCTCGCCCGGGTTACCTCCGAACCGGGGCGGACACGGCAGCTCAATTTCTTCGACCTGGGCGGCCGGCTGACGCTCGTGGACATGCCCGGCTACGGCTACGCGCGGGCCTCCAAGGACATCAAGGCCGACTGGCAAGGCATGATGTTCGAGTACCTGCGCGGCCGCCCGACGTTGCGCCGCGTGATGCTGCTGCTGGACGCGCGGATCGAGGTGAAGCAGGCCGACCGCGACGTCATGGACCTGCTGGATCGGGCCGCGGTGACCTTCCAGATCGTGCTGACCAAGACCGACAGCGTGAAACCCCCTGCCCTGGCACGAAAAATCCATGAGGCCGAGGCCCTTGCCCGCTCGCACCCGGCAGCCTTCCCGCGCATACTCGCCACCAGCAGCGAAACCGGCGAGGGCATCGCCACACTAAGGGCGGAACTGGCGGCGTTCGCGGCGTAGCGGCTGGCGGCAGGAAGGGGGACCAACGATGGCCAAGCGAAAGACCGGACACGGCGCCGCCAAGCCAGACGCAACCGATCAGCTCCTGATCGAGCTGGCGACCTCCGCCCTCGCCTCTTTCTTCTTCGATCCCGACCAGGAGGAACACTACCAGACCGCCCTTTCGGGGATGCGCCAGCGCGGTACGGCTCGGGTGGAAATCGCGGGCCTGCCGATCGAGGTGCCCGAGGGGGAATGCGTGCTGCGGATCGAGGCGCTGAAGACCTGGACCCAATTCAGTGTAGCGGTCGAACATCCCGCCTTCAGTGCGACGATCGAGGGGCTTTGGGACTTCGACCATGAAGAGCTGCGACGCCCGCAGGTGATGGCCCGCACCGGCGACGCCGCGGCGATCGAAGGTGGCGTCGAGGCGATAATGGAAGCACTCGAAGGCCCTGATCTCGACGACGAAGAATATCAGGACCTGATGGATGCGCTGGCCGACGACTCCGAGGTCCCGCTGATCGGCGACGATCCGAAGGAACCGCCGCCGGCGACAAGTCTGGATCGCAGCCGGGTGAAGGCCATCGCCAAGCGCCTGGCGCGCGACCCGGAAGCCGATATGAGCATCGAGGATCACGGCTGGCTGGAACAGACGCCGCAAACACTGCCGGTGATTACCGATCTGCTGGTCGAAGCCGCGAGCGCCACGGGAAAGCAGCGCGACGAAAACCTGGTGCAGGCCTACCAGGACATGCTGGCGCGGCAGCTCGAATTCGTCCGCTACCGGCTGGACAACGGCTGGGAATGGGCGATCCGCATGCTGGATGAATTCCAGCAGCGGCTGATCGCCCTCGGCGAGTCGAAATCGATCCCCCAGGATGACTGGTTCGCCATGGGCGCCGCACTGACCGAGGCGCGCGTGCCGGTTTCCAACGAGGCGCAGATCGCGCTGGCCAACGCCGGCTTCAAGACGGAGCAGATGGCGCCGCCCGAGGCCCTGATGGGGATGGTGCGGACCTTCCTGGATGAACTGGCTGGGATGGTCTCCTCTCCGGCGGAAGTGATCGAGTCGCTGAAAAACAGCGCCGCGATGATGCCGGCGAACCTGCGCGGTTTCCTGGCGACCGAACTGAGCCTGTCACCGCATGCCGTACTGCGCGACGCGGTGCCCCTGATGCTGCTGGACGCCGACTCTGTCGTCCGCCGGGACGCCGCCCTCGCCCTGGAGCAAACCGCCCGTCCCGACACGATGTCGCCCGACGCGCTGCGGCGCACGATCACTGCCCGGAACTGGCTGCCGCCGGCGGACCGGCCGGCATTGGACAGCGTGATCCGCAAGTCACGCCTGGCCGGGGTGGAGATCGGTGGCTGGCCCGCCCCCAGCGCCGGGATCGAATACCACGCCACCATGATCGACGGATCGGGCGCGCAGAGTCTGCTGGCCGCCGATCGGTCCGGCAAGAGAGGCCTGTTCGCCGGCCTGTTGCTGCGGCACGGCGAGGGGGTGGCCGACGCCTGGGGCGAGAAGGACCTGCCGCGCCGGCAGATTAATGACCTGCTGCGGGACGCTCAGCTTGGCGGCGTGTTCGCGCAGGTTCGGAAATCCTATGTCGATGCGATGGTGCAGCATGCGATTGGGACCGCGGTCGAATCGGGCAAGACGCCGTCGGAAGGCGTGCTGACCATCGCCGAACTGATCGGTGGCGCCGACTGGAAGGACCGCAGGCTCGACATCAAGGAGGAGGCCGAGCGGCTTTGGGGCGAACTGCCGGAAGCCGATCGCACGCAGCAGGCGGTGGAAACCGCGTTCAAGCGCGGGCTGGGCTGGATGACGAAGGACCAGATCATCGCCTCGTGGTTCGAGGATGGTCCCAAGGTTCGCGAGGCGCTGGCGTCGTTGCCCCGCACCGACAAGATCGGCATGGCGGCCGTGGTGATGAACGACATCCTGCCGGCGGCCCGCGCGCAATGGGCAGAGCGCTTCGTGCTGATGGCGATGTGGTGCCAGGCGGCGATCGATCAGAAGTTCCGGAGCCGGGCGCGGGACCTGATCCCCGTTGCGCATGCGCTGGTGGGGGACACGCCACTGGATGGGATCCCGATCATGGGCGTGATCGCGGGGCAAACGGTCAGAGCGGTGCTGACGGGCAGTTGGTGATTCGGCATCGGGAGCCGGCCGGCTGGCGGAAAGAGTGACGTACGGCCTTCCCTCGGCCGTCCCGGCGCGGCGACAGTCCGGGCCATGACGGATAGGCAATGGCTGTAGGGTAATCTTTCCGCCGCTTGGTATAGGTGGTTATCCATCAATGACCTGACCCGGCACGGATGGCCGGATCAAGTCCGGCCATCGCGACCAGCGGGCGATGTGTGTGTTTTGGCGCGAGCTGGTATTATTTCACCAACGGGCAACCACCCTCGGACATCGGCCGGAACGCCTGATCCGCGGGTATCGTGGCCACGAGGTTATAGTAATCCCAACGCCCTTTGCTCTCGGCCGGCGTTTTCACACGGAACAGATACATCGCATGCTCGGCGCGGCCATCCTTGCGGATCGTCGTCGGCCCGAACAAGGGATCGTTGATCGGTGCCGCTTCCATCGCGGCGACAACAGCCGCGCCGGATGGAACACCGTTGGCCGGCACGCCAACCTTGTTGGCGGCACGCAAGAACGCCAGGACGCTTGAATAGACGCCGGCATGGTTCATGGTCGGCATCCGCCCGCCGGTGCGTTCGGCGAAGCGTTTCGACCATGCACGGGTTTTATCGTTCTGATCCCAGTAAAATGCCTCGGTCAGCATCAGCCCCTGCGCCGTCTGCAAGCCCAGCGCGTCCACATCGGTCAGGAACACCAGCAAACCGGCCAACTGCTGCTTGCCGTCATGCCCGATGCCAAACTCCGCCGCCTGTTTCAGCGCGTTGCTGGTGTCATTGCCGGCATTGGCCAGGCCGATCACCTTGGCGCCGCTCGACTGCGCCTGGATCAAATAGGATGACAGGTCGGCGGTATCGAGCGGATGGCGTGTATCGCCCAGCACACGGCCGCCCGATTGCACCACCAGCGCGCTGGCGTCACGCTCCAGCGCCTGGCCGAACGCGTAGTCGGCGGTCAGGAAGAACCACGTATCGCCACCTTGCTTGACCAGGGCCCGGGCCGTGCCGTTGGCCAGCGCCCAGGTGTCGAATGTCCACTGCACCGTGGTGGGCGCGCATTGCTTGCCGGTCAGGTCGGACGTTGCCGTGCTGGACGCCAGGAACACCCGGTCTTTCTCGCGCAGAACCTGGTTTACCGCGAGCGCGACGGCCGAGTTCGGCACGTCTACGATCGCGGCGACATTGTCCTGATCGATCCATTGCCGAGCAATAGCGGCGCCGACATCCGCCTTGTTCTGGTGATCCGCCGACAGGATCTCGACCTTTGGCGCATGGGGGCCCGCTTCCTTGGCGAAATCCTCCGCCGCCAGCCGTGCCGCCTCGATCGATGCCTTTCCCGACAGGTCTGCGTACGGACCTGACATATCATTCAGTACGCCGACTTTGATCGTGGCGGCCGTGGCAGCGCCACTTAGCAGAAACGAAAACGCCAGGCCCAAAGCCGTGTTTGACCGAAAGCTCATTATGACTGTTTCCTCCTTGTTATCATTCACGCAGTGGCGATACCCAGGCCGGTGCTGCCGTACAGCCAGGCCAGTGTATCGTACCATTCCGAGTCCGATTTGGCGGACATGATGGAATTTCGTAACGCCGCGTGGGCGCCGGCCGGATGATAGATGTGTTCGCCGACCGCACGCGACTGAAGCTGAATCCGCGCGGTACGCAGGACGCGCTGGCGGCGGTAGCGCTCGAGCGCGGCAGCGTGGTCATCGGGGCTGGCGGCCAGTTCGTATGACAGGCAGACGCCGTCTTCCATCGCCATGCAGGCGCCCTGCGCCATGTATTGCAGCGTCGGGTGTGCGGCGTCGCCAAGCAGTGTCACGCGCCCATCGACCCAGTTCTCGACCGGG
>JARLIN010000224.1 GCA_031291715.1 Rhodopila sp. | reverse complement strand
CGCGTGTGCGCCGCCATTGCCCGGCTGTCGGGGTCGGTCAGTGAGATCTGGTCTTCGCCGGTCCGGTCCAACTGCGCCAGCATATCCTTGCAGCGTGTGCGCCGCTCGCGGATCGCGGCGATCTTCTCGGCCAGGTTCTTGACCCGCGAGCCGCCTGTCTTGCTCTCGGTGGCATCGCTCTGGTCAAGCCGTTGCAGATAATCGTCAAGCTTGGCGTCGGCCAATGCGATGAATGTCGTCAGCGACGCGCGGGTGAAGTTGCGGTCCTTGTTGTTGACCGCCTTGATCCGTGTGCCGTCCACGGCGAGCAATTCGCGGCCGAAGAGATCCAATTGGCGGCAAAGCAGTACGAACTGGCGGAAGACCGGGCGGAAGGCGTTGCGGTTGTCGCGCCGGAAATCGGCAATGGTCTTGAAGTCTGGCTTCAAGTGCCGCAGCAGCCAGATCACCTCGATGTTGCGGTGGGTCTCGGCCTCCAGCCGGCGGCTTGAGCGCACACGGTTGAGGTAACCGTAGATGTAAAGTTTCAGGAAATCCTTGGGTGCATAGCCAGGGCGCCCGGTCATCTTGGGCGCTACCCGGATGAAACCCGCCGCGGTCAGATCCAGCCCGTCGACGAAGGCATCGATGAAGCGGACGGGATTCTCTGGACCAACATATTCGTCCAGCGATTCTGGCAGGAGCAGGGTCTGGGATCGGTCGTGACCGGCGATGTGGGACATACCGGATTCTATCAAGTCTTACGCTGCGCCAGAATCGTTTTGATGAGGTTTTCGCACGGTCTGCAAGAATTCTGCTCCAACGGAATCTCCTGGGCGGACCCTTGATTTTCGCCGAATTGCAGGCCTTCCCAATCGATGCCCGGAAACGACAGCCGATGTGTCGGAGACAGCTGCCGGATCGTTGGGTCCAACGTTGGCATTCCAGGCTTATCGTTCTTCATCTTTCCTCACCATATGCGACGAGCCACGCAGATTGTCGACGAGGATATAGGTGCTCACCAGCAGCACCCAGGCAGGGAAAACCAACAGCACCCTGTCGAAATAGTCGCTGCCAAGAAGAAGAGACACCGCAGATATGTAGCCAAGCAATGCGATCCAGCGCGCGGTGATATGAGTGCGGATGGCGAGCGTGGAGGCGGAGATCATGAAGACCGCGGCCATCTTGAAAGCATAGATATGCATAAGGTTGAAGATGAATGCGCGGGCGAAGGCGAATGTGCCACCATCAAAGAGAGCCTTCGGTTGCACCGAATAGGCCAGAACCAGCCCGCCTGTCGCGGCCGCGGCGACGAAGAGCATTCCGAGAAACAGCAACCCGCTGCCAAGAAAGACCGTCGCAAAGAACTGATCTTCCTGTGTCCCGAGGCGATCCCGCAGGACGCCGATGAACCACATGAAGGCAATACCGGCAAATGGCACAAGGTTCAGGGCAAGCGCCACCTCCCGCGCGCTGGTTTGGAGCCAGGCACCAGCCTCCAGCGGATCGGCCGGCACTGACAGCCGCAGAAGCCAAACGCTGCAGATCAGCAGACCCGAGAACACAATCCCGGCGATGGCTGCAGCGCGCGGCGTTCGCAGGCCGGCGGGCATAGGGCGCGCGTCAGAGTCGTTTGTGGCTGCGGTGTCCTTCTTCATAAACGATTGCCCTGTCTTCCAGCTGTTAAGACGGATCTCCGCGGGCTCCTCCCCGGGAATTGGTGCGGCACGGATGATTCAAGCCTCGGTCCAATGGGACCTTCATCAGTGAAAATAGAGGCTTTTGTTATTATCGTCACTGGCGTTTGGCGTCTTTATCGCATCCGCGTTTTCTTTGCCAGCTTGTTGCCTTGAAACGTAGCTGTGGATTTGCTTTCGAGAGCCAGCATCTCGCCGGGACCATCGGCACCGATTGACCCAACGGCGCGGCTGCATCTGCATTCAGCCAACCGGGATTGTCAGGGCTGGCACCTGCGGCGCGACGCCGGTTTCGGCCAGTGAGAACAAGATCATCAGAGCCGTGAAGACTCGCTTCGACGCGAAATCGCGGTCGTCGATCCAATACCATGTGTTTCGATAGCGGATCGCGGAAAACGCGTCTGGAGGTACAGTCCGGCCCGACAGAATTCGGACCATCGGCCGATCTCGCGGATGTTCGGCACTGGCCACCCGTGCGGACGGCACTGTGCGCCCTTCTGCAACATCCATGGCCGGGACTTCAACGCCTGATGCCAGATCAATGAGGATCTCGGCCATCGAGCGGGAGAGCACAGCCAACTCCTTGTCGTTGCGTTGGACGGCGCCAAAAACGATGTTCAATTCGGCATCTTTTCCCGGCCTCACATGGAGCGTGTCCCTCACGAATGTCAGGTCCTGGTTCACTTGCGGTGTCCGGTCACCGGCTAAAACCAGAATCCCAACTTCCTCGGTGCCGCGTTTTTCCAGCCTTAAGCTGACCATTCCGGAAAGCTGGAGCCGCCGAAAGGCCTCCAGGAGCGGATAGAACGCGGGATCAGCGGGCTGAACCTGGGCGCCCGAGATGTTCTGGTTCCTGACGCCGTTCAGGGATCGTACCGTCACTTGCAAAACAAAGTCTGCCGCGTAGCCGGCCTGGATGAGCTGGAAGATCCCGGAAGGGGGGATCGGTCGCAGCAAGCTCTTGGTGAACTTGTCGCCCGCAAGTGGGGTGTAGGAGATGGTCGGGCGGTCCTGATAGGCAACGCCGCCACTTAATGTGGCGGTATTGAAGGGAGTGACACTGGTAAGGTTGGAATTGAAAATACCACCAGCGGCTAGCTGCCCCCCGATTGCGTAGTTGCTGATGACAGAAGAGATATCAAGGAAGGACGGGGCGTCGCCATATCGTATACGGACGACGTTGAGAAGGATTTGCTCTTTCCAGGAATCCGCGATGGATGAAAGATAATCGGTACGATCCCGCGGTATGATAGCCGGCCCGATCGACGAGCAGCCGATGACGGGCAGCGACAGAAACATCGCCCAAGAGCCATTCCGGACGAAATTGCGGATATGCACCAAAGTCGCGGCGCACCGGTGTTCGTGATTCCGGTTGAGGGCTGGCTCAACCACTCACGCCTCCTGCAACACTTGCACTTTGCCTGCCCGTACCGCCCGCTTCAGCGCGGCGTGGTCAGCCTCCGCCTGGTCGGCATAGGCCATGGCGAAGCGGCCCATCGCGATGTCAAAGCGGTCGTTCCCGCCGAGATAGCCGCTGATCGTCCAGGCGTCACCAGCCTTGGCGTGGCTGCGCGCCAGCGCCCAGCCGCAGGCTTCGCCGTAGACCAGCAGAGCTTCGGCATCGAACGTCTCGATCAGCGGTTTGACCTTCGCGTCGCGCAGTTGGCGCGCGTAGAGATGCCGACCTTCGAGGCCGGCAAGCCAGCCGAGGAACACGTCCGACGCTGGCTGCATCAGCCGCTGGCCCATCACCACACGCTGGCCGTGGTGCGGATAGGCGCTGCGGCCGGCATAGGGTTCCAGTACCGACTGGCGAGCCTCCTTGAACTGCAGGAACAGCGGGTCGTTGGCCGCCGACATGAGCAATGCGATCCAGCATCTGCGCCCGACGCTGCCGATGCCGACCACCTTGATCGCAGCGTCCACCAACCGGTAACGGTCGAGCAGCGCGCGCCGGTCATCGGGCAATGTCTCCCGGTAGTCAGCCAGCAGGGTCTCGAGCGTGGGCATGAAGTCCGGCGCTCGCGCCGCCTCGGGATGGAAGATCAGGGGCGGCGCGTCGCGGATGTGGATCTGGCCACCGACCATGCCGGCGAGCTCCGGGTAGTCCAACTCCGAGCCGGAGGAACGCTCCGCCGCCTTGGCGATCCGCCGCCGCGCTTGCTTCTGGAGCGCGGGGTCGGACACCAGGCTGAGGAAGTCCTGGACGTCGACCCTCGCATACCAGACCTCCAACGGGGACATCTTGGCGTATTCCGCCAACCGCTTGCGGTAACTGAGCGTGGCCGCCACGGCGGCGTCGCGTCCGTCGCCATCGCTCAGGCCAGTCGAGCGGGCGGCGAGCACGAACGAAGCGGCGAGGCGTTTGACATCCCATTCCCAGGGTGCTGGCAGCGTCTCGTCGAAATCGTTGATGTCGAAGATGATGTTGCGCTCGGGCGTGGCGAAGCCGCCGAAGTTGAGCAGGTGGCAGTCGCCACAGGCTTGCACGTGCAGGCCGGTGGCCGGGGTGGTGGCGAGATCGGCAGCCATTACGCCGGCGGCGCCTCGGAAGAAGGTGAACGGTGAGACCAGCATCCGCCCGTAGCGCACCGGTAACAGTTCGGGGAGCCGCTCGGGGTCCGAGGCCTGCAATTGCGCGATGGGATCAGCGCGGTCCGCGGGCTTCTTCCAGACGCCGTGCGAAGTCCGCGGCACGGTATCGCGCAGACGCTTGCCAGCCTCCATCAGCTCGTCCGGTGAGCGGGCATGCCGTGACGGCACCGGCGGCGTTCCGGGAAGGGGAAAAGGAGTAACAGGTGTTTCGGAGGCGTGCTTGGCCATGGCTTCCTCTGTGTGGGGCTGAATGCATCAGTTCATTCTCGTTGCACCTGTTACGGCGCCTGCGGCGCAGACAGTTTATTGGTTCAAGATACTCTCCCAGCCCCCTTCGGCAACCTCGGCACCGCGGCCGTCAAAGTTAACAGTTCTTGTAGGATTGTGCCGACGTCTGCATCATTGATTTGGCTCAACCGGAATGGCCTCTAAGAAGCCCGCAGGGAGGGGAAGCGTCTTGATTACCAAAACCCGAGATCGCTCCCCGGTCCGGTGGCGCGCGCATGGCCCGGGCCTGCCAATGGGCCTGCTAATCGCGATTTTGCTGGCACTCACCGGCTGTTCCCCGCCGAAGCGCCTGACAGCGGTGCCGCAGAGCGAAACGACGCTCGCGCAGATCCCCGGTATCCCGAATGCCCGCTACTTCCCGGACACCCAGATCGACCTGATGGCCCAGGAGACACTCGCTGCCCGGAACCGGGAGATTGCGGCTCTCGCCCAAGAGGGCCAGAGCGGCCCCCTCCCCGACACGGACATTCTGGCTGTCTCCGGCGGGGGTGCCGATGGGGCCTTCGGCGCCGGCCTGCTCACGGGCTGGACCGAGGCCGGCACACGCCCTGAGTTCAAGCTGGTCACCGGCGTCAGCACCGGCGCCCTGACGGCGCCGTTCGCGTTTCTCGGGTCGGCCTGGGACCCGCAGCTGACCACCGTCTATACCGGAATCAAGCCAGCCGATGTGTTCGAGAAGCGAGGTTTCACCGCGGCGATCTGGAACGACGCCATGTCCGATACCGCCCCTCTCTGGCGACTGATCTCCCGCTTTGCGAACCAGGACATGCTGACCGCGATCGCCCGCGAGTATGCCAAAGGCCGCCTGCTTCTGATTGGCACCACGGACCTCGACGCGCGCCGCCCGGTGATCTGGAACATCGGTGCGATCGCCGCTAGCGGCCAGCCGCATGCGCTGGATCTTTTTCGTAAAATCCTGCTGGCATCGGCTGCCATCCCGGCGGTCTTTCCCCCGGTCCTTATCGATGTCGAGGTCAATGGCCAGCCCTATCAGGAGATGCACGTTGATGGCGGCGCGATAGCCCAGATGTTTCTCTACCCGCCGGCGCTGGCGCACGCTGAGATACTTCGCAGCAAGAACCCACGCCCCATTCGCGCCTGGTTGATCCGCAACAGCCGTCTGGACCCCGATTGGGCAACTGTCGAGCGGTCGACCATGAGCATTGCGCAAGACGCTATCACGACAATGATCCAGACGAGCGGAATGAACGATGTGATCAGGATCTATCTCACGGCCATGCGTGATCACGTGGATTATAACCTCGCCTATATCGGTCGAGATTTCACGTTTGAGCCGAAGGAAGATTTCGATCCAGTGTTCATGCGTGCCCTGTACGACTACGGGCATGCCAAGGCGCGGGCAGGCTATCCCTGGGCCAAGCGCCCCCCCTGGGTTCCCGCGGGCGAAACCGTATTCAGTGCTGCACCCCTTCCAAGAGCCGCTGGAGCAAGTGTACCGTTAAACTGATCGGCTTCGACCCAGCGTTTCCGAGCAATCCGCGCTTGGTCCGCGCAATCCGCCTGGAAATGCTTTCATCTGCCCCGCACAAGTCTCCGCCAATGTAGGAAACATTTCTTGACAAACCTTACAACCTGAGGTAGAAGATCCCGCATCGCATCCAGAGCGCAGCGGCATGACCGAGACCACGATCTCCATCGAAGTAACGACCGGTTCAGACCTTCCCCTCCACCCCACCGACATCCTGAGCAACCTCATCGTCGCCTTCCTCGCGCCGATGTTCCTTGGTGTCAGCGCCTGCGAAATCGGCTTCGCCCGCCTGGCGGCGATCGAGACGGTGAACGCCTATCAAGCCCGCAACCAGGCCGACCTTGTGGCCATCGCCCAGATCATCGGCTTCGGCCTCGCGGCGCTGGGCTCGCTCAGCCTGTCGATGGCCGACAACCTCTCGCTGTCCATGACGCTGCGCCTGCGCGGCAACGCCGTCGCGCTGAATCGCTCCGCCGAACAGAACCGGCGCGCGTTGAAGGAAAGCCGTG
>JARLIN010000025.1 GCA_031291715.1 Rhodopila sp. | reverse complement strand
CTGCTCGGGTGGTCCATCAGGTTACGGCCGACCGTGTCCGAACTGTTCGCGATACCACGTGGATACTTGTCGCTGGCTGACATCAGCAGCAGCTTCGGACTTTCGATGCCGTTCGCCGCAAGGATGAAGATCTTACCGGTTACGCGCGTCGAGTGCTTGTCCGGATCGTAGAAGTGCACTGCCGCGATGCGCCCGCGCTCATCATGCTCGATCCGATAGACGACCGAGTTTGGCAAGATCTTGGCGCCGGCCGCTTCCGCCATACCGGCCGCGATACCGCCGTCAAATTGTGCGCCGATCGGGCAGATCGGCTGGCAGTTGTTGTTGCCGCAGCACGCCGGGCGGCCGTCGTAAGTCCGGCTGTTGCGCGCCGTCGTGTTGCTGACGACCTCGTAGCCACCCGTCGCGAGCCGTTCCCGAAACCGCCGCATCGCCCACGGTTCCGCGACGGGTTCCATCGGGAAGGGTTTGGTCCGCGGAGAGCCGGTGTTCGGCGCGCCGGACACCCCCATGATGACTTCGCCCTCGTAATAGTACGGCTCCAGGTCATCGTAGGAGATAGGCCAGTCGCGCCCCACGCCATACAGCGTCTTGATCTTCATATCGTTCGGAACAACACGCCACGCATGCGCGGCCCAATGCCACGTCGTTCCTCCGACGACACGGATATACTCGGCGGGATACGGATATGGCCCGGCCTGCACGAGATAGCCATTGTCCTTGGGATGGAAGTCCGGCTGTGGTGCCCATGGCGAAAACGGATAGGGCGACATGAAATCGTTCTTGCGCGGCGAATTCCGGAAATTCGCCGTGATCTGCCCGCGATCGACGCGAGGGCCGGCTTCGAGGATCAGCACGGACGCGCCGCTCTTCGCCAGTTGGAGCGCCGACAATGAGCCGCAAACTCCAGAGCCGATTACGACAACATCGGCCGAAAGTTGATCAGGCATCTATGCTCCCCCGGTCGGCTTGCCAACCCAACTGCCGTAAGCGCCGTAGCAGTAGCTGGGCGGCTTCAAGTAGTCGCTGGTAATGACACTCATCAGGCTGGTTTCGAACGTTACGGCCTTCGCGTTCTCGTCGTCGCCGACGACGCCAATATACCAGGCGGTCGCGATTTTTTTCGGCAGGGCCGCAAACGCGGCGTGCTGGCCATCGAGCATCTGCTGCAAGTTGAGCGGGTCAACCTTTTGCTGATCGATCAGCGCAGTCAGTGCCTGCACGCCGGCGGAAAACTGAGGATCGGCCGAGGTGAGAGCGTCGTAGAGACGCGCGGCCTGTTGGGGATCCAGGGAAGAGCGCCCCGTCAGGAATTTGGAGGCAGCGAGGAATGCATCCTGCCCGCGATCGCCGGCCGGTGCGGCGCTTGCCCAGCGGACCGACGTGCTTGCATATGCAGCCAGCGCCGTCGCCAGCAACGCCCGCCGTACAGGATCGCGCAAATCCGCTCTTCTGCAAGGGTCATTACAATCGTCTGACTCTTGATTGTTGCTCATAACCAGGTCAGCCAGCCATGGGCGGGTTACCGCTTTCATGAAAGCCTCCAGTCCCGATCAGCATCGAGTCCGCAACAAGTCATAGCAAAGTGCTCATCCAGTAGTCTTGTAACCGTTCTCGTAAGGCAGCGTCCGGCGCCGTGTCAACGCGGATTCGCCGGGCCGCCTGCGTGAAATACTTACGGAATGTCCACGATTTCTACCCAGTTGGGATCTTTACCCATCGGTAAGTGGAAAACCGGTGCGAGCGCCCCGGTCTCCTGGTTGATGGCGTAGCTGGTCATTGCGTTCGAAACCTCCCCGACCGCAAGCAGGTAGTGCCCGCGCGGATCTATGGCGAAGCCACGCGGCTTCGCCTCGGTTGGCGTGTGTCCGATCAGGGTCAGCGCGCCCGTTTCGACATCGACTTTATATCCGGCAAGGGTGTTCGACGTCCGCTCTGAGGCATAAAGGAAGCGGCCGTCCGGGGTGATATGGAGGTCGGCCGGCGCGGGCGTGCCCTTCACATCATCCGGCGCGACTTTTGCCGAGCTGGCAAGGGCCAGCGTCCCGTTCGCCGCGTTGAAGCTATAGGTATCGACGGCGTTGCCGAGTTCGTCGGTGGCATATACGAACCGTCCACCCGGATGGAATACGAAGAAGCGCGGCCCCTTGCCCTTTGCCGTCTCAATGAACGGCGGCGTGTTGGGCGTAAGCATGCCGGTGACCGCATCGAACTTGTATTGCAGGATGATATCGCCACCAAGATTGGTGGCAAAAACCCAGCTATTCGACGGATCCACGAGAATGGCGTGGGCCTTTGGCCGTGTCGGGATCACCTGCACCGGACGAGGCTGCACGAAGCCCTGTTGGCCGATCGGGTTCACCGAAACCTTGTCACCGAAATACGAGGCGCCGAACAGGAACCGTCCAGTGCGGTCGGTCGAGATGTAAGCCATGTTGTCTGGCAGCGGCACAGTCGAGAGCGAGGTCAGCGCTCCATTGGTCTGATTGACCGCGAAAGTGGTGACACTGTAAGGCTCGGAACGGAGACCGGCATAGAGAAAGCGGTGGTCAGGACTGAATGCCAACGGAAAGACCGCGCCAGTGACTTTGACGCGCTCAATCGGGTGTAGGTGCCCGTTCGACTCATCGAGCGTCAGTACGCCAATCTCCCGGCTATCCGCGTTAGCGACATAAACCATGGTCGCGGCCTGAGCCGCCGGAGAGAGATATGAGAGAGTCAGGAACGTGCCGAGAGTGGCGATAGCGAGCGGCGGCCTCATGAGAACCTCGGGACGGTTATGGTCAAGACATAGTACAAGTAATCACGGCCGAAGTCTGATGCCCACGCGCCGCTTTAAGTAGATGTACTCCCGCGCGCTCCCGTTTGGCAAGCCCCGGTTCACGGCCAGCCACGCTCGACGCTCGACCGCGCCGGATGACGGAATCTTGAAGGAGCACGCGCGGCAAAAAGCCAAACGCCCGTCCGTTACAATCGCTCACAAGGGAATTTCCAAGGACGTTCGGAGCAAGCAGCAGTATCGCCTCTACCGCCTTGCCAGACGACGCCTTGGTTTCCATCCGCACTCCAATGCCGACCATAAACCGCTGAAAGAGTCGGAGATTAAGTCTCTCACTTTTTCATCACATCCGCGACGACGCCGTTGACCACCCACGAGCGCGGGGGCTACTGCTGCGTTACGGAAAATTAGGGAGCAGATCAAATGCGCCTTGACCCGCCTGTCGAAAACCTCGTCCAAGTGCAGTCCTCGCCAGACGGCGGTCGAGAGTAAACCCAGGTGGTCCGTCCGACTGGCAATGCGGGCTTTTGTCGAAGGACATCGGAAAGTCCGCGCCAAGGCCAGATGCAGCAACCCGGCGGTCACGCGAAGCGCGTGGTTCCCTCCCAATTCCTGGTCCTCATCTGCCTACTACTCGGCGGTATTTGTCTAATACTCGGCGGTTGTGCAGATGGCGTTCTGGATCCCAAAGGCCCAGTCGGGGCTGCCGAGCGACTGCTCTTCCTCGACGCCTTCTGGATAATGATGATGATCGTCGTGCCGGTCATCCTCGCGACGCTAGGGGTTGCGTGGTGGTTCCGTGCTTCCAACACCAAGGCGCGCTATCTCCCCGATTGGGCATATTCGGGTCGTGTCGAGTTTGTCGTCTGGGCGATACCCGTGCTCATGATCATGTTCCTCGGTGGTATCACCTGGATAAGTTCGCATGATCTCGATCCAGCCCGCCCCCTTCCCGGGGAAACCAAGCCGCTGGAGGTTCAGGTCGTCTCTCTCGATTGGAAATGGCTATTCATCTATCCGGAACAGGGCGTGGCGAGCGTTAACCAGCTCATCGTACCGGCAAACGTTCCTGTCCATTTCTCATTGACTTCAGCAAGCGTGATGAACGCCTTCTTCATCCCGCAGCTCGGCACCATGATCTACACGATGAACGGCATGGAGACTCAACTTAATCTAAAGGCCGACGAGCCGGGCGTGTTTCATGGTCTGTCCACGAACATAAGCGGCGACGGTTTCTCCGGCATGGCATTCGAAGTGCGCGCCGTGCCGGTCAGCGAGTTCGACGGCTGGATTGCCTCGGTTCGCCGCTCCTCCGGTCCGGTGTTGGATTCACAAGGCTATGGCCGGCTCGCGCAGCAGAGCGAGAACGTGCAGCCGTTTACCTACAGCACCGTGCAGCCTCAATTGTTCAACGCGGTTGTCACGCAGGTACTGCCCCCGGGTCCCGGACCCGATGTCGAAAAGCTGAATGCGACGGTGTCACCGCGGACGAGGCGCTGAAATGCTTGGAAAGCTTAGCTGGGACGCGATCCCGTTCGATCAGCCAATTCCGATGTTAACATCGGTTGTGGTAGCGGTTGTTATTCTGGGCGTTCTGTTCTGGGTTTGGAGAAGAGGTTACACTCCTTATCTCTGGAGCGAGTGGATCACCTCCGTTGACCACAAGCGGATCGGGGTCATGTACTGCGTGCTCGCGCTGGTGATGCTTATTCGCGGCTTCGCCGACGCCATCATGATGCGTGCGCAGCAGGCCTTGGCATTCCACTCCGAGGGCTACCTGCCGCCGGAGCATTACAATCAAATCTTTTCCGCCCACGGCACCATCATGATCTTCTTCGTGGCGATGCCGTTTGTCATCGGACTGATGAACTTTGTCGTGCCACTGCAGCTCGGCGTACGCGACGTTGCATTCCCGACTTTGAACTCGGTCAGCTTCTGGCTGACGGCCACCGGCGTGCTGCTGGTCAACATATCGCTTGTCGTCGGAGAATTCTCGCGCACGGGATGGCTTGCCTATCCTCCGTTGTCGGAGCTGAAATATTCGCCTGGCGTCGGAGTCGATTACTATCTTTGGTCGCTGGAGATTGCGGGCGTGGGCACCCTGACAGGAGGCATAAACCTCGCCACGACCATACTGAAGATGCGGGCGCCGGGCATGAGCTATCTGCGCATGCCGGTCTTCTGCTGGACGTCGCTCGCCGCCAATCTGATGATCGTCGCCGTCTTCCCCGTCCTTACCGCGACGCTCGGGATGCTGCTGCTCGACCGCTATCTCGGCTTCCACTTTTTCACGAACGAGGCCGGCGGCAATGTGATGATGTACGTGAACCTCATCTGGATTTGGGGGCATCCGGAAGTCTATATCCTTATTCTGCCGGCGTTCGGCGTCTTCTCAGAGGTGGTCTCCACCTTTTCGCACAAGCCGCTGTTCGGCTACCGCTCGATGGTGGCCGCCACGATGGCGATCTGCATCCTCTCCCTCCTTGTCTGGTTGCACCATTTCTTCACGATGGGGGCGGGAGGCGACGTCAACGCGGTCTTCGGGATCGCGTCGATGATCATTTCGGTGCCGACCGGCGTGAAGCTCTTTAACTGGCTGTTCACAATGTATGGCGGCCGTGTCCGGTTCGAGGTTCCGATGCTCTGGTCGATCGGCTTCATGATCACGTTCACGATCGGCGGCATGACAGGCGTTCTCTTCGCCATCCCACCAGCCGATTTCTTAATCCACAACAGCCTGTTTCTCATCGCCCACTTCCACAACGTCATCATCGGCGGCGTTCTGTTCGGGGTCTTCGCCGGCTACACCTACTGGTTTCCGAAGGCGTTCGGATTCACGCTGGATGAGCGGCTCGGCAAGGCGGCCTTCTGGTGCTGGTTCTTCGGCTTCTACCTGGCCTTTATGCCGCTGTACGCGGTGGGTCTCCTCGGCATGACGCGGCGAATGCAGCATTATGACGTCGCGGCCTGGCGTCCGTGGCTCCTTCTTGCGATGGTCGGCGCGGTCCTTATCATGTGCGGCATCGGCTTTCAGGTCGCCCAACTCGTCGTGTCAATCCGTACGCGGGACCAGCGGATCGATGTCATGGGCGATCCTTGGGATGGTCGCTCGCTTGAATGGGCAACGCCCTCACCGCCTCCGGCCTTCAACTTCGCGGTCCTGCCGAACGTAGAAGGCGAAGAAGCCTATTGGGGGATAAAGCAGCGGGCGATCGAGACGCAGCAGATGGTTGCTGAGCCGGATTATCATGCCATCGAGATGCCCCGTAACAGTCCCACTGGCTTCGTCACCGCCTTCTTCGCGACTGTCACCGGTTTCTCTCTGATCTGGCACATATGGTGGCTGGTCGTGCTCGGCCTGGTCGGTGCATTCGCAACCTTCGTTGTGTTCGCCTGGCGCGACGTGCACGAGTACGAGATCTCGGCCGCGGAGGTTGCCAAGGTTGACCGGGCACGCCGCCAGGCCCGTCTCGCGGTTCTTCCCACTCTGAAGGCGCCGACATGAGCACGGCCGAGACTGCACTGGGCGCCCCGGCTTGGAACGATCCCAACAGGGTCGGTCACCACGGGTATGGTCATCGCCCCGGCGGCGAGCCGACGGGGCATGGAGAAGGCGGACCTGCGTCGAAGCGCGTCATCGTCGGCTTCGGGTTCTGGATTTATCTCCTCAGCGACATCATCATGTTCTCTGCCTTCTTCGCCGCCTATGCGGTATTGGCGAATGCAACGGCAGGTGGCCCGACAGGGCGCCAGTTATTCAACCTGACCAATGTGGGCGTGGAAACCGGGTGTCTGCTCGCCTCCAGCTTCGCCGGCGGCATGGCATCGATAGCAGCGGCGGTGCGCAATCAACTGTGGACGCAAATTTCGCTGCTCGTCACCGGCGTTCTCGGCGCTGCATTCCTCTACCTCGAATTGCACGAGTTCGCCCTCCTGGTCGCGCAGGGTGCCGGCCCAACGCGCAGCGCGTTCCTGACCGCGTTTTTCTCGCTTGTAGGGCTCCACGGCACGCACATAAGCGTGGGCCTGCTCTGGCTCGGGACAATGATGGCGCAGATATGGGCCAAGGGGTTCCAGGGGTACATAATGCGGCGGCTGCTCTGCTTTACCCTCTTCTGGCATGCGCTTGACATTATCTGGGTAGCCCTTTTCACGATCGTCTACCTCATGGGAGCCGGGTGATGGCGAACTATCCCGAAGCGCATGACGACACGCATGACCTTGTCCCTGGCGAAGAGCAGGTAGACGGTTACGATATAGCGCAGGGTATATTCGGCTATGTGCTCGGCCTTGTTTTCGCGTCAGGACTTACTGTCGCCTCATTCTATGTAGCCGGATCACAGCTGATCTGGGGGGCGGGGATTCCGGTCGCGCTGATCGTTCTGGCGATCGCACAGATGGGCGTTCATCTTGTCTTCTTCTTGCATATCTCGACCAGCCCCGACAGCGCGAACAATATTCTGGCGCTGGCATTCGGCGTGTTGCTCGTCGCACTGGTTTTCATCGGCTCCGTGTGGATCATGGCCCACCTCAATGCGAACCTGATGCCGATGTCTCAGGTCATGCAGATGCAAAGATAGGGCGCTGCGGACAACTATACGAACCAATGGCCCCGCGGAAGGAGCCTAGTTCTTCGGCATGGCGCAACCCGGCCATGCGCTCGCCGCAACGAACATCGAAAATAACTGAACGCCGTCATGACGATACCGCGTGCCAGACAGTCATTAAAATCTCGTTGAATCCCGCCAAGTCGCATTACCGCTTCACGGATTGTTGAAATCCCTCGAGATACCATCTGGTAGAATCGAACGCACCCGCGCCGAACACGCTGTCAATTCAAACATCAATGCGTTTTACGCGTGCCGTCCCCTTCGAAAGGCAACGGCCCTTAAATTGACATGCTGAACGACCGATGCCTAAAAGCACTGATGAAACCATTTTTCGATCCGTGGATTGAAGGAGTGTCAGATGCCGCTTTCAACCTCGGTCCCGTCGCGTCGTTCGTTCTTGCTGGGGACAGCGGCTTTCGTGCCGGCGGTGGCGCTGACCGGCGGCTTGCAGCGGCCGGCCCTGGCAGCGAACCCAGGGACAATGCTCCCCTACACCCCAACCTTCTTCACACCGGACGAATGGGCGTTCGTCGTCGCCTTCGTTGACCGGCTCATTCCCTCCGACGCGGAGGGGCCAGGTGCCGTCGAACTCGATGTCCCCGCCTTCATCGACCGGCAGATGGGCCAACCTTACGGTTACGGGAAGCTATGGTACATGCACGGGCCATTCAGGCCCGCCCCCGCGACACTCGGCTACCAGCTTGAGTTCACGCCGCGCGACATCTACCGCAAGGGCATCCCGGCAGCGGATCAGGCGATCCGGGAAGCCTTCGGCAAGCGCTTCGTGGATCTCGATCCCGCCGGCCGCGATCAGGCCATCACGCGCCTGCAGGAAGGCGAGCTGAAACTTTCGCCGGTTCCCGCCCAAACGCTGTTCGGGGAATTTCTTAAGAATACCCAGGAAGGCTATTTCAGCGATCCCATACATGGCGGCAATCGCGATATGGCGGCGTGGAAGATGATCGGCTTCCCCGGTGCGCGCGCCGACTTCACCGACTGGGTGGACCGCTACGGGGCGAAATATCCCTTTGGCCCGGTCTCGATCAAAGACCTCGGAGCCTGAACATGGCAGATATTAAGATGAAGTCAGTCGATGCCGTGATCATCGGCTTCGGCTGGACCGGCGCGATCATGGCCAAGGAACTCACCGAGGCCGGCCTCAAGGTGGTGGCGCTCGAACGGGGGCCCAACCGCGATACCTATCCGGAAGGCGCATACCCGAAGTCGATCGACGAATTAACGCAGAACAGCCGTCACGCCCTGTTCCAGGATATGTCCAAGAGCACGCTGACGATTCGCCACAAGCCTGACGACCAGGCGGCACCGTACCGCCAGCTCGCGGCGTTTCTTCCGGGCACCGGCGTCGGTGGCGCCGGTCTGCACTGGTCGGGTTGCCACTGGCGGATAACACCCGAGGAACTCCGCATACGCAGCCACTACGAAGAACGCTACGGCAAGAACTTCATTCCCGAGGACATGACACTCCAGGACTGGGGCGTCACCTATGAGGAGCTGGAGCCGCATTTCGACTTCGCCGAGAAGGTCTTCGGAACCGCGGGCCAGGCTTACAAGGTCAACGGCAAGGTCGTCGGAGCGGGCAACCCGTTCGATGCGGACAGATCAAGCGAGTTCCCGTTGCCGCCAATGCGGAACACCTATTCGGCCGAGCTGTTCCGCAAGGCCGCGGCAGAGGTCGGCTATCACCCCTTCAGCATTCCCTCGGCGAATGCGTCCGCGCCCTATACCAACCCCTATGGCTGCCAGATGGCACCCTGCACGTTCTGCGGCTTCTGCTCGGGCTATGCCTGCTACAATTATTCGAAGGCTTCGCCGAACGTGAATATCCTGCCGGCCCTCCGGCTGGTCCCGCATTTCGAGCTTCGTGCCGAATGCAACGTCGTCGAGATCCAGACCGACAGCACCGGCAAGAAAGCGACCGGTGTTCTGTATGTGGATAGTCAGGGCAACCGGGTCACGCAGCCGGCGGACCTCGTGATCCTGGGCACCTTCGCGTACAACAACGCCCATATGATGCTCGTCTCGAAGATCGGCACGCCCTACGATCCGAAGACCGGCCAGGGCACGATCGGCAAGAATTTCTGCTACCAGAACGAGAACAGCGTCTCGGTCTTTTTTGATAACGACAAATATACGAACCCATTTATCGGTGCCGGCGGCAATGGCGTCGCCTGCGACGACTTCAATGCCGATCATTTCGACCATGGTCCGCTTGGCTTCGTCGGCGGGTCTCCGCTGTGGGTCAATCAGTCGGGGTCCAAGCCGATCTCGGGGGTTGGTCTTCCCTCTGGTACGCCGGCCTGGGGATCGGCGTGGAAGAAGGCCGTCAAGGACACGTACACCCACGTGCTCTCGATGAATGCTCATGGAACGAACATGCCGTTCCGGGATTGTTATCTCGATCTCGATCCGGAGTACACGGACTATCTCGGCCGCCCCCTGTTGCGCCTGACGTTCGACTGGCACGAGAATGACATCAAGATGATCCGCTATGCCGTCGGAAAGATGCAGAAGATCGCGGAGGCGATGAACCCCAAGGCGATCAAGGTGTCCGTCAAGAATTTCGGCGAGCAGTTCGACAGCCGGCACTACCAGACAACCCATATGGGCGGCGGCGTCATCATGGGCGACAACCCGGCGACGAGCGCCGTGAATCGCTATCTGCAGAGCTGGGACGTTTCGAACCTGTTCGTCGTCGGCTCGTCCGCTTTCCCGCAGGGGCTCGGATACAATCCGACCGGAACGGTCGCGGCGCTCACCTATTGGTCGGCCAAGGCGATCCGCGAACAATATCTCAAGAATCCCGGACCGCTGGTGCGCGCATGACCACCCAGGCCATTCCAACCCGGAATTTCGTCGCGGCTCTTTGTCTGGGCTTTACTGTCACCCTTACGCCACCGGCCATCGCGCAGAATCGGGATGGCGCCGATCCGGCACTCGTGGCCCAGGGCGAATACATCGCCCGCGCCGGCGACTGCGTAGCCTGCCATACCGCGCCGGGCGGGAAACCCTTCGCCGGTGGCTTGCCGATGGAAACGCCGATCGGGACGATCTACTCGACCAACATCACGCCGGATCCGAAGACCGGAATCGGCGGCTGGAGCTATGACGACTTCGCGAGGCTGATGCGAACCGGTGTCACGAAGGACAACGGCACCGTCTACCCGGCCATGCCGTACCCCTCCTACGCGCGCATGAATGATGCCGACATGAAGGCGCTCTACGCTTATTTCATGCACGGGGTACAACCCGTCGAGGCCGAGAACCGCGCCAGTGACATCCCCTGGCCGCTGTCCATGCGTTGGCCGCTGACGTTCTGGCGCTGGACATTCGCACCCAATGTCGCGGCGGCACAGCGGGCGACACCGGCAGTCGAGGACAGCGCCACGGCCGACAAGATCGCCCGTGGCGCCTATCTGGTGGAAGGCGCGGGGCATTGCGGCGCTTGCCACACCCCGCGGGGCCTTGGGATGCAGGAACGCGCGCTGACCAAAGCGGACGGGGACCTTTATCTCTCCGGCGGCGGGCCGATCGACGGGTGGCTGGCGCCAAGCCTGCGCAACGAGCCAGATGTCGGGCTTGGGAGCTGGAGCGAGGATGACATCGTGGCGTTCCTGAAGACCGGCCGAAACAGCCGCACCGCGACTTTCGGCGCGATGAACGACGTCGTGGTTCACTCGATGGAGTATCTCTCGGATCCCGATCTCCATAGCATCGCCGCCTATCTCAAGTCGCTGCCTCCGAGGGACGGAAACATCCAGCCCTACACCTACAACGATACGATCTCGAAAGCGCTGTTCAATGGGGATGCCAGCGTCCGTGGCGCACAGGTCTATGTTGACCGGTGCGCCGCCTGCCACCGGACGGACGGCAAGGGCTACAACCGGGTATTTCCCGCTTTGGCCGGCAACCCGGCGCTGCAGAGCGGGGACCCCACTTCCGCGATCCACATCGTTCTCTCGGGTAGCCGCATGCCGGCAACGATGACCGCGCCTTCCGCCTTCGTCATGGCGCCCTATGCCGATATTCTGACGGACCAAAGCATCGCGGATGTCGTGAGCTTCATTCAAACAAGCTGGGGAAATCGCGGCCAGCCGGCCACGGCTGAACAAGTGGCAGCGATGCGCAAGAGCGCTACACCGGTGCCGGCAATGGGGCAGACGGTAGTTTCGTCGGAGACCAGGACCACCGGCCCCTAAGGCCGGTCCCTAAGGAGGGTGCCAACGGGGCAATTTTGAACGTACCTCACACGCCGGGGGCGACCGTCCGGGCCACGACGAGGATAGTGAGTCGGGGTCAATGCCGGCTGGTATAAGTTCTAGCCGGCATACGCATCACACCTCACCGCACCCGCGAAACAGGAAACGCCGGCCCCGCCGCATCCGCGTTTCCCGGCCGAAACGCCTGAAGCTCGGCCGAAATCCGCTGGCACGCATCCACCGCCAGCCGCCCGAGAAACGCGGCATCTGCCTCGATCACATTCTCCTTCCTCCGCACCAGGCAAAGGCTCGCGGCAACCGCCCCGGGCGCATGGAAAATCGGCGCCGAAATGCCGACAAGCGCCTTGTCGATGTCGCTCGCCACCAGATAACCGGTGCGACGGATCGCCCGCATCCCGTCCCGGAACGCGGCCCAGTTGTCCCCAAGTCCCGCCGCCGCAATCTCCCGCTGATGGTTCAGCGCCAGATTGCGCAATTGGTAGGTTGGCAGATGCGCCAGGATCACCCGCGACGGAGACCCCTGGAACAGAGGAAACGGCCGCCCCCGCTCCATGCTCATGGTAATGTTGGGATCGGTCTTGTCCTGTAGCACGCTCAGTACGCGCAGCCCGTAGAACGCGCACAGCAACTGCCCGCCGTTCACGACATCCCGCAGCTCCGCCATCACCGGCGGGACGATCTGGAGCAGCGGGTCCGCCAACCGGATGCTGCGGTCGAACTCGATGAACCGAGGCCCCAGGACATACCCAGCCCCCGCCACCGACACCAGGAACCCCGCATCGCACAGCGCGCGGACATACCGGTAAACTGTGGCCCGCCCGAGCTTCAACTGCTCCACGAGCATATCAACCGTCCACACCGAAGTGTCCGGCGTAAACAGATCCAGAATGCCAAGCACGCGGGTGATGCTCGTATCACCCTTCGCCGCTCGGCCAATCTCGGGAAGGGTGCTCTGATCCATTACCTTGACCTTGCCGGATGGAACCCGGTTTGCCGCGCGAAGCATGACGAAAGCCCGGGCTCAGGCGGATGTTGCGCTGAGCTACAATAGCCAAATTCCCGCGATATGAGAAACACAATAAATTGCTTTGAACGGGATTCCGCCGACTTTACCTTGACCCCATAAAAATCTCTCATTATGAGGATTTTCACTGTTCCAAGAATTTATACCCCAAACCGCGCGTCAAGCGCATCCAAGACGGGAGTGATAGACAGTGGCAGCCCCACGACCGACATCCGCTGAGACCAATTACGACGCGATCATCATTGGCGCAGGTATTTCCGGCATGTACCAGCTCTACCGCCTGCGGGAGCTTGGAATGAACGTCCGGGTGCTTGAAGCCGGCACCGGCGTCGGCGGCACCTGGTACTGGAACCGCTATCCCGGGGCGCGCTTCGACTCCGAGAGTTATTCGTACAGCTATTCATTCTCGGATGAATTGTTACAGGAATGGGATTGGTCGGAACACTTCGCGGGCCAGCCGGAAACCCTGCGATACCTGAACCATGTCGCTGACAAGTTCGACCTGCGCAAGGACATTCAGTTCCGCAGCCGCGTGGCGTCGGCGCATTACCAGGAAGCGACAAGAAGCTGGGACGTAACGCTGGAGGACGGCAGCCGCTTCAACTCGCGCCTTCTGATCACCGCCGTCGGCCCGCTCTCGGCGCCGACGATGCCGAGGATCGAGGGGGTTGATACGTTCAAGGGCCAGTCGTTCCACACCGCGCGGTGGCCGCATGAGCCCGTCACCTTCGAGGGCAAGCGGATCGCGGTGATCGGCACCGGCGCCACCGGCGTGCAGACGATCCAGGAAGTCGCCAAGACCGCCGGCCAACTGACCGTGTTCCAGCGCACGCCGAACTGGTGCGCGCCGCTGCACAACGGCAAGATCAGCGCCGAGGAAATGGCGGAGATCAGGGCAGGCTATCCGGAGATGTTCCAGCGCTGCCAGGAAACCTTCGCCTGCTTCCTGCATACGCCGGACCCGCGCGGCACGTTCGAGGTCTCGGATCAGGAGCGAGAGGCATTCTGGGAGAAACTGTATGCCTCGCCTGGCTTCGGCATCTGGCAGGGCAATTTCCGCGACATGCTGACTAACCGGGAGGCGAACGCGGCGATTTCAGACTTCGTCGCCCGGAAAATCCGCCAGCGGGTCAAGGACCCCAAGGTGGCGGAGAAGCTGATTCCGAAGAACCACGGCTTCGGCACAAGACGCGTGCCGCTGGAAACCAGGTATTACGAGGTCTACAACCAGAAGAACGTGAAACTGGTGGACATCTCGGAAACGCCGATCGAGCGGATCACGCCGAACGGCATCAAGACCAGCGATGCCGAATACGAATTCGACATTATCATCTACGCAACCGGCTTCGATGCCGTCACCGGCAGTTTCGACAGGATCGACATTCGCGGCGTGGACGGCCAGCGACTGAAGGACAGGTGGAAGTACGGACCCGAAACGTATCTCGGCGTCATGGTCAACGGCTTCCCCAACATGATGATGCTGATCGGGCCGCATATGGCGCTGGGCAATATTCCGCGCAGCATCGAATACAATGTCGAGTGGGTGACGGATCTGGTGCGCTATGCACGGGACCATGACATGACGCGCCTGGAGGCCACGGAAGCCGGGGTGACGGACTGGACCGATCACGTCAAGTCGCTGGGCGAGGGTCTTCTGTCGAACGAAGTCAATTCCTGGATGACTGGCGTGAACTCCAATGTGGAGGGCAAGCAGGTCCGCATCGTCAACCGCTACAGCGGCAGCGCCCCGGCCTATCGCGCACGGTGCGACGAGGCAGCGGCGGCGGGGTACAAGGAGTTGGCTCTGGCGTAACGGCGCCGCTTCGATTTGCGTCATGGCCGGACGGCTCGCGCCGGCCATGACGCCCGAGGTTGGCCGGCCTACGGCCCGCGTACGAACCTGACCATCGCCGCGTTCACTGCCGCCGGCGGCTCCTGGAAAAGCCAGCACCAGCCCCTGCCCGCGCCGGCCATCGGACGTCTCCTATGGCAGCGGCGGCCGCCCCTCCGGCCCGCGAACCCGGGGCAGCAGGATCATATCCCAAGGACTGGGCATCTCCCCAACCGGCACATGCACCAGGGCCGGGGCGTTCAGCGCGAAAGCCCGCCGCAACGCGTCCTCCAGTTCATCCGGCGACGTCGCCCGGAATGCCGCCATGCCGAAGCTCTCGGCGAATTTGACGAAGTCGGGGTTGGTCAGGTCGCTGGCGATCAGGCGGTTGCCGTATTGCTGCGCCTGGATGCGCCGGACATTGCCGAACGCGCCGTCGTCGAACACCACCGCGACGACCGGCAGCTTGTGGTGCATCGCCGTCGCGAGTTCGGTGGCCTGGAACATGAAGCCGCCATCCCCGGTCGCCAGCACCACCTTTCGCCCGGGCGCGGCGGCCTGGGCGCCAAGCGCGGTGCCGTAGCCCCAGCCGAGGGTATCCTGGTAGCCGGGCGACAGGTATGTGCGCGGTGCATTGACCGGCAACGCGAGGCGGCTGGCGAAGCCGACCTGCGTGACGTCCTCGACATAAATGCCATCCTCCGGCAACGCGGCACGGATCGCCCGCACGAACCCCATCGGCGGTTCGTGCCGAGCCAGCCGATCGACGAACGCGGCGCGGATCGCTGGCAGCTCGGGATTGGGTTGCCAGACAGCCTTCCGGGTGGCCAGTTCGGCGGCGAGGGCGCGCAGGGTCACCGCCGCATCACCGAGCAGGCCGCAAGCAGGGCGGCGGAAGCGGGCGATCTCATCGGGGTCGATATCCAGACGGATGACCGGCAGCTTGTCATCCACACCCCAGTTGCTCTGCTGCCAATACAAGCGCGTGCCGATGGCCAGGACGGCATCGGCGGTCTTCCACAAAGCATGGCCCTCGGTGAAGGACACGGCGAGCGGATGACTGGTGGGGATCGCTCCCCTGCCCCGCCGGAAGGACGAGACCGGCGCGTGCAGCATTTCGGCGACCGCCTGGACTTCGGGGCCGGCCCCAAGGGCGCCACCGCCGACGATGATCAGCGGACGGCGTGCTTTCGCCAGCAGATCGGCCGCCGCGGCGATGGCGGTGGGATCGGCGCAGGGCGGGGTCTGTTCGATGGGAGGGGTCAGTGACACCTCGGCCGCCTCGCCCCAGGTATCGATGGCGCATTCCAGCGCCACGGGACCGGTCCGGCCGGAAGTGGCGACGCCGATCGCCTGCGCCACGCGGGCAGACGCCTCCTGCGGCGATCGTATCCGTTCGCCCTGTTTGACGATGTGGCGCAGCAGGCCGATCTGGTCATGGATCTCGTGCAGGTGGCCGTGGCCGTGGTCGATGGCGAAGGACGGGATCTGGCCTGCCAGGGCGATGACCGGCGCGCCCATGCCATAGGCCAGCAGCAGCGCGGCCGAGGCGTTCAGGATGCCCGGCCCCGGCACGACGGCGAAAGCCTGCGGCTTGCCGGTGACGAGCGCGGCGCCAAGCGCCATGTAGGCGGCGGTCTGCTCGTGGCGCGGGTGAATGACCCGGATGCGGTCGGAAGCCTTGTGCGCGGCGTCGAACAGGTGGTCGTTATGGACGCCCGGTAGGGCGAACAGGGTGTCGATCCCGTGCGCCAAAAGGGATTCGATGACGGCCTCGGCCGTGGTCAATCGGGGCATGGTGTCTTCCTTCCGGTTTCAGCAGCCAGAAGGGCCGCTTTCAGTATTTATGCCCTTCGTGGCGGAAGGAGAGCCGTTCGTCGAGCCTCGGCTTGCCCGGCGGCCTGGTTTCCCGGAGTGTGCCGGTTTGGTTCGTGCCGCGGTAGCGGGCTGATTTTTAACACAAAGGAAGAAAGTCAGCCACGAAGCACACAAAGAAGATTCGTGGTCTTGGGGTCCCTCCAAGCCCAAAGCGGGCTTCACTATGATCTCTGACACGAGATTCCCGATAGGCTCGTTTCCAAAGCCGATTACGGCCAGACACTGGCGCTTCCGCGCATTGATGCCCCCGGGCCATTGGTGCAAAGCAAAGAACCCTTTGTGTGCTTCGTGGCTGACTTTCTTCCTTTGTGTTAAAAAATCGGACCATTCAACAGCACGAACCGTGCCCGGCATCCCCCGAACCGCAAGCCGCCGCACCGCTCGGACGACGACGGTTACCCCAACCGGCCCGATGATACGCCTGCCCAGACTCGCCCGAGTCTGATACCCTGCCCCAATGCCCCACGCTGACTTCGTCCACCTCCGCACCCATTCCGCCTACTCGCTCAGCGAGGGCGCGATCCGCCCCGACAAGATCGTCGCGCTGGCGAAAGACGCGAGGATGCCGGCCGCCGCGATCACCGACACCGGCAACCTGTTCGGCGCCCTGGAGTTCTCCCAATACTGCGCCGGCAAGGGCATCCAGCCCATCATCGGCTGCCAGATCGCCCTCGCCCGCACCGACAATCCGCGCCTGCCGCCCGACCCGCTGGTGCTGCTCGCGCAGGACGCCACCGGGATGGCGAACCTCCAGCGGCTGTCCTCCCTCGGCTTCCTCGAAACCGACCCGACCCTGAAGCCGCAACTCCCGTTCGAGCGTATCGCCGAGAACGCCGCCGGCCTGCTGCTGCTGACCGGCGGCACCTCCCGCCCCTTCGGCCGCCTGGTCGCCGCGGGCCAGAAGAACGAAGCCGAACGGCTGCTGGACGCGATGGGGGAGGCGTTCGCCGGGCGGACGATCCAGGAGTTGCATCGCCACGGCCTGCCGGTCGAACCCGCGATCGAACCCGGCCTGATCGCGCTGGCCGACGCGCGCGGCATCCCCCTGGTCGCGACCAACGATTGCTACTTCGCCAAGCCCGACATGCATGAGGCGCACGACGCCCTTCTGTGCATCGCCGAGGGCCGCACACTGGCCGAACAGGATCGCCGCCGCGTCACAGCCGAGCACTGGTTCAAACCCGCGGCCGACATGCGCGCCCTGTTCGCCGATCTGCCCGAGGCCTGCGACAACACGCTGGCGATTGCCCGCCGCTGCGCGGTGATGGCGGAAACCCGCAAGCCGCTGCTGCCGGTCTGCCCCAAGGTCCGTGAAGGTGCGACCGAGGAAGAAACCGTTCGCGCCATGGCGACGGAAGGCCTCGAACGCCGCATGGACGCGATCGCCGCCGACGCCGCGACGCGCGAAACCTACCGCGTGCGGCTGGAATACGAGATGTCCGTCATCGCGAAGATGGGTTTCTCGGGTTACTTCCTGATCGTCGCGGACTTCATTCAGTGGTCCAAGTCGCAGGGGATTCCCGTCGGGCCGGGGCGTGGGTCAGGCGCCGGGTCCGTGGCCGCGTGGGCGCTGACGATCACCGACCTCGATCCGCTGCGCTTCAATTTGCTGTTCGAGCGCTTCCTAAACCCGGAACGCGTGTCGATGCCCGACTTCGACATCGACTTCTGCCAGGAAGGCCGCGACCGCGTCATTGATTACGTTCGCAACGAATACGGCGGCGACCGCGTCGCGCAGATCATTACGTTTGGAAAACTGCAAGCCCGCGCCGCCGTCCGCGACGTCGGCCGCGTTCTTGGCATGTCGTTTGGGCACGTCAACAAAGTCGCCGAACTGATTCCGAACAATCCCGCCAAGCCGGTGACATTACAGCAGGCAGTGGACGGAGAACCGAAGCTCCAAGCCATGCGCGTCGAGGACGAAGCCATCGGCCGGCTGCTGGAAATCGCCCTCCGCGTGGAGGGCCTGTATCGACACGCATCCACACACGCCGCCGGCGTGGTCATCGGCGACCGCCCCCTGGTCGAACTGGTGCCCTTGTATAAAGACCCGAAATCCGACTTCCTGGTCACGCAATACTCGATGAAGCACGTCGAGCAGGCCGGATTGGTAAAATTCGACTTCCTCGGCCTGACCACGCTGACCATCCTGCGCCGCGCCGAGAACTATCTGAAGGGCCTCGGTATCACGGTTGATCTCGACCGGCTGCCGCTGGACGACGCGAAAACCTTCGAGATGCTGCAGAAGGGCGATGCCGGCGGGGTGTTCCAGTTGGAAGGCCAGGGCATGCGCGACACGCTGCGGCAGATGCGCCCCGACCGGTTCGAGGACCTGATCGCCGCCGTGGCCTTGTATCGCCCCGGCCCGATGGCCAACATCCCCGACTATTGCCGGCGCAAGCACGGGGAAAAGTGGGACGCGCCTCACCCCGAGATCCATGACATCCTGGCCGAGACCTACGGCATCATGGTCTATCAGGAACAGGTCATGCAGATCGCCCAGAAGATGGCGGGCTACAGCCTGGGCGGCGCCGATTTGTTACGCCGCGCCATGGGCAAGAAGATCGCGGCGGAAATGGAGGCGCAACGGAACATCTTCACCGAGGGCGCGATCAAGCGTGGCATCGATCCGGCGAAGGCGACCGAGGTCTTCGACCTGATGGCGAAATTCGCTGACTACGGCTTCAACAAATCGCACGCGGCCGCTTATGCCCTGGTCGCCTATCAGACCGCGTGGCTGAAGGCCAATCATCCGGAAGTCTTCCTGGCCGCCTGCATGAGCCTGGCAGTCAACAACACCGACCGGTTGGCGGCTTTGAAGCAGGAAGCCGAACGGGGCTCGATCAAGATATTGCCGCCGGATATCAACCGCTCGGGCGCGGATTTCTCGGTGGAGCGGCTGGAGGATGGGCGCCTGGCAATCCGTTACGCCCTTGCAGCGGTGAAGAAGGTTGGCTTCGCGGCTATGGAATCCATTGCGGCGATTCGCGGTGAGACGCCGTTCGCGGATGTTACGGATTTCGCGACGCGGGTCGATCCGCGCCAGATCAACCGCATGCAGATCGAGAACCTGGTCCGCGCCGGCGCCTTCGACCGGCTGGACAACAACCGCGCGCGGCTGTTCGCCGGCGCCGAAACGATCCTGCGGCGGGCGCAGGCGGATCAGGAGGAAAAGGAAAGCGGCCAGATCGGTCTGTTCGGCGGTGCCGCCAGCAAGCCGGAGCCATTGCGCCTGCCGGACGTGCTGGATTGGCCGCCGCTGGAACGGCTGGCGTTCGAGGCCGAAGCGGTCGGCTTTCACCTGACCGCGCACCCGCTGGACGCCTATACCCAGGCGCTGCGGCGGTTGGGGGTCACGCAGTCGGTCCACGTGGAGGCCCGCGCCGCCGCCGGTGTCGGCCGGGCGAAGATCGCCGGCACCGTTGTCGCCACCAAGGAACGCATCACCCGAACCGGCAGCCGCATGGCCTGGGTGCGGATCTCCGATGCCGCCGGTTCGGTCGAGGTGACCTGTTTCAGCGAAGTGCTGAACCGATCGCGGGAGGTGCTGGCCTCCGGCTCCAACGTGCTGGTGACCGCGGAATTGAAGACCGAGGGCGAAGCGGTGCGCATCACCGCGTTGGACGTCGTGTCGCTGGACCAGGCCGCCGCCTCCGCTGGTGCGTCTATACGCGTGTGGCTGCTCGAAACCGCTTCGGTGCCGCATATCCGCGACGTGCTGGCCCGTGAGACCGGTGGACGCGGACGGGTCACACTGGTGCCGCGGATCGGCAGCGAGCAGGACGTGGAGATCGCGCTGCCAGGTGGCTACAACGTGACGCCTCGATTGGCGCAGGCGCTGAAGTCGCTGCCGGGTGTGGAGCAGGTGGAGGAGGTGTAATGCCGGCCGGCGAAGAGAGTGATGCTCCACACCGCGTCGTGGGCCGGCTTCATCGGAGCCGGGCATTCGGATCCGGTCACATCGCCTCGATGGCTGGAAATTCCGTATAGGAATGAATATGGACGATCTGCTTCTCTCCATACGTGGACGGAAGGATCAGTTCGATCGGCTACGGCCGTTGTCGTCCGGCACGCTGAAGCAACTGCAAAAGTATTACGATATAGAATTAACCAACACCTCGAACGCCATCGAGGGAAACACGCTGACCCTGCGTGAAACCGCCGAGGTGATCGAGCACGGCATCACCGTTGGCGGAAAGCGGCTGAAGGAGCATCTCGAAGCGGTCGATCACTACGCAGCCGTTCTGTGGATGCGGGAACTGGCGGCGCAGGCAACGCCGATCGGGGAGGCCACTGTCGCGAACTGCATCGCCGCATCGTGGCCCGGAGCGAATCCGACATAGCCGGCATATACAGCCCGCACCG
>JARLIN010000223.1 GCA_031291715.1 Rhodopila sp. | reverse complement strand
CCGCCCCCGCCATCGGGCGGGCACAGACCGTGAAGGAACTGTCGTTCTACTACCCGATTGCCGTCGGCGGGCCGATCCCGGCCATCATCGACGGCTACTGCCAGGAATTCGCGAAGCAGACCGGCATCAAGGTGACGCCGGTGTATGCCGGCGACTATTCCTCCACGATGATCAAGGCGGTCACCGCGATCAAGGGCGGCAGCGGGCCGCAACTGGCGGTGCTGCTGGCCGCCGAGATGCACAGCCTGCAGGACCAGGACATCCTGGTCAGCCTCGACGACATCGGCCTGGATGGCGATGGCAAGAAGTGGCTCGACGGCTTCTACCCCGCCTTCATGGCCAACAGCCATGTTGACGGCAAGACCTGGTCGGTGCCGTTCCAGCGCTCGACCGCGGTGCAGTACTACAACAAGACCGCCTTCGCGGAGGCCGGGCTCGACCCCGAGAAGTATCCGCGCACCTGGGCGGAACTCGCCGCCGCGGCGGTCAAACTGACCAAGCGCGATGCCTCGGGCAAGGTGACGCGCTGGGGCATCAAGCTGGCCTCCGATCTCGGCAACGCGCAATGGACCTTCGGCGCGCTGGCCAACCAGGCCCACCAGGTGCTGATGAACGAGGCCGGGACGGAAGCCTATTTCAACCAGTCCAAGGCGATTGAGGCGATGGCCTACTGGCAGTCCCTGGCCTTCGAGCACAAGGTGACCCCGCAAGGCGAATCGGCCTGGCCGCAGCTTACGCCCGACTTCATGGAGGGCAATGCGGCGATCATCCAGCACACCACGGGCAACCTCACCAACCTGCGTACCAACGCGAAATTCCCGTTCGGCATCGCCGGGCTGCCCGGCAAGGATGACCCGCGCACCGTGGTGGGCGGCGGCAATCTGTATTTCTTCAAGTCGGCCAGCCCGGCCGAACGCCAGGCGGCGTTGCGCCTCGCGCGCTTCCTGTCCGAGCCCGAGCGGGCGGCCGACTGGTCGATCAAGGTCGGCTATATCGCCACCAGCCCGGCTGCCTACGAGACGCCGGCGCTGAAGAAATACGTTGCGGACTTTCCTCCGGCCGACGTCGCGCGCGGCTTCCTGCCGGTGGCCGTGGGCGAGCTTTCCACCTTCGAGAACCAGCGCGTCTACGCGGCGCTGACCAACCAGATCCAGGCCTGCCTGAACGGCACGAAGACGCCGGCCCAGGCCATGGCCGATACCCAGGCGGAAGCCGACCGCATCCTCAAGCCTTACAAGAAGGCATGACACCGCGACCCCTCCCCCCAACCCCCTCCCACAAGGGGAGGGGGTGCAGAACGTCTCCTCCTCCAGGGGGTTGGGGGGACGGATGGCTGCGCCGATGAAGCGCGAAACCGTCCAGGCCTGGTTGCTCATCCTGCCGGCGCTGGCGCTGCTGGTGGCGTTCACCCACTGGCCGGCGGCGACGACACTGATCGACAGCTTTTTCAGCACCGCCAGGGGCAGCCGAGCCGCGCATTTCGTCGGGACCGACAACTACGCCGATTTGTGGGGCGATCCGGTGTTCTGGCAGGCCCTGCACAACAACATCGTCTACGCGCTCTGCACCATCCCGGCGTCGGTGCTGCTGGCCTTGTTGATGGCGCTCGCCGTCAACGAGGCGCTGCCCGGCCGGCCGCTGCTGCGGATGGCCTACTTCACCCCGACCATGCTGCCGATGATCGCGGTGGCGAACATCTGGATGTTTTTCTACACGCCCGATTACGGCCTGTTCGACCACGTGCTCAGCCTGTTCGGCGGCGGGCGGCATAACTGGCTGGGCGACCGCAACACCGCGCTGCCGGCCATGATCGCCGTCGAGGTGTGGAAGGACGCGGGGTTCTTCATGATCTTCTACCTCGCCGCCCTGCAGACCGTACCGTCGGACCTCAAGGAAGCCGCGGCACTGGAGGGGTCCTCGCGATGGAATTTCTTCCGCCGCGTCACCCTGCCGCTGCTGATGCCGACCACCCTGTTCGTGCTGGTCAACGCCGTCATCAACGCCTTCCGCGTGGTGGACCACATCGTGGTGATGACGCGCGGCGGCCCGGACAACGCCACCACGCTGTTGTTGTACTACATCTACGAAACCGGCTTCCGCTTCTGGGACACCGCCATGGCGGCGACCCTCACTGTGGTGCTGCTGGCCATCCTCGCCGCCCTCGCGGCGTTTCAGTTCGGCGTGCTCGGCCGGCGGGTGCACTACCGATGAGCGCCGCCACCTTCGTTCCCCCGCCGCTGGCCGAAGGAAGCAAGGGAGAGGGGTCCCGCGCCCCATCCGGCACCGGTCGCGAGCCGGTCCCGCCGTGGCGCGCCGTCCGGCCGGCGACCCGCACGCTGGAGATCATCGGCGCCTGGATGCTCGGCGTCCTTTGGGTCACGCCGCTGCTCTATGCGGTGTGGACCGCCTTCCACCCGTCCGCCTACTCCACCAGCTTCACCCTGTTCGCCCCGCTGACGCTGCACAATTTCGTCCTGGCCTGGCAGGCCGCGCCGTTCGCCCGCTATTTCCTCAACACCACCATCCTGGTCACGATCGTTCTGATCGCTCAGTTCGTGCTGTGCACCCCGGCGGCCTTTGCCTTCGCCCGGCTCAACTTCCCGGGCCGCGACACCGTGTTCGCCATCGTCCTGCTGCAGCTCATGATCATGCCGGAGGTGCTGCTGGTCGGGAACTACCGCACGCTCGCGGAAATCGGCCTGGTCGACACCATCGTCGCCATCGCGTTGCCCTATCTGGGCTCCGCCTTCGGCATCTTTCTGCTGCGCCAGACCTTCCGCACCATCCCGCAGGAACTGGACGACGCGGCAAGGCTGGAAGGCTGCTCGCTGCTGGCGCGGATCTGGCGCGTCTACGTGCCGCTGGCCAAACCCACCTACATCGCCTACGGGCTGGTCTCCGTCAGCTATCACTGGAACAATTTCCTGTGGCCGCTGGTGATCACCAATTCGGTGACCACCCGGCCGCTCACCGTCGGCCTGTCGGTGTTCGCCACCACCGATCAGGGCATCGACTGGTCGATCATCACCGCGGCGACGCTGATGACCTCCGCGCCGCTGCTGGTGGCGTTCCTGCTGTTCCAGCGGCAGTTCGTGCAGAGTTTTATGCGCGCGGGAATCCGCTGAACGCTTCAGTGCCCCCGCAGGATCTGCGAGAGAAACAATTTCAGGCGGTCGGT
>JARLIN010000222.1 GCA_031291715.1 Rhodopila sp. | reverse complement strand
TCCGGGCCACCGCGACGGATGGGGTCTGGAACGCCGTTTTCATGCGCTTCCCGGTCGCCGAGGTCGACCTCCGCGACCACGAAGCGCATATCGCAACCCTCAGGAAGGTCTCCGAACGTACGTCAGGAATGTCTCCGGTCTGAACACGATAGTCCGGGCCATCTGCCACGGCGCTGGATCAGATGGCCCGGACTATCGCCGGGCCATGACGGATGGGCAATGGCTGTGGGTTATCTTTCCGCCGCTCGGTATCAGTTATCAATGAGTTGGTCCGGCCCGGATGGCCGATCAAATCCGGCCATGGCGACCCTATGGCGGCGGCCGGTATCAGTGCTCGCGCGAAGTGGTCTGACGCTTTGTTTGAGCGCACGACTCACGTGCTCCGGGCGTTCCGGCCCGCGCAATCATGCCCTACCGCATTCACTTAAGAGGGCGATTCGCGTCTGAGGTAAATGCAACCTCAGATGATCGCGCTCTAAGCGGAAGCCGGCACCCCTGCTTCACCAGTGGGCCGAGCCAGTTTCGCGGCATTCAGTGGCACTTCGACGTCGATCTCCAGCGTGGAGAACGATGCCCCGCGATCGAGCTTGATCTGCACCGCCTCTCGGTCGACGGCGATGTGCTTGGCGATCACCGCCAGGATTTCCTCCTGCAATGTCGCCAGCAGGTCGGATTTCCCGATCACGCTGCGCTCATGCGCCAGCAGGACTTGCAAACGGTCCCGCGCAACCGGGGCGGTTGTCTTTTTGCGGAAAAGCTCGAAAAGGTTCATGCGACCCTCCGTCCGAACAGCCGCCCGATGATCCCTACGCGTTCGAGCGGAACGACGACATCGACCGACTCGCCCTTCAGCCGCTTCGCCGCGTCGAAATAGGCCCGCGACGGCGCGCTGTTCGGGTTGTTCAGCGTCACCGGGGCGCCGATGTTGGATGCCTTGAGGACTTCCTCGCTTTCCGGAATGATCCCGAGCAGCGGGATCGACAGGATCTCGAGCACGTCCTCGACCTTCAGCATCTCGTTCCGCGCGGCACGCGCTGGATCATACCGTGTGACCAGGAGAGATTTTTCGATCCGGTCGCCCTTTTCGGCCCTCAGCGTCTTCGAATCCAGCATGCCGATGATGCGATCCGAGTCGCGGACGGACGACACTTCGGGGTTGGTCACCACGACGGCCATATCGGCGTTGCGCATCGCGAGCAGCGCCCCGCGCTCGATCCCCGCGGGGCTGTCGCAGATGACCCAATCGAATTTCTCGCGCAACTCCGCAATGACCTTGTCCACGCCTTCGCTCGTCAGCGCGTCCTTGTCCCGGGTCTGCGAGGCCGGCAGCAAAGACAGCGTATCGATCCGCTTGTCGCGGATCAGCGCCTGCGCCAGCTTGGCGTCACCCTGCACCACGTTGATCAGGTCGAACACCACACGGCGTTCCGCCCCCATCACGAGGTCCAGGTTACGCAATCCGACATCGAAATCGATGACCACGACATTTTCGCCGCCTCGGGCGAGCGCAGCCCCAAGCGCGGCGGTTGAGGTCGTCTTGCCGACCCCGCCCTTGCCGGACGTCACCACCAGCACTTTGCCCATCTGCGTTCCCCTTAATCCAGAACCGAGATTTTCATCTGTTCGCCGTCCAGCCAGACCTGCACCCGTTTACCCAACACTTTGGCGGGCATGTTATCCGCGGTCTGGTACACACCATCGATGGCTAGTAGTTCGGCCTGCAACTTGCTGCAGAAGATCCGTGCGCCGGGGAACCCGGCAAGCCCGGCAATGGCTCTTCCGCGTAATGCCCCATAGATATGGACCGACCCGCCTGCCATGACCTCGGCACCCGAGGCAACCGAGCCCAGCACCGTAATGTCGCCGCGTTCGAACACGACCGATTGACCGGACCGAATCGGCTGGTCGATCACCAGCGTGTTAGCCTCCCCGCCAGAAGCCGCCGCTTCGACCACCGGTGGGTCCTTGCTCGGCGTTGCCTCCGGCGCCTCTATCTCGCGGCCGGGTTTGCTGGAAACCGGCAACGGCCGGCCCCAGGCTTCGATCCCCGTCCAGGACGGATGCGCGCCCTCGGTGCCGATGATGCGGATGCCGCGCTGTTCCAGAAGCTGAAGGAACGCCGCCACACCCTGCTGCTGGCGCGGGACGGCGCCAAGATCGACCACGACGGGCCGTGCGTCAAAGAAGTTCGGTGACCGTTCCATCTGCGCATCCAAGGCATTCAGCCAGTCGTTCAGCGGTACTTCGGGCGCCAGAACCAGGGCCATGATGGAGCGGCCACGCAGACGGATCAGTGGTTTTGTCTCGGATGTTGTCACACTCCCGACCTATCCGCTGACTGGCGTACGGTCAACGAGAATCCGGTCGGCATGCACAAAATCATGTGGATAACCCTTGGCATCAACGCTAGGTGTTGTGGTTGACCACTTGGGGCGGCCCTATACATGGTGACGCAACCATGGGTTACCCGGGCGGTCGCGCCGTCGATGGTCGCGATCACTACGTTCCCTGGATGTCGGCGCGGTCGATAATGTCGCACCCTGCGCCGAGTCGGCCACTGTCAGATGGTTGGATCGCGTGGACGCTGCCCCGGGTCGTTCTTGAAGGTGGCGGTCCCCTTGCCGGCCGCGGGAAGAACATAACCATTCCCCCCGCCGGTGTCGCTGACGGTGTTAGCCCCACCGGACAGGCTCACGATGTCGCCCGAGCCGCGGAGGAGTGGCTGCCCGCGGTCGCGACGACTGAAGCCCGGCTTTCGCAGTTGCCCGGCGTGCTGGCTGGTGCTCATGGCGCCGCTCATGGAGTGAAAACTCCCGAAATAGTGCTCGAACGGGCAAGACCTTTCACGGCGGCGTGCAGGTTCACCGGGCGGGCGGGGCAATTTCTGCCCGTGCATCGGTATTCTACCACTCGTTGTATTAGCGAAAGCCGGTATGATGCAGTGATACTCGTGTTTTTATGTGCCAATTCTGTCCAATATCAGTGCGTTGTAGGACTTATAGTCGCGATTATTGGCTAATTGTCGCGTTATGCGTCCCAATTAGATGGCAACTCATAACCAATATAAGTGCCGACGAAATCGCCCGAAGCCTGGCCCGTGATGCTCGCGGACCCGCCGCGCCGGATCCGACGTGGGCCGCCCGCGTTCGGGCTGGCTTCATGAAAGCTTCATTTACGCTCTGGCAACCCGCTGCTAAAGCCAAACGGGTCGGCGCCTTGCGGTGGTTCCGAGGCGATCGGACATGGACAGGGCGACCCCTTGCTGCAACTCAT
>JARLIN010000221.1 GCA_031291715.1 Rhodopila sp. | reverse complement strand
TGCCCGGCGTGCTGGCTGGTGCTCGTGGTGCCGCTCATGGAGTGAAAGCTCCCTAAATAGTGCGCGAACGGGCAAAACCTTTCACGGCGACGTGCAGGTTCGCCGGGCGGGCGGGGCAATTTCTGCCCGTGCATCGGTATTCTACCACTCGTTGTATTAGCGAAAGCCGGTATGATGTAGTGATATTCGTGTCGTTATATGCCAATTCTGTCTAATTGCAGTGCGCGACAGATTCAGTGCCGAGATTATTTTGCTAATTGTCGCGATATTTGTCACAATTAGATGCTAAAACACAACCAATGTAAGCACCGACGAAATCGCCCGAAGCCCGGCCCGTGATGCTCACGGCCCCGCCGCTCCGGATCCGACGCGGGCCGCCCGCGTTCGGGCTGGCTTCATGAAAGCTTCATTTACGCTCTGGCAACCCGCTGCTAAAGCCAAACGGGTCGGCGCCTTGCGGTGGTTCCGAGGCGATCGGACATGGACAGGGCGACCCCTTGCTGCAACTCATTGATCTCAGCCGCCGCTTTGGCGACAAACACGCAGTAGACCATGCCAGCGTGACCATCGCCGATGGCGAAATGGTCGGGATAATCGGTCGCTCCGGCGCCGGGAAATCCACCCTGTTGCGCCTGATCAACCGCCTGATCGATCCCACAGAGGGCAAGATCCTCTGCGACGGCATCGATGTCACCAGCCTCCGCGGCAAGGAGCTTCGCGCCTGGCGTGCCCACACCGCGATGATCTTCCAGCAGTTCAATCTGGTGAACCGGCTGGACGTGCTGACCAACGTGATGTGTGGCCGACTCTACAAGATTCCGGCCCCCCGCATCCTGCTGAAGTGGTTCACCTCCACCGAACGCGCCCTGGCGATCCGTGCGCTCGACCGGTTGGGCCTGGCGGAGGCCGCGATGTACCGCGCCGACATGCTGTCGGGCGGCCAGCAGCAGCGCGTTGCCATTGCCCGTGCGCTGCTGCAGGAACCGAAAATCCTGCTGGCGGACGAGCCCATCGCCTCGCTCGATCCGCTGAACGCCAAGCTGGTGATGGACGCGCTCGCCGACATCAACCGCCGCGACGGCATCACCGTACTGACCAACCTGCACACGCTGGACACCGCCCGCACCTATTGCCGCCGCATCATCGGCATGTCGGCCGGCCGCATCGTCTTCGATGGCGCCCCCGAGGCCCTCACCGAGTCGGTGCTGCGCGATATCTATGGCCAGCATGGAGAGGAAAGCCTGGACGAACGCATCACCTCCACTAGTCTCCCGGCCGCCGCGCTCGCCGCTTTGGCGGGATAAGGCGCAATCGGGAGGTTGTAGATGTTTCGCCGTGCTCTCGTCCGCCTGGCCGTCGCCGGGCTTGCCCTTGTCGCGCCGCTGACCGCCCACGCCCAGGACTGGAAACAGCAGGTCAAGGAACTCCGCATCGGCCTGCTGGGCGGCGAGAACACGTCGAGCCGCCTCGCCCGCTACGACGGGTTCCAGCACCTGCTGCAGGAAAAACTCGGTATCCCGGTGAAGCTGTTTCCCGCAGCGGACTACGCCGGTGTGATGCAGGCCATGGCAGCCGGCCAGTTGGACGTCTCCGAGTTCAGCCCGTCGGCCTTCGCCGGCGCCTGGCTGGACTGCAAATGCGTCGAGCCGACTGTCGTGCCGCTGGAGAAGGACGGCACGGTCTTTTACATCTCCGTCATGGTGACCCGGAAGGACTCCGGCATCACCTCGATCGAGCAGATGAAGGGCCACTCGCTGGCTTGGGCCGATCCGAACTCGGCCTCGGGCTATTTGATCCCCAGCGCCACGCTGAAAGCCAAAGGCATCGACCTGTCCGACGGGGCGTATTTTTCCCGCACCGGTTTCGCCGGCGGGCATGAGCAGGGGATCGTCGCCGTGCTGAACAAGCAATACGACGCCTGCGTCACCTGGACCTCGGGCCAGGGCGACATCGCGGAAGGCTTCAGCCGTGGCGCGTTACGCGGGATGGTGGACCGCGGCATGCTGAAGATGTCCGACGTCAACATTATCTGGCAGTCGGGCAAGATACCCAACGGCCCGTGGGGTCTGCGTTCGGCGCTGCCAGCCGGCCTGAAGGCGGCGTTCACCGCATTCATGCTGGACCTGCCGAAGTCGCACAAGGACATCTACGATCAGGTGGAGCAGGGGTCCGGAGTGGGCTACGTGCCGGCGACGCTGGAACTGTACAAGGACATCATCGAACTGCGCGAAGCCGAACGGAGCGGTAGTCGGTAAGACATGCCACATCGTTCTCTCTCGGTCATGGCCAGGCGCATCACAGACATCCGTCCCCCAAACGCCGGTGTGCAAATGGCCGGGACACGCCCCATGGGCATCAGGATAAGAGGAAAGCGGAGAATGGTTCGGCCATGACGACAGGGAAAAGGTCATCCTCCATACGCATCCATATCCTGATGCGTATGGGGACACGCCCGGCCTTGACGATAGGGCAATGATGACCGCCAGCGATCCCACCGACGACCCCGCCTACCGTCTGTTCCAGCAGCGTTTCGGCGTCCTGCGCCGGTCTCGCCAGACCGAGACCGCTCTGACCATTGCCGCCGTAATCCTGTTGTTTGTCATCGCCGCCGCCTGGACCGATTTTTCGCCGGAAAAAGTCGCTGATGGCATCCCGCGCATCGGCGAGTATTTCGGCAAGCTGTTCTCGATCGAGCCGAAAGGCAGCCCCGCGCCGATGGCGGTGCTGGCCTTGCCGCATCTGTTCGGCAGCGTGAAGGAGCCTCAATCCGTAGCCTACTGGTTCTACCGGATCGGCACCTATCTGTCCCTCCTCTGGCAGACCATCCAGATGGCCATCCTCGCCACCGCGCTCGGCTTTGGCGCGGCCTTCGCGCTGTCCTTCCCTGCCACACGCACCTTCGTCGGCAGCCGCTTCATCGTCTTCGCCACCCGCCGCTTCCTGGAGGTGATGCGCACCATCCCGCAGGTCGTGCTCGCCTTCATCCTGGTCTGGCCGTTCGGCATCGGCCCACTCGCCGGCATCGTCGCCATCGCCATCCATACCACCGGCACACTTGGAAAACTGTTTTGTGAACTGAACGAAAACGCCGATCTGAGACCCGTTGAGGGCATCCGCTCCGTCGGCGGTTCCTGGCTGGCACAAATTCGTTTCGGCGTTGTGCCGCAGGTGCTGCCCGGCTTTCTGAGCTACGCCCTGCTGCGCTTCGAGATCAACGTGCGATCCTCCACCATCATCGGTTTCGTCGGTGCCGGTGGTATCGGCCAGGAACTGAAACGCGTGATCGGCTTCAACATCTATGAGGAAGTTAGCGCGATCGTCATTCTCATCCTGCTGATCGTCGTCGCCATCGACCTGCTCTCGGAAAAGATCCGCCACCGCTTCATCGGTGCTGTCCGATGAGCGGCACAACCCACGACATCGCCGCCGAACGCCGGCGCCACCCGGAGGTGTTCCGTGGCAAGGGATGGTTGCGCTGGATACTGCTGGCGGGGATCTGCGCGTATCTGCTCTACCTGATGTGGCTGTTCGATTTCAGCCGCGTGTTCACAGACCTGCCGCGCGTCTGGGTGATCGTGCGGCTGATGGTGGACTGGACGCATATCGCCGAATGGGATCACGCCGAACTCTGGCGATCGATGCTGGAAACGGTGGCGATGGCGTATCTGGGGACAATGCTGGCCGTCGTCTTCGCCGTTCCGCTCGGCTTTCTGGGCGCGCGCAACGTCATCCCACGCCCGGTCTTTCATTTCTTCACCCGTCGTCTGTTCGACGGTTTGCGCGGGCTGGATCAGTTGATCTGGGCCCTGGTCTTCGTCCGTGCGATGGGCCTGGGGCCGATCGCGGGCATCATGGCGATCGCCGTCGCGGAAACCGGGGTGTTGTCGAAACTGTTCGCCGAAGCGGTGGAGAATATCGACCGCAAGCAGGTCGAGGGCATTACCTCGGTCGGCGCCGGGCTTCTGGGCCGCCTGCGCTTCGGCGTGCTGCCGCAGGTGCTGCCGGTGATGATCAGCCAGACGTTGTATTCGATCGAGTCGAACTCCCGCGAGGCAACGATCCTCGGTCTGGTCGGCGCCGGTGGGATCGGCCTGCGCTTGTCGGAACGGATACAAATCAATGCCTGGGACCAGGTCGCCTATGTGATCGTGCTGATCCTGATCTCCGTCGCGCTGATCGACGCGACGTCACGTTATCTGCGCCTGCGGCTGATTGGCTGACGTTCTCCCGTATCTTGGCCCCGGATTATGGGACAATGCGCGGCCATGGCGGTGCCGCGCTGTCCCAACCTTGTCCGCCCGCCTCCGGCATGTGACCATCCCTCCAACGGCAATCCAAGCCCCCGAGGAATACGGCCATGATCGAGGACATCCGCGACATCCAGACCCGCGCCGGCGCGATGGAAACCTTTATCGTCCATCCCGAGCGCCACGGCCCGCACCCCGCCGTCTTTCTTCTGATGGACGCCCCCGGCATTCGCGAGGAACTGTACGACATGGCCCGCCGGCTCTGCTCCGTCGGCTATTACGTCGTGCTGCCAAATCTCTATTACCGAGCCGGCCGAGATACGAAATACGGCCCTGACGTCACCACGAAAGGCAGTGCCGAACAGGCGCGCATGCGCGCGGTTCGCACCAAGATGACGATCCCGCCGGTGATGGAGGACATCGCCGACATGCTCACCTTCATCGACACCCAGCCCGCGGCGAAACCCGGACCCGTCGGCGCCCACGGCTACTGCATGAGCGGTCCCTACGCACTCGCCGCCGCCGCCCGTTACCCCGGCCGGGTCGCCGCCGCCGCATCCTTCTACGGTACCTGGCTGGTCAGCGAGAACGAGGAAAGCCCCCATCTGACACTGGCGAAAGCCAAGGGCGAACTCTACATCGCCTGCGCCGAACACGACGAACTCGCCCCGCTGCCGATGGTGGCGGAACTCAAGGCGCTGTTCGACAAATCTGGCAATGGTGGCGAGCTGGAAATCTATCCCGGGGTCCACCACGGCTTCGCCTTCCCGCAGCGCTGGTGCTACGACAAACCCGCCGCCGAACGTCACTGGGAGCGCCTGATCGCGTTATACCGCCGCCGCCTGGGGTGATGCACCATGACCTCGATCGAGCTGTGGAACCACTGCGAAAATCCCTATCCCTTCGTTCCCGCCGAGGTCCTGGACGCGGCTGAATCCGTCCGGGCCAGCCTGCCGAACAAATACTGCGACCCGGACATCGCCGCCCGCCTGTATGACGAGATCTTTGAGGAGTACCAGCTCTGCGACGATCTCGGCCTGCATATCGTCACCAACGAGCATCACTCCGGCATCAATAACCTCTGGGCCGCCAGCCCGGTGATTACCGGCATCGTCGCGCGGATAACGAAAAAGGTCCGCATCCTGTCGCTTGGTACGCTGATCACGGTGCGCCCGGACCCGGTGCGGGTGGCGACGGAATACGCAACGATCGACGTGATTTCCCGCGGTCGCCTCGATATCGGCTTCGTCAAGTCCGGCGCGACGGAAATGGTTTCAGGCGATGCCAACCCGATGCGCATCCGCGAGCGCGAATGGGAAGCCATCGACCTTATTGAAAAATCCCTGACCAGCCACGACGGCCCGTTCAGTTGGGAGGGGAAATTCTTCACCCACCCGCACGTCAACATCTGGCCGCGCCCTTACCAGCAGCCGCGCCCGGAGTTCTGGGCCGCGACCAGCGACATGCCGACCTGCGCTGAACTCGGTCGTCGTGGAATCGTCAATACGCTGCTGTTCGGTGGCTATGACCGCACCCGGCAGGCGTTCGAGGCCTACAAGCAAGCGCGTCACGCGGCCGGACTGCCCGCTCCGAAAGAGGACCGCTTCTCCTACATGGCCTTCTGCTATGTAGGCGACACGGATGAGGAAGCGTTCCGGATCGGCCAGAAAATTCCCTGGTTCCTGACAGTGAGTATCAAGAGCGCGCCGCAGATGTCGAAATTCCAGCCGGGGCAGTTCCCGCCGGAGATGGCACCCGCGGCCTGGCGTGCCGGATCGTCCAAGCGCCCCACCAATCTGACGGTGGAGGCCTTGATCGCCCAGGGCCAGATGTTCGCCGGCAATCCCGATACCGTGGTGAAACAGATCAAGGCGTTCCGGGAACGCGTCGGCGGTGTCGGCCGTATTATCATGATGACCCGCCAGGGGCTGGTCACCCACGCCGAGGCGATGAAGAGCTTCAACCTGACGGCCAACGAGGTACTGCCCCAACTGCGAGACCTGCCGCCCGTTGAAGAGAGGGCCGCAGCGGAATGATCGATCTGGAGATCCTGCGGGCCGGTCCGGAGTCAGGCGACATATTGCTGCTGATCCACGGCATTAACCCGGTCAGTCCGAAGGCGCCGTTCGTGGCGGACCTCGCCCGCACGCGGCGGATCATCGCGCCCTCGCATCCTGGCTTCGGCGCCTCGCCGCTGCCGCCGGATTTCGATACGATGTATGATCTGGTGAATGTCTATCTGGACGTGCTGGACAGTCTGCCGGGCACCAGGATCGCTGTCGCCGGTTTCGGTTTCGGCGGCTGGATCGCGGCGGAGCTCGCCGTCGCCGGCCATCCCAAACTCCATCGCCTGATTCTCATCGACGCTGTCGGCATCAAGATCGGCGGCCGGGAAGACCGGGATATCGTCCATATGTTCAACACCAATCCGGTCGAACTCGACCGCCGCGCGTGGCACGATCCGGCGAAGCGCCCGGCGGGGATCTATGGCCTGGGCTGGCAGGCGGCGATCGGTGACGATATGACCGATGACGAAATGATCGCCCTGGCGCGCAACTGGGACTCGCTGTGCCTGTTCGCCTGGCGTCCGCACATGTTCAACCCGCGCCTGAAAGATTGGCTGCACCGCATCCACGTGCCTACTTTGGTGCTGTGGGGCGAGAGCGACCGTATCGTTACCCCGGACTACGGCCGTCACTACGCCAGCTTGATCCCGGATGCCGTTTTCGAAACGATTCCCCAGGCCGGCCACCATCCCGAACTGGAACAGCCTGCGGCCTTCATCGCCAGCGTGGAACGGTTCCTGTCATGATCTTCATCATCCGCGCCCAATCCGGCGGCGTCCCGCCGCTGGATATCAAAATGGTCCGTCAGACACCTGCCATCGTGCCGGATAGCGCCGGGCGGATCGACTTCTTCTGCCTCGGTGACCCGGAGGCCGCGAAAGCCGCCGGCTGGCCGGTGGTGCCCGTCCATGACGGTTGGTACGCCGACGATGCCATCGGCGGGATGGCGATCTGGGGGCAGGGGGTGTTCTGGGAGGTGCGGGATACGCCGTTCACGGTCAGGCAGGCCTGCGGGCCGGAAGCGTGGCCGCCCAACCTGCAACACGACCATGCCGCCGTGGTGAACGTGCGGCAGGCCATTTTCCGGGGGTAGCTGCCGGCGCCGGCGGTAAGCCGGGCAACCAGCCGTCACTCCACCCGGATCAATCCCGCCGCGCTCATCCGCTCCCGCGACGCGCGCATGCTCTCTCCCACGGCCAGCGCGGCCGCCAGTGCGCGCCGTCCTACCGCCGCATCGACCAGCACCGGCGCCCCGTCCAGTATGGAGGCCGCGAACGCGGCGTGTTCCAGCGCCAGCGAGTCGTGATCCTCCCACGCCACGTCCTGGATCCCGAAGCCGGGCACGCCTGGCACCGGCTGCTGACCGGGCGGCAGGCTTCCGTCCTCGTTCGGCGCACGGGCGATCACGGTCAACTGCCGTGCCGAGAAATCCGCCGCCATGTAGGAGTCCTGCGCGAATATCCGCATCCGCCGCTCGGTACGCGGCGAAATCCGGCTGGCGGTAATCGTCGCCACGGCGCCGTTGCGGAAGCGCAGCCGGGCGTTGGCGATGTCCTCATGCGGGCTGGCCACCGGGGCGCCGACAGCATCGACGCTCTCGATCTCGCTATCGACCAGCGCCAGCACCAGGTCCAGGTCGTGGATCATCAGGTCCAGGATCACCGAGACATCCGTGCCGCGCGGTTTGAATGGCGCGATGCGGGTTGCCTCTATGTACAGCGGCGCGCCGATCTTTCCCGCCATCGCCTGATAGGCGGCGGAGAACCGCTCCAGGTGCCCGACCTGCAACACCAATCCCCGCTCCCGCGCCAGGGAGCCCAGTTCGTCGGCCTGCTGTAACGTCGCGGCGATCGGCTTTTCCACCAGCACATGCTTGCCGGCCCGCAGTGCCCGCGCGGCGAGGTCGTAATGCACTTCCGCCGGGGCAGCGATGATCACGGCGTCGGACCCGTCCAGCAGCGCCTCGAAGTCCATTTCCTGTGCGCCGGCTTCCCAACCGACCGTCTTGGCGCGCTCCAGGTCCGGATCGTAGATCCCCGACAGGTCAGTCCGGCCGGAGGCCGCGACCTTCAAAGCGTGATAGCGGCCAAAATGGCCCGCCCCCGCGACACCGACCCGAAGTGTTGAAGCTGACATGATAATCCTCGGCTCTTGCAATAACCGTCGCGAATGACTTCGGCGGCGGCAGACTCCGCCGCTTCGCGCTTGTGTCAAGAGGGAATACGCTTGCCAGCGACGGCGCCTATAGCGGTAAATCGCTGGAATCCGCCGTCTTCTTGTGCTGAATCAGCCCGAATTCGCGTAAGGAACCTGGCACGTGCGTATAACGATGATCGGCGGCGGCTATGTCGGCCTGGTCTCCGGCGCTTGTTTCGCCGAATTCGGCACCGAGGTCACGGTGGTCGAAACCGACGCCCAGAAGCTGGCCGCGCTGCGCGAAGGCCGGATGCCGATCTACGAACCAGGCCTCGAACAACTGGTGCGGGAGAACGTCAAGGCCGGGCGACTCGCCTTCACCGGCGACCTGGCTGCCGCGGTCGATGGCACCGAAGCTGTCTTCATCGCCGTCGGTACACCGACGCGGCGCGGCGACGGGCATGCCGACCTTACATATGTCTATGCGGCGGCGGAGCAGGTGGCGCGTGCGCTGACCGGCTATGCCGTGATCGTCACCAAATCCACTGTCCCTGTCGGCACCGGCCGCCGCATTCAGGAAATCGTTCGGTCCACGCGCCCCGACCTGGATTTCGACGTCGCCTCCAACCCTGAATTCCTGCGGGAGGGCAACGCCATCGGCGATTTCATGCGCCCCGACCGCGTGGTGATCGGCGCGGAGTCGGACCGCGCGCGGGAGGTCATGTGCCGCCTTTATCGCCCGCTGTATCTGATCGAGGCGCCCATCGTCTTCACAGCCATCGAGACTGCGGAGCTGACCAAATATGCCGCCAACGCTTTCCTGGCGATGAAGGTGACCTTCATCAACGAGATGGCTGATCTTTGCGAGAAAGTCGGCGCCGACGTGCATGATGTGGCGCGTGGCATCGGCCTGGACGGCCGCATTGGCCGTAAGTTCCTGCATCCTGGCCCTGGCTACGGAGGCTCATGCTTCCCCAAGGACACCTTGGCCCTGGTCCGCACCGCGCAGGATTACGGCGCTCCATCCCGCCTGGTGGAGGCCACGGTCGCGGTCAACGACGCCCGCAAGTCCGGCATGGCGATGCGCGTCATCGCTGCCTGCGGCGGTTCGGTGCGCGGCAAGACGATCGCGATTCTCGGCCTGACCTTCAAGCCGGAAACCGACGACATGCGCGATTCACCGTCGCTGTCGATCGTCTCTCGCCTCGCCGGCGACGGTGCCATCATACGCGCTTTCGACCCTGAGGGGATGGAGCAGGCGCGCCCGCTGTTGCCGGAGTCCGTGGTGTACTGCACCGACGCCCTGGACGCGGCGGCGGGGGCGGACGCCCTGGTGCTGATCACTGAGTGGAACGAGTTCCGCGCCATGTCGCCCACCAAGCTGGCCGATACGATGCGTGGCCGCGTGCTGGTCGATCTGCGCAACGTCTATGACCCGATCGCCATGCGTCAAGCTGGCTTCGCCTATCACGGCGTCGGCCGTCCGGTCCTGTCCATCTGATGCCTGACCCCACACGCGAATCCGCCTTCGACCTGCTGAATGCGGTCCTGGAGCGGCACCGTCCACTCGAAGAAGCCCTTGATGCGCTGCCACCGCAGGAGGCCAGGGACCGTGCTGCCGCCCATCGTCTCGCGGCGGCCGTGCTGCGCCGGATGGGCACGCTGGACGCGGTGCTGGAACCTTTCCTTCGGAAGGAACCTCCTGAGCCGGTCCGTAACATCCTGCGCATCGGCGCCGCCGGCCTGCTGCTGCTGGAAACACCTGGGCACGCCGCCGTCGCCACCGCTGTCACCCTGGCCAAGCGGCGCGGCCTGACGCCGTTCGCCGGCCTGGTCAACGCGGTCCTGCGAAAGGTCGCCACCGTCGGGCCCGCTGCCCTGGCCGATCTGGACTCGCCGCGTCTGGATACGCCTGCCTGGCTGTGGACGGCCTGGGGGCAGGCCGCCCGGGCGATCGCCACGGCACATCAGATCGAGGCACCGCTCGACGTCACCCTCAAACCCGGCGTCGCCCCACCCGAGGGCGGAGATCTTCTGCCCACGGGATCGGTGCGCTTCCCAGCCGGCACAAGGGTCACCGACATTCCCGGGTTCGAAGCGGGCGACCTTTGGGTGCAGGATGCCGCCGCTGCCATGCCGGCCCGCTTGCTGGCGCCCCAGCCGGGTGAACGTGTCGTCGACCTCTGCGCCGCGCCCGGAGGCAAGACGGCCCAACTCGCCGCCGCTGGTGCGAACGTCACCGCCATCGAGCGCGATCCCGGCCGGATCGAGCGCCTCGCGGCCAACTTGAAGCGATGGGGGCTGCACGCGGACGTGATCAACGCCGACGCGACCGCCTGGACCCCGCCCGCGCTGTTCGATGCCGTCCTGCTGGACGCCCCGTGCAGCGCAACCGGGACGATTCGTCGCCATCCTGACGTCGCCCGCATCAAGCGTCCGCGCGACGTGCAAACCGTCACGCAGGCGCAGGACAAGCTGCTGGAAGCCGCCGCTGCCATGCTGCGAAAAGATGGGCGCCTGATCTACGCCGTGTGTTCACTGCAACCCGAGGAAGGTGCCCCGCGCGTCGAAGCCGCCGCGAAATTCGGTCTGCGGCATGATCCGTTCCGTCCGGAGGAACTGGCGGCGTTGCCGGAGGCGCTGACCAAGGAAGGTTTTCTCCGCACCCACCCCGGCCTCTGGCGTGAGCGTGGCGGCATGGACGGTTTCTTCGCGGCGCGGCTCATCCGGACCTGATGTCGCCTTGTGTAACATCGGTGCGGGTGTCTAAAAACAAGGTATGGTTGCTCCAGAATCCCGGCACATCACAATCGCCCCAAGTCTTCTGGCCGCCGATTTCGGCCGGCTGAAGGAGGAGGTTGCCGCGATCGAAGCGGCCGGCGCCGATTGGCTCCATCTGGATATCATGGACGGCCATTTCGTCCCGAATATCAGCTTCGGCCCCAACATCCTGGCGGCGTTACGGCAGCACACGAAGCTGCCATTCGACGTCCATCTTATGATCGCCCCGGTCGATCGCTACCTGGACGCCTTCATCGAGGCCGGCGCCGATCACATAAGCCTGCATCCGGAGGCCGGGCCGCATTTGCACCGGTCGCTTCAGCATATCCGCGCTGCCGGCAAGAAGGCGGGTGTGGTCCTGAACCCGGCGACATCGCCCGAATCCGTTGCGTGGGCCCTCGATTTGATAGACATCATCCTGGTGATGTCCGTGAACCCTGGATTCGGTGGCCAGTCCTTCCTGCGGTCGCAGTTGCCGAAGATCGCGCATTTGCGGCGGATGATCGACGCGGCAGACCATCCGATCGCGCTCGCGGTCGATGGCGGCGTCACCACGGCCACGGCGCCTGCTGCCATCGCTGCCGGCGCCGACACACTGATCGCCGGCACGTCCGTTTTCCGTGCCCCTGATTACGCGCGGGCGATCGCTGCCTTGCGGGGAGGCTCATGACCGTTCCGCCCCCAAGCCGCTGGCTGCGTGACGCAAGGCGCGCGATGGCGCGTCTGCCGAGCTTGCGGATGGGGCGAATCCCGGATGCCCCCGCGCTGTCCGTCCGCGACCCCTGGCCGGGCGATCCCACCCGCGGGGCGCAACTCATCAAGGGCGAGCTGGAAATCGGTGGCGCGGTGCAGCCGCTCCGCCAGGGTAGCTGGAACCAGCTCGGCGGCTCCCCCGTCCTGCGGGCTGGCGCGCACGGCTTCGCCTGGCTGCGCGACCTTCGCGCCCTCGGCACCGATGCCGCGCGGTTGCGCGCCCGTGCCCTGGTATCCGAGTGGATCGCCAACCCGCCCGCCGACCCGGTCGCGCATCGGCCGGACGTGGTCGGCGCACGCATCACCGCGTGGCTGGGCCATTACGACTTCTTCGCCGCGACGGCTGACGACGCCTTCCGTCAGCGGCTCATGAGTCGCCTGGTCGGCGACGCCCGCAGCCTGTCCGCCGCCCTGCCGGCCGAGGAACTGGATGCCCGCGCGCTGACCGCGATGAAGGGCCTGGTCGCCGCCGCCGTCGCGCTGCGCGAGCATTCCGGCTTCCTGTCCCGCGCGCTGCGTTTCTTGCCGCAAGAGATCAGCCGCCAAATTCTGCCCGACGGCTGCCACGCCGAGCGCAGCCCGGCGGCGCAGTTGTCCGCGTTGCAGGACCTGACGGAAATCCGTGCCCTGCTGCAGACCTCCCAGACCGCGCCGCCGCCGGTCCTGGCCAGTGCGATCGAGCGCATGGCGCCAGCCCTGAGGATGATGCGGCACGGCGATGGCGGACTGTGCCTGTTCAACGGTACCCGGGAAGAAAGCGCTGCGCTGGTCGATTTGGTGCTGACCCAGGCCGGCCGAGGCGGCCGTGGTCCCTCGGCGCTGACCGATGGCGGGTTCCACCGCATGCAGGCCGGCCGCAGCGTGCTGATCGTCGATTGCGGGCCGCCGGCCCCGCCGGGACTCGACCGCCTGGCCCATGCCGGCACGTTGTCGATGGAGCTTTCGGTCGGACGCGACCGGTTGATCGTGAATTGCGGTGCGTTCCTGGCCGGCCCACCCGAATGGCGCGATGCCGCGCGCGCGACCGCCGCGCACTCCACGTTGGTGATCGGTGACCTGAACAGCAGCGAGCTGAAGCCCGAAGGCCTGGGGCGCCGTCCCACGGTGGTGGAGGTGAACCGCCAGGAAGCCGCTGGTGCGCACTGGCTGGACGTGTCGCATGACGGCTGGAAGAAGGTTTTCAATGCCGTGCACCGGCGCCGGCTTTACATGGCGGAAAGCGGCGAGGACGTGCGCGGCGAGGACCTGGTCGAAGCGCCCGAGCCGCAGCCTTTTACCTTGCGCTTCCATTTGCATCCGGATGTGCAGGCAAGCGTGCAGCAGGATGGCGCCGCCGTGCTGCTGCGTTTGAAATCAGGCACGTTCTGGCGCCTGCGCGCGGACGGGGCGCGGCTGAACCTGGAAGAGACGATCTACCTGGGCGGCCTGGAGCCGCGCCGTGGCGAGCAGATCGTCCTGACGGGGTTTGCCGACGGCCCGCAGCACATCAAGTGGGCGCTCAGCAAGGTCGAACGCGCCGGGTGAGCAGAGCAGCGGTCGACCTCGTCTTTAACCGTCATGGCCGGGCATGTCCGGGCCATCCGGCCCCCGCCCGATCGTGCGCGGATGGCCGACACGCGCGCGGCCATGGCGCTGGAGATCCAGGCTCGGCCCCCGGCACAGACTCGCGCGTCGGCGAGCCCACATCACGTCGCGCCCATTGCCCCCACCGATGAAAATCATCGAAATCACCAACGTCGATTTTTCCCTCCGGCATTTCCTGCTGCCGTTGATGCGCGCCATCCGCGCCCGCGGGCATGAGGTCGTTGGCGCCTGCGCCGAAGGGCCCCTGTTGGATGACGTCCGGGCCGAGGGCTTCCGCGTCATCCCCATCCCTTTCGTCCGCCGTCTGTCTCCTCTGGCGCATATCCGTGCGTTCCAGTCGCTTGTCGCCATCCTGCGCGCGGAGAAACCCGATATCGTCCACGCCCACATGCCGATCAGCGGCTTTCTGGCGCGCCTGGCCGCGCGGGTCGCCGGGGTGCCGAGGGTCGCATATACCTGCCACGGCTTCCTGTTCAATCACGACTCCTCCTCGCTGCCGCGCCGGGGTCTGTCCTTCGTCATGGAGTGGGTCGGCGCCCGGGTGACGGACGTATTCCTGACGGTATCTGAGGCCGAGGCCCGCGACGCGCGGCGCCTGCATATCGCCGCCCATGCCGAGCCGGTCCGCAACGGCCGCGACCCGTCCGTCTTCCGCCCCGACCCCGCCGCACGCGACCGGATCAGGGCCGAACTGGGTGTGCCTCGGGACCGCGTCGTAATCATCGCGGTGTCGCGTCTGGTCTGGCACAAGGGTTACCCCGAACTGGCCGCCGCGATGCGGTCGGTGCCCGAAGCCGAGCTCTGGGTGGTCGGCGAGCGGTTGGACAGTGACCGTGGCGCCGATATGGAAGCGCTGCTGCGCGGGGCTGGCCTTGGTTACCGCCTGCGGATGTTGGGATATCGCACCGACATCCCAGCGCTGCTGGCGGCCGCCGACATTTTTACCCTGCCGAGCCGGTTCGAGGGTCTGCCCATGTCGGTCATCGAGGCGATGCTGACCGGACTTCCCGTCGTCGCCACCAATGTGCGCGGCCCGGCCGAGCAGGTGACAGAGGGCATCACGGGTTTGCAGGTCCCTGCCGGCGATGCGGCAGCCCTGGGTTCGGCGCTGGGCAAGCTGGTGCGTGACCCCGATTTGCGCGCCCGAATGGGGCAGGCGGGCCGGCAACGGGCGCTGGACTGCTATGATGAGGCCAAAGTCATCGCGCGGACGCTGGACCTGCTCGGCCTGTAGGTTTATCCCGCCGCGCTTGTAGCATTACGGGATTCCGCCGCCATGACCGACATTGTTCCCATCCGACGGGCGTTGATCTCCGTCTCCGACAAGGCGGGGCTGGTGCCGTTCGCCCAGGCGCTGGCGGCGCGCGGCGTCGAGATTCTGTCCACCGGCGGATCGGCGAAGGCGCTGCGGGAGGCGGGGGTGCCGGTGAAGGAGGTCTCCGACCACACCGGGTTCCCGGAGATCATGGACGGGCGGGTGAAGACGCTGGTGCCGCAGATCCATGGCGGCATTCTGGGCCGGCGCGATGTGCCTGAGCATATGGAACAGATGCGCGTGCACGGGATCGCACCGATCGATCTGGTGGCGGTGAACCTGTATCCGTTCGAGGCGACGGTCGCGAAGGGCGCTCCGTACGACGACTGCGTCGAGAACATCGATATCGGCGGCCCTGCGCTGATCCGCGCGGCGGCGAAGAACCATGATTTCGTAGCCGTTCTGACCGATCCGGATCAGTACGCGGATGTCCTGTCGGAATTGACCGCATCGGGTGGCACATCGCTGGTGCTGCGCCGGCGTTTGGCGGGGGAGGCGTATGCCCGCACCGCTGCGTATGATTCGGCGATCGGGGCGTGGTTCGCGCAGCAGCGCGAGGAGACGTTCCCGAAGCGTCTGGCGATCTCCGGCAGCCTGCGGCAGACGCTGCGGTATGGCGAGAATCCGCATCAGGCGGCGGCATTCTATGGGTCCGGCAACCGGCCCGGCGTGGCGACGGCGGTTCAGGTGCAGGGCAAGGAACTGTCCTACAACAACCTGAACGACACCGATGCGGCGTTCGAATGCGTGTCGGAGTTCGATGCACCGACGATCGCGATCATCAAGCATGCCACGCCGTGCGGCGTTGCCTCGGCGGCAGCACTGGCTGATGCATGGGATGCGGCATTCCGCTGCGATCCGGTGTCCCCCTATGGCGGCATCGTCGCGGTGAACCGGACGCTGGATGCGGCGGCGGCGGAGAAGATCGCGGCGATCTTCACCGAGGTGATTATCGCCCCCGACGCCGACGAAGCGGCAAAGGCGGTTTTGGCGCGGAAGAAGAATCTGCGCCTGCTGCTGACCGGCGGGATGCCGGATCCGGCTTCCGGCGGACTGACGTTCCGTAGTCTCTCGGGCGGGTTCCTGGCGCAAACCCGTGATGATGGGCGGATTGGGGCCGAGGATGTGAAGGTGGTCACGCAGCGTGCGCCGACCGCGGCGGAAATGGCGGACCTGCTGTTCGCGTTCCGGGTCTGCAAGCATGTGAAGTCGAACGCCATCGTTTACGCCAAGGGCGGCGCGACGGTGGGCGTCGGTGGCGGGCAGCCGAACCGTGTGGACTCGGCCCGTATCGCGGCGTGGAAGAGCGAGGAAGCGGCGAAGGCGGCAGGGCTGCCGGAGCGGCTGACGCAGGGGAGCGTGGTGGCGTCGGATGCGTTCTTCCCGTTCGCTGATGGGTTAGAGGCAGCGATTGCGGCCGGGGCGACGGCGGTGATCCAGCCGGGTGGGTCGATCCGGGATGCGGAGGTGATTGCGGCGGCGGATGCGGCCGGGATTGCGATGGTGTTCACCGGCATGCGGCACTTCCGGCATTAGGGTCGCCGCGGGCCACGTGGGGCGGCCGGTCGTTCGTTCTTATACCAACGGACGCAAAGACCGGGGCGTCGGCCACTGTCCCGTCGCCGTCATGGCCGGACTTGATCCGGCCATCCATGCCGGACCAAGTCTTTGATGAATAGCCACTTACTGAGGT
>JARLIN010000024.1 GCA_031291715.1 Rhodopila sp. | reverse complement strand
CCCTCAGCGCGCAGCGTGTGGGTTAGCTTCGTGCCCGAGCCGATCTCGACGAAGCCGCGAAACACCCGCCGGACGGTTGCCGCCTCGGCCGCGTTGACCACCAACTTGCGGTTGCGCACGTCATACCCCAACGGCACTTTACCGCCCATCCACATCCCCCGGGCGCGCGAGGCGGCGAATTTGTCGCGGATCCGCTCACCAATCACCTCGCGCTCGAACTGGGCAAAGCTGAGCAGGATGTTCAGCCTCAGGCGGCCCATCGACGTCGTGGTGTTGAACGACTGGGTTACCGAGACGAACGTCACGTTGTGTGCGTCGAACACCTCCACCAGCTTGGCAAAATCCATCAACGCGCGAGACAACCGGTCGATCTTATAAACCACGATCACGTCAACCCGGTCCGCTTCGATATCGGCGAGCAGCCGTCGCAGGGCCGGACGGTCCAACGTCCCGCCGGAGAACCCGCCATCGTCGTAGTCATCCGGCGCCAGCAACCAGCCTTCGGCGCGCTGGCTGGCGATATAGGCTTCGCAAGCCTCGCGTTGGGCGTCCAAAGTGTTGAATTCCTTGTCCAGTCCCTCGTCCGTGCTCTTGCGGGTGTAAACCGCGCAGCGCCGTTTGCGGACGGTCGCCGGCATCGTGGCGCCGGCTGAAGCCTGACGTTTCATGGGGCGCACCGTTGGCGGTTCAGACCGAAGAAGGTCCAGCCATTCCAACGCGTACCGGTAATGGCCCGGGCAATGGCCGAGAGGGATTGATAGGGTCGGCCCGCGTATTCGAACCCATCCGGCAAAACCGTCACCACGTGCTCGACGCCCTGGTATTCGCGAACCAGCCGCGTGCCGGCGATGGGGCGGTCATCGGCCCGGATGCGACGGAGCACCAAATTGCCTCCATCTAAGCGTTCACCCAATGCTTCCAGCCGGGCAGCAGTCTCGCGCTTCAATCCGCCGTAGACCAGTTCCTGGATCCGATACGCCAGTCGATTTTGGAGGAAAGGCCGACTGGAGACGGGAGCTTCTTTTCCAAACAGTTTGGCCCATTCTTGTTTCAGGTCCGCGGTGGATGCCGTCCGCAGCGCAGCCACTCGTCGGAGGACGTCGGTCTGCAAACTCTCTCGCAGCGCCCCCCCTGTATCGCCGTCCACAGCGTTGCAGATCGCCGGGTTGGTTCGTTTAGTCATGTTGCCGCCCTTCTCGCGAGACTTTCATGACCGCTCTGAACCGCGACAATGGGTAATGAAATTTCGCTCCCCGCGCCAGCATCTGCCGTGTCGGCGGTGAACTCTGCGACATCAGGCCGACCTATTCGGACCAATCCCAGCGCGAGAATACTACAGGCCTCCCGAAGATATGGTGGGAGATGATTGTTGGTGGGTGTTAGGAGCATGTTTGGAATGTTGGTTGTTCCGCCAATCTAAAGGAAGTGAAATCGAAAAGACTTCGAATTACCAAGAAAACAAAAGTCGGCGCTCGAAAAAGGTAGTCAGCCTGGTTGGGGCCTGTTCGGCTTGCGCAACTGGACTCGTTGTGACAGCCTTCTCGTCCGGGCCTCGTCGCGAGACTCATCTCAGATTGGGTGCAAGAGCACCGTGGGCTCTCCGAGTGAATATTCAGGAGGGTGACTAAATGACGAATGGTATCGAGGACGAGAGTGCCAGTTTCCCGGGTTCAGGCCCAAGCGATCGCGCTCTTAGGGAAGATTTTCAATGCCTACTGGAGGTGCGCCGTTCCGTTGCAAAGGGAGGATCCCCGGCTAAGCAAACGGCCCTCCTGGCTGCGCTCTTATGCGCTCGACTTTGCGAAAACCTTACAGGGTGGGCCGCCAGAGAGCTCGAAATAGTGCTGACACCATCGCACTTCGGCCGGTTGCCGATCGAGGAGCAGCGTGTGCAAATATATCGCAACCTGGCATTGGGGTTACCGCTCTGGCAGAAGGAAGCGAGGGCGATGCTCTTGGAGGGTCTGCTCGCACTAAATGCAGGGCACGCCGTTCCTTTATTGGTGAAGCAGAAGGTGCGACGGCGAGCGCTGCCGCACCGCGCGGCGGACGCCGAATTCCAGCTTCTCAAGTGGATCCGCTACCAGCGCGGTCTCGGACGAAAGGTGTTGGATGCCGAGGCGGACGTCGCCCATGCCGCCGGATGCAGCCGCGCGGCCATCGCGAAATGGCCGCGCGAACTTGCGAAAGTGCACGGAAAGCTAAGGATTACTCTGCAGCTTGAGCTCGCAGAAGAGGTTGGTCGCCTGGAGGCTACTGGGCAGACTTGGGAGTTTTTGGATGCTTTTGCGTTTTCTAGCAACAGGACTCACGACGTGTGGCTTACGGCTATCGGGCTAAAGCGAGATGTTGCGCAGTTAGGACGACAGCGTCTCGAGGCGATAGGCAAACGCTCGACCGGCAAATCCGAAGGTAAGGTCGCACACCGCGGCGCGGATTAACGGTAAGGGGGGCAGACGCCCGGGCATAGCTGTGTTCAGGCGGGCTGCCCCCGGCAGCGGACAAATTCCGATAGGGGTGGAATTGCGGGCTGACCGTGAACGTGAAAGCGGCTGCCCAGATAATCCCAGAACGCGATGCCATGCTTGGCGCAGGTCTTGGCGAGGCCGAGGAAGGCATCGCGGCAATCGCGGCCGGTGTCGCTGCGGGTGCCGGCGCTGACCTTGCGGCGGATAACCTGGCAGCGGATGTCATTCTCCGATCCGTTGGTATGCAGCGGGATTTCCGGCCGTTCCAGCACCATCAGCAACTCGGCCTTGTTGGCATGCAGCCGCTTCAGCAATCGATCCAGCGTGGCGAAGCCGGTGCGGCGGCGAAAGATGCGATCGAACCTTGCCCGCAGCGCGATACGACGGCTTTTGCTGGGGTTGGTCCGATAGACCTTGAGGTCTGCGTAGAAGTTCCAAATCAGGTTGCGCACGCGTTGCTGAGCCGCCCGATGCTGATCGGTGAAGGTGTCCTGCTTGTGCACCAGCCGTTCCGCGTGAACCCAGCACAGGGCGTGCCGGCCGACGGCGAACTGCCCAGCGTCGTCGCTCAGCAGCACGGCATCGCTCAGGAAGCCGTGCGCGTGGATGCTGCCCCACTGAGCCCCCTCGGTAGCGATCTGCACAGGGTCCTGGATGACCGCCAGACCGGCCTCTGCCGGCGAGACGATGCCAAGCCGGTTCAGCTGTGCCTGCCACGCCGCCAGATCAACGAAGCGCGTTTGGCCAGCCTCTGTCAGACGGGCGATCAAGGGGGCGGGCAGTCCGCGGCTGCGCCAGTAGACGAACGCCGCCTCGTTCAACACGTAGTCGGTATGTCCGGCACGCAGCAGATCGAGGAAGTTCAGCCGGGTCTTTGATGAGCGTGTGCCGAACCAGGTGAACCGATCATTGCCGATCTACGTGCAGTAGCCGTTCCTGGCTTTATGGCGTGCGCCGGTGTCGTCGACCGATACCCACGGCGATGTTTCCAACCCCGCGCGCAGCACGTCGCAGGCTTCGTCGAGAAAGCCACCCTGCCTTTCGGTCAACAGCCGCTGGATCTCCCGCTTGGAGATCGACACGCCGACCGACTGCAACAGCGCCGCCAGCCGGGGCAACGTGGTCTGCCCCTGGTGATACTGCATCAACACGAAACGGCGCAGGTCTGGGCCGAAATGTCCTCGGGTTCCCTGCGGCAGCAGGGCGATGATCGTTTCGCCTTCCGGCGTCACCCACCGCTCGCGGCGATAGCGGATCGCCCGCACCGATACCACAAGCTCCTGCACCGTATAGGTTTCATAGCCCTTGAAGCGCGATCCGGCCGGGGCCGCGGCTTTCAGCACACGATCCTCGACGCTGACACGGGGGCGAACCTTGCCGCGTCGGGGACGATTTTCTTGCCGATCTGGCTTTGCCGGTTCGGTGGCCTTGTCCATGCCGCTGGGTTTGATGTCAGGTGGCCCCTTCAGGCCCTTCAGCCGGGCGATTTCGGCCCGTTGCCCGACAACCAACTGCTCGAGAGCGCCAACCTTGCCCAACAACACCAGCACCAGCTCCCGCAGTTGGGCAGACGACAGGCTATCGAGGTCTTCTGCTGCGCTCCCACAGAGCTTGAGTCCGACACCCGCGCGTCGCGGCAAGCAAATAATGCACCCGTGCCCGGGCTTCTGCCCCTCTTACGATTAACGGAGCTAACTCGCGAAATAACTCTGTTTATTTTTCCGAGACGATCAAAGAGATAGCCAGTCCTCCAGATCACTCGTGAGGAATTGGGATGCAGACCGAGAAGCAGGCCGCACAACTCCCGACCAGGGGACGCGACAGCGGCGCCGTGCGCCACATGCACCAGATGGAACTCGCTCATCGTTGGCGAGTAAGCCACCGCACCCTTCAACAATGGCGCTGGCTCGGCCAAGGGCCCCGCTACGTCAAAGTCGGAGGTCGGGTCGTCTATCGCTTGGAGGACGTCGAGGCATTTGAAGCACAGCAAGTGCGAGGCTAAGCCGGATGCGCCTTTTTCATTGCGGTCGTCGTTGGTTCGCGCTCGCGATCCACCGACGACAAATGCTGGGGTTGCACCGGTGATGGACCCAGCAAATGCAGCCGCCATGAGTGACCCTTTGCTCAATCGGTGGTTTCGGCGCCGATGGAGCGAACCAACCAATCGCAAAATCCGGCAACTCGCGTCCGCACCAAAACCCCCCGCGCCGTCAAAGCCGACTAGTGGCGAACATCCTGCGCAGCGGCGCCGTGCGCGGTCCCCCGGCACTGATCGAACCGCCGACCTGTCGTTGTCCTCGAGCGACTCGCAGCGGCCGACAGGCCGGGAGGTCGCCGCCTTGTTGCCGGAGGCGGCGCGATGACCGCCACCCCCGCCACCAGCCGAACCCAATTGGCCAAGCTATTGGCGGTGCTGGGATTGGACAATCTTGCCGAATGCGACGCTGCTGACCCGACCTTTGGTGAGCTAGCCGTGCAACCCGCCTTGAGCTGGCAGCACACCATCAAGACACTGCCCGTTGAGAATGCACTGCTGAAGCTGGGGACGTGGCGCGCGCTGGTTGCGGAATGCCTGGCAAGAGCCGGTTCACGGCGGCCTTGGGAAGTCGGCTGCCTTCGTGATCTCCCCGTGTCCTGGCGGCGGTCGGTCGAGCAACGATACATGCCGAATGAAATCGGCAACTGGGCACTGCAAGGAAGGCAGGCATGACCGGCGGTCCGCATATCCTTGCCGAAGCCGCCAGGCGTGTGAAAGCCTCGGTTTCGATCGCAGCGGTGGTCGGCGACTCGCTGTCGCTCAAGCGGAACGGCCAGTACCTGACGGCGCTGTGCCCCTTCCACGACGAACGAACACCCAGCTTGAACGTCTACGAGGACCACTACCATTGCTTCGGCTGCGGTGCCCATGGCGACGTGATCACCTGGGTGATGGCGACGCGCCGGCTGACCTTTGCCGAGGCCGTACAGCACCTGGCGGGCGGCGCATGGCCTGATCGAACACGCGATCCGCCCTTGCTCGCGCCGAAGGCTATGCAGGCCGCACGGAGCGCCACGGCGGACGTCTTCTTGCGCTGCTGGAACCAGGGCGTCGATCCGGCCGGCACCATTGTGCAGACCTATCTCCGCACTCGCGGCGGCCTGACGGTCCCGGACGGTGCGCCGATCCGATTCCATCCTCGTTGCCAGCGTGGCGCTCGCAATCTACCCGGCGGACCCGAATACTGGCCGGCCATGTTGGCGCTAATGACGGATCCCATCACCGGCCAACCTGTCGGGCTGCACCGGACCTACCTGCGGCCGGACGGATCCGGAAAGGCGCCGATGACGACCCGGGGCGAAACCGTGCTGAAGCCAAAAATGATCATGGGGACCTGGGGCGTCGTGCGGTTGGCGCCGATTGGACGCGCGCTCGCCATAACCGAAGGCATCGAGAACGCCTTGACCGCCATGCAGGTTATCGGCTGGGGCCCGACCTGGGCGGTCGGAACGCAGGACGGCATCAAAAAGTTGCCCGTGCTGCCTTGGATCGAGGCCGTGACCATCTTTGCCGATGCCGATGATAGTGGCGTTGGGCTGACCGCGGCGCGCACCTGTGCGGAGCGATGGGATGCGGCTGGCCGAGAGGCGGTGATCCACGTCCCGCCGGAGGGTGAGGATTGGAACGACGCGGCACAGAGGTTGCCAAATGACCCTAACTGACACGGCTGAGGACCGTATCCGCGCCGTCGGTGGCAGAACCGAGACCTCGCAAAGCGGACACTACCGGCAGCAGACAGAGAAGCAGCAAGACGACCGTCCGCTCGAGTGTATCAACCTCAATCCCGTAGGTGCCGCAAATCTCCCACCGCGGCCATGGGCCTATGGCACTTTCTTGCAGTTCGGCCAAGCGGCAGCCCTCGGCGGTGTCGATGGCTCCGGCAAGGGCTCCATGGCCGTGACAATAGCCCTAGCGATGATCACGGGCCTACCGCTGCTCGGTGAAAAAGTCTGGCGACCTGGCCCGGTGGCGATCATCAGCTACGAAGATGATGACGAAGAATGGCACCGGCGCATCGCCGCAGCCTGTAAATACCATGCCATCGACTACGAACTCGCCATCAGAAACATTCACATCCTGCGCAGAGGTCGAAGAAAGATCTGCATCGCGACGATGGGAGACAATGGCCCAGTTTTTCCGGACGGGGATGCCATCATTTCTGCTGTGTTAGCCTTGGGAGCGGCGTTGCTGATCATCGATCCGTTCAACCACGCACATGGATTTCCAGACGGCAATAACAATGCCCTAATCGCGCAAGTCGCAGGCGAGATGAACCGTATCGCCAACGAGACATCGTGCGCGACTTTGGTTCTGCACCATTTGCGGAAGGGCTCGAGCGGCTCAATCGACGACCTGATGGGTGCGACATCGCTACGCGCCACGTTCCGCGCCACACGGATTTTGCAACGCATGACAGCCGACGAGGCCAAAGCGCTAAAGATCGAAAATGGCGCCTGGCGTTACAGTCGGATCTCTGGGTCGAAGGGCAATTATGCACCGCCGGCAGACCAAGCGACGTGGTTTCAACTCGTAAGCGTGCCACTCGGCAACGCGGATCGGCTCTATCCTGCTGGCGATGAGTGCGGGGTCACGGCCTGCTGGCAACCGCCCCGGGCGTTCGGCGACCTTGATGCTAGCATCCTGAGCGCAATCTTCGACCAGATCCGCCGCGGTCCGGGCAACGGAGAGGATTATCGCCCGCACCGCCAGACCAAGGGGAACTGGGTAGGCAACGCGATTATTGCCCACAGCGGCAAGTCTGAACAGCACGCTGCCACGATCGTCAAGCAGTGGTGTGAGAACAACGTCCTCATCGTTGAGGAATACAAGCACCCGCGGACCCGCCAACCTGCCCAACGTATCTTGCTCAATGAGATGAAAGCTGCCGCAATCCTAGCACCGTTGGGGGGGCAGAATGCTGATCTTTGAGAACCTCGCAAAACCCTCGCGATAACCTCACAGAACCTCGCATGCGAGCTTTGCGAGGTTCTCTGTATACCTACGGTATAGGGCCGACCTTTGCTGGAAGAACCTCACAGTCTGAGAACCTCGCACGAACGTCGCAGGACGTACCCGTGGATCCCCGCGCAGGAAGGGGACGCCCTAGGCGCCCCTCCCTTCCTGCTCGGAGCCCCGGCAGAGCCACCAGTCGAAAATCTCGCAATCTGCAGGACGAGTCCCGAACAGACGATCAGGGAGGAATTGCGCATCTGGGACTCTGCTTTTCCGGCGCCTTCATCTCCCGGGAAATGGACGCCGAGAACGTTT
>JARLIN010000220.1 GCA_031291715.1 Rhodopila sp. | reverse complement strand
AGCGCCGGGACGGGCGGCTGGTGGCGTCGGGTGGGCGGGTGCTGACGGTTTGCGCGACCGGAGCGGACCTGCGCACGGCCCGTGACTCCGCCTATGCCGCGGTCGCGGCGATCGACTGGCCGGAGGGGTTTTGCCGGCGGGATATCGGCTGGCGGGCGCTGGGGGGTGGCTAAGCGGACCAGTTCAGGTAGTCGAGCGGCACCGCCGTGGTGAACTTCAGTTCCTCCATCGAGATCGAGGCGCTGACGGTGCGGAATTCCAGCCTGGCGCTCAGCCGCTTGTAGACCTGGTCGTAAAGGTCCATCGACGCCACGACGAGACGCAGCAGGTACTCGGTCTCGCCGGCGAGGCGATAGGCCTCGACGATTTCGGGGAACTCGCCGATCACCTGACGGAACGCCTCCGACCAGTCGAGCGAGTGCCGCGGCGCGCGGACCGAAACGAAAATCGTCATCGGCACATTGGCCTGATGACGGTCCACCAGCACGACACGCCTGGCGATCAGGCCGCTCTCCTCCATCCGCTTGATCCGCCGCCAGCACGGCGAGGTGGACAGGCCGACCCGTTCGGCGATGTCGGCGACCGGCGCTTCGCCGTCGTGCTGAAGAATATCGAGAATGCGGCGGTCCGTGCTGTCGAACATGGCGGAAGCCCCCGGGTGGACGGCAGGAATGGATTCGTTTGCCCAGGGTGCCCCAAATGCGGAAAAATTTCACCGGATTGGGCGCGAAAAGATGGAAAATTGCGGCCTTTTTCCGGGTTTGGCGGCCTAGTATCCTGAATCGGTGGACATGACGTGATTTTCAGGGAACCAGCATGAGCGGGACAGGGCGAGCAGTGCTCTCGAAGGAAGAACGGGTCCGTCGTACCCTGGCGTCGGCGGAAGTCGACCGCCCCCCCTACTCCTTCTGGAGCCATTTCCCCGGCATCGACCTCGACCCCGAGGCGCTGGCGAAGCACACCGTCCGTTTTGCCGCCGAACTGGATCTGGATTTCGTCAAGGCGATGTCGAACGGGCTTTATTGCGTCGAGGACTGGGGAGTCGTCGCCGACTACTCGGCCATCGGCCAGGGCGGGGTGGCGCGCGTGGTCAGCACGCCGATCGCCGAGGCGGCCGACTGGCGGAGCATCGGGCGGCTGGCGGTGACCGCGCCGGCGCTGGGGCGGGAACTGCGCCATCTGAGCGGAGTGGCCGGCGCGCTCGGCCGGGCGACGCCGCTGCTGGCGACCGTGTTCTCCCCGCTCACGATCGCCCACAAGCTGGCCGGCGCCGCGCTGGAACGCGACATCCGCCAGGCGCCCGACCTGGTTCTCGGCGCGCTCGAAAAGATCGCGCTGACCACGGCCGATTTCACCCGCGCGGCCCTGGCGGCTGGCTGCGCCGGCGTTTTCTTCGCCGTGCAGGACGCCGATCCCAATCGTTTCGACGACGCCACCTACGCGGAATTCGGCGAGAAGTTCGACCGGATCGTGCTGGATGCGGCGGCCCCGGCGTGGTTCAACGTCATTCACATGCACGGCGACAGCATCCTGTTCGACCGCCTGAAGGACTATCCGGTGACGGCGCTGAACTGGCATATCGGCGAGGCCCCGCAGGCCGTCGGTGCCTATCGTGGGGCCGGCGGGCGGATGCCGATCGTCGGCGGCCTGCGCCGCGACGCGCTGACCCGGTGCGATATCGCCGCGGTCCAGGCCGATCTCGACAGCCTGTACGCCGCCACCGCGGGGCGGGGCATTCTGATTTCCCCGGGCTGCGTCATCCGCCACCCCGTCGACATGGCCTTCCTGAAGACCGTCGTCGGGCTGATCGTTGGATGAAATTTCGTTACGATGGGCGGCACGATTATTCCGCTCCGAAACCGCGATGAGGGGGGCGTGCTCCTGATGGTCAACAGTGCGAACGACATGGGGGCGGCGCGCGTTGCGCGACTGCGCCGGATGATGGACGAGCACGATCTGGACGCGCTCATCTGCTTCAAGCCCGAGAACAGTTTCTATCTCACCGGCTTCAATCCGATCATCTACAGCCACCCGGTGATCGCCATCCTGCCGCGCGAAGGCGAGCCGGTGATGCTCTGCCACGCACTACGCGACGACCACGCCCGGGCCAGCACCTGGGTCAAGGAAATCCGCCTGTACGGCACATGGTCGACCAAAGTGACCATGGGACCCAACTGGCTGGAGGCGCTCGGCGTCATCCTGCGCGAACGCGGCCTCGAAGCCGGGAGGCTGGGCGTCGAGGAGGATTTCCTGCCGGTGCGCCGGATGGCCGAGGTACGGAGCGTGGCACCCACGGCGCGGTTTGCCGACGCCTCGGATATCCTCTTCGAGGCGCGCCTGATCAAGGATGCCGGCGAGATCGCCATGGCACGCATCGCCGCCGACCTTGCCGATACCGGCATGGCGGCGGCAATTGATGTCCTGGGCCAGGGAGGCAGCGAGCGCCATGTGTCCGTCGCGGCCATGGCCGCCATGAACCGGCATTGGCTGGACGCCTACCCCGACGTCGAGGTGTGCGATTTCGGTACGCTGGAAGGCGGCGCCCAGAACGGGTTGTGGGCCTGGTGCCTGACCGGCGAACGCGTGCTGATCAATTGCGACAATCCGACCCTGCGCCGGCCGGCCGCCGGCGAGATCGCCATGGTCATGATCTGGACCAATGCCAACGGCATGCACGCCGAGAATGAGCGGTCCGTTGCGATCGGACCGCTGCCCGACGAAAGAAAACGGGCCTACGAAGCCATTCTTGGCATTCGTGAGGAGGTGAAACCGCTGCTGAAGACCGGCGTCCCCGTCGCCGAGGTGTTCGCCAAGGCCCGCGACGGCTATGAAAAGCGCGGCTATCTGCGCAACCTGCCGGGGCGCATCGGCCACGGGATCGGGCTCGGCGCGCACGAGCATCTGTCGCTCGACGGCCGTTCGAAGACCGTTCTGGCGGCCGGCATGATGCTGAGCTTCGAGCCCAACCTGCGCCTGCCCGAATGGGGTGGGTTGCAGCATTCGGACACGGTGGTGATCACCGCGGGCGAACCGGAGTTCCTGACCAGGTCGCCCAACGGCTATCTGCAGGTTGACGTCTGAGCCGCCGGCGGCGAGAAGGGGTCGAGGGCAAACCATGGCAACCTTCGTCGAGGCGGCCGGCGCCCGTTTTCGCTATGAGGAGACCGGCGAGGACCAGGACGGAACGGTCATCGTCCTGCACGGCGGGCGGGGCATCGGCGACCACGTCGGCGAATTCGCCGCCTATCGGGCGCTCGCCGACCGCTATCGCGTCATCGCCTATGACCAGCGCGGCTGCGGCCTCACTTCGCTGACGCCACCCTACAGTTTCGAGCGTCTCGCCGATGACGTCGAGGCGATTCGCCAAACGCTGGTGGGCAAGCCAGTCGTCCTGATCGGCGGGTCGTTCGGCGGCATGATCGCGCTGACCTATGCGCTGCGCCATCCCGCGGGGCTGACCCATCTCGTGCTGCGGGGGACGGCGCCCAGTTGGCACCATGAAGCCGAGGCCATGCAGGCTTTCCACGACCGCCTGCACCTGGCCACCAGCGCCTCGCCCGGCATGGTCGAAAAGATGTTTTCCGACAAAGTGATCGACGACGTCGAACTGCGGCTGATCTGGCTGGCTCTGCAACCACTCTATTTCGAGAAGTTCGACCCCGATGCCGCGCTCGAACGGACGCGCACGATGCACATGCACGCCACGACACACAACGCGCTGTTCACAGGCAAGGACTATGACGTGCGCGACCGGCTGGGTGAAATCGGCGTCCCTGCCCTGGTCATCTGTGGCGCCAGGGACTGGATTTGCCCACCGAGCCAGTCGCGCCTGATCGCCGAACGGATCCCGCGCGCCGAGTTGCTGTTGGTCGAGAACGCCAACCATGCGGTGCATCATGAAGCGAATGCCGTCGTGATCGCGCGGCTGCGCCAGTTTCTTGCCAGGTGACCGGAAGATGGAACCGATACGGACGGAATGGAAGATTTACCGGGGGATTGGGTTATGAACAGGAAGCAGATAGTCTGGGCGGCAGTTATTTTTCCGCTTACCGCCGCCGTATCACTTGACCGGACGGTCATGGCGGTGGCGGCTCCTTTTGTGCAAAAGGAGTTCGGTTTTTCTTTGATGGAAATGAGTATAATCATTACCTCGTTGTTTTTCACATATTCCGGGCTGAACTGGCTTTCCGGCGTGGTGGTGGACCGCCTGGGCGTGAGGATTTCACTCGCCGCGGCAGCGCTATGGTGGTCGGTGTTTACCGGTCTGACGCCGTTGGGGAACTCATTCGCCGGATTGCTGGTTTTGCGGTTGCTTGTCGGCGCGGGGCAAGCCCCCGACTGGCCGGCATCCCTGCGGTCTATCGTTGAAACCTTTCCGAAGAATGAATACGGCAAGGGGAATTCGATCTTGCTGGGCGGGTTGTATTTGGGTCCTATTATAGGTGCGCCTCTGACAATTTGGATTATTACCACTCTTGGCTGGAGAAGCGCATTTTATATTTTCGCGGTTGCGGGAGGATTGTTGGCTCTGGTTTGGTATGCCGTGTACCGTGACAATCCTCGAGCCATCGAGGAAAAGCGCACGGTGCCGGTGTCCTGGAAAGCCGTCGCGAAGAGCGGCAGAGCCTGGATTCTCGGCGTGCAGGCCTTTTGCTATGTGGTGGTCATGAGTTTCTTCGTCAGTTGGCTGCCCACCTATCTTTTGAATTCGCGCGGATTTTCCCTCAGAAACGTCGCCTATGGCGCAACATTTCCGTATATAGCATTGTTCATCATGGTATTCGTGGCCGGTAAGCTACAGGATGTGGTATATCAACGTACCGGATCGGCCTATCTGGCGCGAGTTCCGTTTGCCATTGTTGGTTTTTTATTGTCTTCTTCCCTACTTATTGCCGCCTCGTTGGTCACTGATGCCAGTATTCTTATTGTCTGTCTTACTTTATCCCTGGGGGCGTTGGGACTGGTTTCCGTCTCCATCTGGAGTTCGTGCGCCAATATGGGAGGGTCTTCCGCGGGAGCACTCACCGGATGGACCAACATGTGGGCAAACCTGGCAAACGCTTTGGGACCGATTTTTACAGCGTTTATAACCGGGTTGACTGGAAGCTGGGCCATGGGAATCATGGTTCTTGGAATTACCGGATTGCTCGGGGCTGTACTGTGGCTGTTTGTCCATCCCGAAAGACCGATTAATATTGAGGTTTGATAAGCGCGTCCGCCCCGGGATGCGCCATCCGTAACGACACCGATATGGACTTTCCGAGGACTGTTGCTAGCCTGATCGCCCATGGCTCAACCACTGCCGCAGGAGCACCCCAGTGAGTAAACAAGCCAGCGCCATGATGCGCGTTACCGCCGCCGTCGGCGGCAACGCCTTCGAATGGTACGACTTCTCCATCTACGCCTACATGACGCCGATCATCAGTTCGGTCTTCTTCCCCGTCGATCCGGCCAATCCGGCAACCCAGATCAATGCCGTGCTGGCGACCACCGCGGTGTTCGGCGTCGGATTCTTCATGCGCCCGGTGGGCGGCGTCATCCTGGGCGTGATCGGCGACAAATACGGCCGGCGCACCGGCATGGTGCTGGGCATGGCGCTGATGGCGGTGGCGACGCTGCTGATGACCTTCGCGCCGACCTACGAACAGGTCGGCCTGCTCGCCCCGGCGATCATCGTCGTCTCGCGACTGCTGCAAGGCTTCTCGCTGGGCGGGCAGTTCGGCACCTCGACCGCGTTCCTCATTGAAATGGCGCCGCCAGGAAAGAGCGGCATCTACGGTTCCTGGCAGATGACCGGCCAGGTCGCCTCCCTGGTGATCGGCACCGCGTTCGGCGTCTTGCTGACCCAGTTCTACACGCCGGCCGAACTGGCCGCCGGCCTGTGGCGGATTCCGTTCGCCTTCGGATTGGTGATCGTTCCGGTCACCTGGTACATCCGCCGCTACCTGGAGGAAACCCACGCCTTCGTCGCCATGAAGAAGGAACGCGAGAGCAACCCCAGCGAGAGCATCGGCATGGGGCTGGTCGGCCACACGCGGCACCTGCTGGTCAGCATCGGCATGATCGCCGCCAGCGCGGTGTCGTTCTACGCGATCTATGGCTACACCGTGACCTACGCCAAGACGGTCCTGCATCTGCCGGTCAACGGCGCCTTCCTGGCCGAACTGGCGGCGGCCTGCCTGATGCTGCTGACGATCCCCGCCGGCGGCCTGCTGTGCGACGCGTTCAGGGATGCCAGAAAGCAGATGCTGGTCGGCTTTCTTGCGATCTACTTCGTCCTGATGTATCCCGCCTACGCCTGGCTGGCGGCGGACCCGACGATCACCAAGCTGGTCATCGTGCAACTGGCGATCAGCGTCATCAGCGGGCTGTTCCTCGGGGTCTACTGCACGACCATGTCGGAGCTGTTCCCGGCGCGCATCCGCTCCACCGGCCTGTCGATCGCCAACAACGTCTCGGTGCTGATTTTCGGCGGGTTCGCCCAGTTCTTCCTGACCTGGATCTTCAAGCTCACGGGCTCGCCGATCGCCCCGGTCTATTACGTCATGGGCGGCATCGCGCTCGGTCTGCTCGGCGCGGTGTTCATGCCGGCACAGGCCGAGGACGCCAGCCCCGCGGGCTGAAATTCTCTGCCGGGAACGGGCTGGCCGGCGCAATTTTTTCGCCGGCCAGCGCCGAAGTGGGCAAAAACCAGCCGCCAATTGCCTCGGCGCACGCTTTATCCTCCTGAGCATACGGGTTTGGCCCGGAACTGGGAGTTGAGAAATGAAGACGATCGGTTTGATCGGCGGCATGAGCTGGGAAAGCACGACGACGTATTACGCGCGCCTGAACGAGGAAGTGCGGCGGCGCCGCGGCGGCCTTGCCTCGGCTGAAATCCTGCTGCGGTCCGTCGATTTCTCTCGCATCGTCGCCATCCAGAAACGCGGGGCGTGGGACGAAGCGGCCGACGAGATGATTGGGCTTGCCCGCTCGCTGGAGCGCGGCGGCGCCGACATGGTGCTGATCTGCACCAACACGATGCACAAGCTGGCGGACGCGGTCGAGGCCGCCATCTCGGTGCCGCTGCTGCACATCGCCGATGCCGTCTCGGTGGCGGTGAAGGCTGCCGGGTTCAAGCGGCCGCTGCTGTTGGCCACCCAGTACACCATGGAACAGGACTTCTATCTCGGGCGCATGCAGAAGCGCCTTGGCCTGGCGGCGCTGGTGCCGGCATCGGCCGATGACCGCCGTCTGGTCCATTCGGTGATCTTCGACGAACTGTGCCAGGGCATCGTGCGCGACTCCTCGCGGGCGGCTTTCCAGGCGGTCATGGAGACCGGCAAGAAAGCGGGCGCCGACTGCGTGATCCTCGGCTGCACCGAGATCGGCCTGCTGATCAGCCAGAAGGACACCGACCTGCCGGTGTTCGATTCGACCCTGCTGCACGCCGACGCCGCGCTCGATCTGGCGATGGCGGAGGCGCCGAAGGCGGTCCGGCAGCCGGCGATGGCTGAGTAGAGGGGAACGACGGGCGGGAGACGGGGGCGTATCGGCGTTCGTGCCGCCCCTCCCCCCGGCCCCCTCCACAAGGGAGGGTAGAAGACGGCGCGGTTCGGGTTTAGAACGGCGCAACACGACGGGAGGTGATGGATATGCCAGCAGCGAAGATGAACCATTGGGAACGCGTGACGGCGGCCATCACGGGCCAGCCGGTCGATCGCGTGCCGGTCAGCCTGTGGCGCCACTTTCCGGAAATCGACCTCGATCCGGCGCAACTCGCCGAGGCAAGCCTGCGCTGGCAGCGGACCTACGACTTCGACTTGGTGAAATTCATGCCGTCCGGCACCTACGGGATCGAGGACTGGGGGGCGAAAACCGCCTATCTGGCCTCGCCGATCGGCACCCGGACGGTGATCCAGCACGGCCTGACCAGCGCCGAGGAATGGCCCCGCCTGGCCGGGCTGTCGCCGGCGGAGGGGCGGCTGGGCCAGGAGGTCAAGGCGATCGCGCTCGCCGCCGAGGCGCTCAAGGGCGAGGTGCCGATCCTGCAGACCCTGTTCGGTCCCCTGACCACGGCCTACAAACTGGCCGGCGACCGCGTGTTCGCCGATCTCCGGCGCCATCCCGATCTTTTCGAGGCGGGGCTGGCCATCATCGCCGAAACCACGCTGGCCTTCGCCCGCGCCTGCCTGCGCGCCGGGGCGCATGGGGTGTTCTTCTCGACCCAGTGCGCCAGCTACCGGATGCTGAGCGAGGCGGAGCATCTGCGGTTCGGCGTGGCCTACGACCGCCGCGTCCTCGATGGGCTCGGCGACGAACCGCGCTTCACCATGCTGCACCTGCACGGCAACGACGTGATGTTCGACCAGATGCTGGCCTATCCGGCCAACATGGCGAACTGGCATGACCGCAAGGGCGAACTCACCCTGGCCGGGGCGACCAGCCGGTTCGGCGGCCTGCTGGTCGGCGGGATGAACGAGGACGTGACCCTGCCGCAGGGGCCCGTCGAGGCGATCAAGGCCGAAGTGCGCGACGCCATCGCGCAGACCGGCGGGCGTCGCCTGATGATCGCCCCGGGCTGCGTGATCCCGATCGCCACCCCCGAGTCGCATTATCGCGCGGTGATCGAGGCGGTCAGCGAGATGGGGGGCTAGCGGCGGGCCTGAAAGAAGTCGCGCAGCAGGGCGGCGGATTCGCTCTCGCACACGCCGCCCACCACCTCAGGGCGGTGCAGACAGCCCGGGGCGTCGAAGATGCGGGGGCCGTGTTCCACCCCGCCGCCTT
>JARLIN010000219.1 GCA_031291715.1 Rhodopila sp. | reverse complement strand
GCGGCGGTTTCGCTCGTTATTCAACCGACGAGATCTGGCTGGTGCCGCATTTCGAGAAGATGCTCTACGACAATGCGCAGTTGCTGGAGCTGCTGGCGCTCGCTCACGCGCATCGGCCCAATGCGCTGTATGCGCAGCGGGCGGCGGAGACGGTCGGCTGGATGATCCGCGACATGGGCGCGCAACGGATCGACGGGAAGGCGGCTTTCGCGGCGTCGGAAGATGCCGATAGCGAGGGCGAGGAAGGCCGCTTCTACGTTTGGACCGAAGCCGAGGTGGATAGCCTCCTTGGTCCAGGCGCGGTGGCGTTCAAGCGCGCGTACGACGTGACACCAGGCGGCAACTGGGAAGGCAAGGTGATCTTGCGCCGCGTCACGCCCCCCGGTTCCCCGGACGAGGAAGCGGCGTTGTCCCGTGCGCGGGAGGTGCTGTTCCAGGCGCGAGAAAAGCGGGTCCGCCCCGGTTGGGATGACAAGGTACTGGCGGACTGGAACGGTTTGGCGATCGCCGCTCTGGCGCGTGCCTCGGTCGTGTTCGGGCAACCGGCGTGGCTTGAACGGGCGCGGGAGGCGTTCGATTTCATCCTGACCCAAATGACCGCCAGCCATGGCGGCGTTGAACACGCCTGGCGCCTGGGCCGGGTCACGGCCTCAGGCCTGATCGAGGATCAGGCGGCGATGGCCCGCGCCGCCCTGGCGCTGCATGAGGCAACCGGCGAAGCAGCCTGCCTGACGGTGGCGGAACGGTTGGTGAATGCAGCGCAGGCGGCGTTCACCGACGGGCAGGGCGGCTTCTATTCCACCGCTGTTGACGCCTCCGACGTGCCGCTGACCCGTCCGCGCACCGCCGCCGATAACGCGTTCCCGGCGGGTAATGGCGTTATGGCCGAAGTGCTGGCCCGGCTTTTCCACCTGACCGGCGATCCCGCGTGGCGGGTCCGGGCGGACGCCGTGCTGACGGCTTTCTCCGGCCAGGCGGACCAACTGGCCGGCATGCCGACGCTGCTGGCCGCGGCCGATCTGCTGGAGGAGGGGGCTTGCGTCGTCGTCGTGGGCGAGGCGGCCGACCCGGATGCGGCTGCACTGGTGCGGGCGGCGTTGCGTGCCCCGGATCCGGCTGTGGTGGTGCTGCGTGCGACGGACACCAGCCCCCTGGCCGCGGACCATCCGGCCTATGGCAAGACGGCCGGACCGGCAGGAGCGGCTGCCTATGTATGCCGGCGCAACGTCTGTGGCTTGCCGGTCATGGATGCGTCCGCCTTGGCTCAGGCAGTGCGAGGCCGGTGATACGGGGGCGCCGTCCGCGCCACGATCAACTAATTCGCAGTCCGGACCATCTGACGCATCCCCTGGCCGCCATCCCGGCTATGCCGCGATCGGATCGCCGAACGGCACCCACGCCTTGCCATCGAAACGCTGCAGCCGCAGACGCTTGATGCCAAGGTAATCCGTTGGTGTCGTGCGATACTCGATGCCGGTCTGGAACATCGGCAGTTGCATATCCAGATTGGCCGCCTGGCGCATGATATTCTCTCGCGACAGGTCTTCGCCGCATTGCTTGAAAACCTGGATGCCGGTCTGCGCCGCGCAGTAGCCGTAAACGTTGTTGATATCCGCCAGGTCAGACCCCGGCATGTATTTCTGCACGAAGGCCAGCCAGTCCTTGTAGCCCGGATCGTCCTTCCACTGCGGATCGGACGGATCCTTCATGTAGGCGCCGGTCACCAAACCCACCGCCTTGTCCAAACCCGCCGGCGCCAGGCCGGACGAGACCGACGACCCGACCGTGGCGATCAGATAGAGCGGGTTCCAGTTCAGGTCTCGCACTTTCCTTAAGGTCATCGCGTTGAATTTCGGAATGCCGCCCATGAACAGCGCATCGGCGCCCGACGCCTGTAGCTGCACCACCTGCGAATCAACCGTCGGGTCGGTCGGCTCGTAGCTGGTGGTGGCGACGAGTTGTCCTATCTTGTCGCCCAGACCGTCCTTGAAGCCCTTCAGGAAATCCCGTCCCGAGTCATCGTTCTGGTACAGCACGGCGATCTTGGCATCAGGCTTGGTTTGCAGGATGTAACGAGCATAGACCCGGCCCTCGATCTGGTAGCTGACCTGCCAGCCGATGGTCCATGGATAGTTCTTCGGATCGCCGAACTGCGTCGCGCCGGAGGCGACGAAGATCTGCGGCACCTTCTTGGTGTTGAGGTATTTCCGCGTCGCCGTCGCGCACGGTGTGCCAAGCTGCTGAAAGATGCAGGAAACACCCTCCTCCTCCACCAGCTTGCGCGTTTGCTCGACGGTTTTCGGCGGGCTGTAGCCGTCGTCCAGCGACAGCAACTTCAACTGGCGGCCGTTGATGCCGCCCTGTTCGTTGATCATGTTGAAATAGGCGACCTCGACCTTGCCGATCGGCGCGTAGCTCGACGCCGGGCCGGAATACGGCATGGTCTGGCCGATCAGGATTTCTTTCGCGGTGACGCCGGGCGCCTGCCTGGTCTGTGCGACGGCAGGGGTGGCAAGTCTCTGGGTGACGAGGGCGGTGCCGGCGAGTGCAACAGCGCGGCGTCGGGTCAGGATGGGCATCGTTGTTCAAGCCTTCCGTTGATAGCGGTTCATGCGGATCACGAGCAGGTCGCGCAGGCGCGGCCGCATACGCTCGGTCCAGGGCGTGTTCGCGGCTTCCGCCCAGGCGTCGGAGCGCGAAACGCCAACATCCCGAAGGTGGTAGAGCGAAAGATAACGCCGCTCCGATTCAATGTCGGTGGCCCGAAAGCGGCGCCCGCCGAGCACACCGGGCACGGCACAAAGCTGCGGCAGGTGCTCGTTGTTGTACCAGTCGGTGAATTCGGCCTCGGTCTCGGCGCCGACATTCATTGACGCGACCAGCAATGCCCCGGCACCGGCAGGGGCGGTCAGGTCGCCAGGGAGAAGCTGCTCGCCCTCGAACCGCATGATCCGCCGGCACATGGCGGTGACCCGCCTAGTCCAGACCGACTGGTTGTCGCCGCCGACGGCACGATAGGCCGGTGTCGCCAACACGGCGGCCGTGTCCAGGTCGTAGGTCGCCACGTGGATTTTCGGGTTCTCGTCCGCGATCCAGCGTTCCGCGTTCAGGAAGCCGGGGACGCGCAGACGTTCCGGTATGTGTTCGTGGTCGTACCAGTCGTGGAATTCATCCGCGTGCGCCGTCGAGAAATCGAACGCCATGAACAACAGGCCTTTGGCCATGACCATTTCCTCCCGTTTGGTTATTGCCGTCAGCATGCCACGGGATGCGCCGGCGTTGCCAGTCCGGCCGGTTTGCGGCATGCAAGAAGGCCGAACGGAGACCGTACCCCATGTCTTTTCTGACTGAACCAGAACCCGAGCGCGGCGCCCGTCTTCCTGTGGTGGCGGGAATCAGCCGGATCGTCGCCAATAATCCCGGTCCGATGACCTATTTCGGAACAAACACATATCTGATCGATACGCCGGATGGCCTGGTCGTGCTGGACCCAGGACCGGAAGGGCATCCCGAACATGTGGACGCGATCATGCGGCATACCGGTGGCCGGATCGCGCTGATCCTGGTCAGCCATACCCATCACGATCATGTCGGTGCGGTTCCGGCCTTGCAGGCCGCGACCGGGGCGCCGACGGTGGGCTTCCGCAACAGTGCCATCGAGGCTTTCGACCCGGACATCAAGCTGGACCACGGCGGTTCGGTGGCCGGCATGCAGGCGCTGCACACGCCGGGCCACGCGTCCGACCATTTGTGCTTCGCGCTGCCCGCCGCGAATGGTGACAAGGTGCTGTTCAGCGCCGATCACGTGATGTCCTGGTCCACCAGCATCGTCAGCCCGCCCGGCGGCGACATGCGGAATTACTTCAACAGCCTGGAGCTGTTGCTTGGCCGTGACGATGACGTTTACCTCCCCGGCCACGGCCCGCCGCTGCGCGAACCCCGCGCCCTGGTGAGGGCAATGCTGACGCATCGCATGATCCGCGAGCAGGCCATCGCAAAAAAACTGACCGACGGACCGTCGGACACCTACACGATCATGAATGCGCTGTATTCACAACTGAACCCGCGCCTGCGCAAGGCCGCGGAACGCAACGTGCTGGCGCATCTGCTGAAGATGGAAGCCGAGGGCAAGGCCATTCGCGAGGGAGAACTCTGGCGCGCTGCCTGATCCAGCGCAGCCGCTTCTTCATGTCATGGCGGGGAAACGGGAGGGCGTGTCCGGGGCCATGACGGTCGCGGAAAGGGCGCTGCGTCCTCTCCACGTCATCCCCGGGCTTGACCCGGGGATCCCCGCAGGCATCGGCCGTCGGGGCGATCCCCGGGTCAAGCCCGGGGTGACGTGGAAGAGAAATCCAAATCGATATCCCGATACGCATGGGCCAAGCCCGGCCATGGCGGACAGACAAAGCGTCCGCCATGACCTCGTTGCCAGGCCGCGCCGTCCCTGGTTCGGTCGGGATCTTTGACTACGCTTTGATCAGCGGGCAGCCGCCCTCGGCCAACGGACGCCAGGCATCGGCGGGTGCAATCGACGCCAGTTCCTTACAGAAATCGTACTTCGATTTTGCCTCGGAGACTGGCTTCACCTGCCACAGATACATGACATGCATTACCCGGCCGTCCGCGCGCACCTGCACGTTGTCGTTGTAGAAATCGTTGATCGGCGTTTCCTTCATTTTGGCCACCACGGCGTCGGTGTCCGTCGAGCCGACCGCCTTTACAGCCTTCAGCCAGTGAGTGGCGGCGCAATAGCTGCCGGCGTGCAGCAGGCCGGGGACCATGCCGCCCATCTTGTCGCTCCAGCGCTTCGACCAGACGCGCGTCTTGTCGGTCATGTCCCAGTAAAACGAGTCAGTATAGGCCAGACCCTCGCACACCTTCTGCCCCAGCGCGTTGACGTCGCTGATCTGCATCAGCAGTGTCGCCATGCGTACGCCGCTTTTGGTCAGGCCGAACTCGGCCGCTTGCTTGACGCAGTTCTGCGTATCCGTGCCGGCATTCGCCAGGCCGATGACCTTGGCGCCGGAGGCTTGTGCCTGAACCAGGTATGACGAGAAATCGGCCGTGCCCAGTGGGGCGCGGACGCTGCCGAGAACCTTGCCCCCGGCGGCCGTCACCGCGTTCATCGTGTCGCGTTCCAGCGCATAGCCAAAAGCGTAGTCGGCAGTGATGAAAAACCACGTGTCGCCACCGGCCTTGGTCAGTGCGTTGCCGGTACCGTGCGCCAACGCGTAGGTATCGTAGGAGAAGTGGATGCCGTACGGTGAGCACTGCTTGCCGGTCATATCGGACGAAGCCGGTCCGGTAATGAGATAGATCTTCTTCTTCTCGCGGCAAACCTGCTGGATCGCCAGGCCGGACGAACTGGCGGCGCCATCGGCCAGCACATCGACGCCGGCGTCGTCGATCCACTCGCGTGCGAGCGATGTCGATACATCCGGCTTGTTTTGATCGTCCGCCTGCATGATCTCGATCGGCCGGCCGAGGACGGACCCACCGAAATCGTCGACAGCAAGCTGTGTGGCGACCCGGTTGCCCGGCCCGCCGACATCGCGGTACGGGCCGCCCATGTCGGACAGAAGGCCGATCTTCACCGGCTTGGACGAACTCTGTGCCCGGATAATCCCGGGACGAGCCAATGGAGCGGCGGCCAGGCCGCCTATCAGAACACGACGCGATATTCTCGACATGATTTAACGTCTCCCACCTTCGTTGAATACGCGTACGCTTGATTTGCGGCGCCGCGCCTTGTAGCGGAACAGCACCGTTTGCTGCCCGAGGGAGAAAATATCCATGCCGATGATGCCAGGAAAGAGCGCACTGCTTGAATTGTTGAAGCAGGAGGGCGTGCGGGTGATGTTCGGCAACCCAGGCACCACGGAATTGCCGCTCATGGATGCGCTCGCGGCGGAGCATGAGCTGCGCTATGTGCTGGCGTTGCAGGAAGCCCCGGCCATGGGAATGGCGGATGGCTACGCGCAGGCTTCCGGGCAGTTGGCCGTCGTCAACCTGCATGCCGCGCCGGGCCTCGGGAACGCGATGGGCATGTTGTATGATGCCCAGAAGGCGGGCGCGCCGATCCTGGTGACTGCCGGCCAGCACGAGCAGCGCTTCAACTTCACTGAACCCCTGCTGTGGGCCGATCTGCCCACGATCGCGCGGCCGTTCGTCAAATGGTCGGAGGAAGTGCGGCGGCTCTCCGACCTGCCGCGTGCGATTCACCGTGCGGCCAAGACCGCGCTGGCGCCGCCGATGGGGCCCGTCTTCCTGTCCCTGCCGGGCGATATCCTGACCGACAGCGCCGATCTCGACCTTGGCGCACCCAGCCGCGTGGCATCCGGCATCAGGGGCGACGCGAGCGCGATCGCGCAAGCCGCCGCTGTTATCGCTAAGGCCAGCAGCCCGGTGATCATTGCCGGCGATGCCGTGGCGCAAGGCGATGCCTTGCAGGAACTGGTGGCCCTGGCCGAAGCCCTCGGCGCGCCGGTTTACGATGAAGGCATGGCCAGCCGGGCGATGTTCCCGTCGTCGCATCCGCTGTATCGCGGTGCGATCGTGCGGCTGCCGGAGGCCATCCGCGGTATGTTGATGCAGCACGACCTGCTGGTCTCGATCGGTGCCGACCTGTTCACCCTGTCGCTTCCGGGTGAGGTTGAATCAATGCCGGATGACTACCCCGTGGTCCACCTGGATACCGATCCGTGGGAGCTTGGGAAGAACTATCCGGAAAAGGTCTCCATCCTGGGCGAACCCAAGGTCACCTTGCCGGAATTGACGCAGGCCGTGCGCGCGGCGCGTTCCCCGGCGGAAGCGGACGGCGCGGCGAAGCGGTTGCTCCACGTAAGGGCGGAAGGCATCGCCAGCCTGCACAAGCTGCACGCCATGGCCGACGCGGTTTCCGAGCGGCATCCGATTCACCCGCTGGCCTTGATGCAGACCATCGGGCGTCTGCTGCCGGACGATGCCGTGGTGATCGATGAGACCGTCTCCTCCGGGACCGGCCTGCGCCGCTTCCTCAAGAGCGACGACGCGCAGAGCTTTTACGGTCTGCGCGGCGGCGGCATCGGCTGGGGCCTGCCGGCCGCGATCG
>JARLIN010000218.1 GCA_031291715.1 Rhodopila sp. | reverse complement strand
TGCTGGAGGACGACACCGACCCCGACCTGTCGCTGGTCCGGCGGATGGCGCTCGCGGTGCGTGCCGACGCCCATCGCATGCGGACCAACATACGGTTCCTGCCCGTGCCGGAGGATGACGGCACGCGCTTCCTGGGGTGGTTCGAGCCCGCACACTTCGTGTTGCCGGCGAATGCGCAGTTGATCGTACGCCGGTTCCCGGACCTGGCGCTGTCAATCGTCACCCCAGACGCGGCGGCCCATTGGGATGGATCCAAGCTTCTGTTCGGCTCCGGACTACGACACGCGCAGGATGACGAAGCCCTGCAGGCGTGGTGGGAAGCTCACCGCCCCCTGTTGCTGGAGCAGGCGGAGGCCGATGTATCGATTCCGGAGGCCGAGGCGCTGGACGAGGCACCCCGGCCACCCGACCGCCCTGCGTTGGGTCCTGTGGTTCTGCACACCAAACCCGATCCGGCGTTGCTCAAGGCGGCGAAGGACGCGTCGAGCTGCCACCGCTGCCGCCTGTATGAGCCCGCGACCCAAACCGTCTTCGGCGAAGGGCCGGCGAATGCCTCGGTGTTGTTCGTTGGCGAGCAGCCGGGCGACCAGGAGGACACGATCGGACGTCCCTTCGTCGGGCCCGCCGGGCAGATCATGGATCGGGCGATGGAAGAGGCCGGCATCGACCGCAGGACGGTCTATGTCACCAATGCCGTTAAGCACTTCAAATTCACGCCCCGTGGCAGGCGCCGGATTCACCAGACACCGGAAGTTCCGGAAATCCAGGCCTGCACCTTCTGGCTGGATGTGGAGCGGGTCCACGTGCGCCCGCGCCTCCTGGTCCTGATGGGTGGCTCGGCGGCGCGCGCCGTGCTGGGCCGGGCGGTGACGATCAGCCGGGAACGCGGCCGGCCCATACGGATGGCCGACGGGCAGACCGTTTTTGTCACGGTTCACCCATCGTTTTTGCTCCGTGTGCCGGACCCGGCCGCGAAAGCGCGTGAATACGAGGCCTTCGTGCGCGATCTGCGAACGATTCGGACGCTGATGGAAAGCTGAGATCAGCTCCGCTGAATCAGTTCGATCGACACGTTCTCCGGCGCGGTCAGAAACGCGATCTGAACACCCGGCCTGTTGGTGGTCACATCCATGGTGAAGGTTACGCCCTTGGCCTTCAACGCGGCGACCGCGGCCTTGATGTCGTTAACCGTGAGGCCAAAATGGTCCAGCCCGAGATACGGCGACGACGGCGCATCGGCGGCCTTTCCCGGCTGGGCCTTGGCGATGAACACTTTTTGTCCGCTGAGATTGAGGTCGATTCGCGTGGATCCGTCCGGCTGAGGCGTCCGGATCACATCAGCCCCCAGCTTGTCTTTGTACCATTCGGCTGTCGCCTCCGGATCAGGCGAACGCAGATGGATATGTTCCCAGTTGAACTTGATCATGTTTCCCCCCAACGGTCTGGTTCGGCGGCATTAGTTCACCACCCTCGGGCTTGGGCAAGGGGCGCGGCGGACCGGGCAATCGTGCGGCACGATGCGGATTAATCGTGCCATGCATCCTGAGCGCTTGCGCGGGAGGGGCGTTACCGGCTAGGTGACGCCTCCGACGCGATATGCGCTTGCGCTTGTGTCACTGGAGAGGTGCCGGAGCGGTCGATCGGGGCGGTCTCGAAAACCGTTGTACCCTTATGGGTACCGAGGGTTCGAATCCCTCCCTCTCCGCCAGCGTATGCTAACGCGCGACATAGCTCTCAGTCCCGACAAGGCCTCAAGCGACCGACAGGTCGGACCGCCACGTCGCAGCATACGGAAATCCCCGCTCCCGCTCGCCACAAAAATCTGTGCGCCGGGAAGTGGCGACAATTCTTCACCCATCCACCCAGGCGAACGTAAGGGGTGCTTCCCGGAAGGCGAACCGGTCGAGATGTCGTTCCATCACGCCCTTCAATGCTTCGCACTGCTCGGCGCTGCTCGCGTCGATCCGCACCTCCAGGCAGTCGGAATGGGCGATCATCGTTGCCAATCCGTCACCCGGCCAGTTCGCGCCACGCGAGTCGGCCGGAAAGGTTACCGTTCCGCGTTCGGGCGTGAACTCCACGGCCAAGTCGTGCGCCCAATGCTTGCAGAGCTGCTGCAGATAGCGGCTGCCGTTCGTGGTCGGCACCTTCGCCGAACTGCGTGTCATGACGGTATTCTCCTTCACAGCCGCTCGATCCAGTACGCCACCTGATCGATAATCGCGGCGATCCTGCAGTGCCTCGGTCCCGGCAACATAGCGCGACAGGCGTTGCTGAAGCACCCGGCGCAGGTTTTGCGTCGTGCGACGAACCGGCGCGGCATCAGTCCTTCACGCATCGCGCCAAGTGCGTCAAGCCGCCCGAACACCGCCTCGCCCATGCTCTCGCACTCTTCGAGGTGCTCACGGCAAACCGCCGGCGAGCGCCTTCGGCGCTTTGCTCCGCGATATGTCCCAATGCTGAAGCGTCGGGATCCGAATTTGCCGAGCGTTGCGCCGCAATCGCTCGGCCGATCATCTAACCCAACAGGGTCAATCCACCCAGGGCCAGCAGAAGCGCGGGCGGCATCACCAGGACACCGAGCTTCAGGAATGTCCACGCATCGACATGCAGCCCTTCCCGCCGCAGCGCGGACAACCACAGGATCGTCGCGAGTGACCCGGTCACCGAGAGATTGGGCCCCAGATCGACCCCGATCAACACGGCCTCGGTAGGCAACGACGGGGCATGTGCGGCCTGCACGGCGGTACCCGCGATCAGCCCCGCCGGAAGGTTATTCATCAGATTGCACACGACAGCCAGCACCGGCCCGACCATCCAGGCCGCTCCAACCTGTGAATAGGTGACCGCGGCGCGCAGCAGGTCTGCCAGGCCACGGATCAAACCGGTGCGGTCCAGCGCCTCGACCAGTACGAAAAGACCGGCGACCAGTGGCAGCACGCCCCATGACATGTCTCGTGCCACCGCCCACGGCGATTGACGCGTCCGCAGCAGCACGATGGCAGCGGTCGCCACACCCGCGACGCATGTGGGCAGGCCGAGCTGCCAATCCCGGGCGGATGCCAGCATCAAACCGGCGGCGGTCGCGACGATTCCCGCCGCCGCGACACGGCCGCCGCCCGATAACGCCGGCGCCTCCACCTGTGGGGCGAGCGACTGCCGCAGCGCCCGCCTCTGGGTCAGGCGCAACATCCCATAGGTCGCCACGATCGACAGCAGGGACGGCAGCGCATAGCGAGGCAGCCATTCTAGCAGCGGCGGCATATGGCTGCCATAGATCACCAGGTTGGCGGGGTTGGAGATCGGCAGGACGAACGAGGCCGCGTTGGCGATAAAGGCACACACCAGCAGGTACGGCAGCGGCTCGGTGGCCCGGGCCGCGCGGGCCACCGCCGCGACCGCCGGTGTCAGCACGACCGCGGTCGCATCATTGGAAAGGAAGACGGTCACCACCGTTCCGACCAGATAGACCAGGGTAAACAACCGGGATGCGGACCCCCGCGCATGCGCCGCGGCATGGGCGGCGAGCCAGTCGAACAGGCCCTCTTTGCGGGCCAACTCCGCCAGCAACATCATGCCGATCAGGAATAGATAGACATCGGTTCCCTTGGCGACACCCGCCAGCGCATCGGCGGGCGACAACAGGCCGGCGAGCACCAGGAGGGCGGCGCCGGTAACGGCCCAGACGAACTCCGGCAGACGCCAGGGCCGGAAAATGACGCCAGCGGTCGCGACAGCCGCGATGCCCCAGGTCGCCGCGATGGAATTCAAGCCGATCTCTCCTGTCGCGGTTGCCCGAACGGTGGGACAACGCGCGAAAGGCTTACCGATCGCTGACGCGACCGACAACTTACCGTGGGTTGCTACATCGCGAGATAGCCGCCATCGACGTAGAGCTCCGCGCCGGTGATATACGACGCCTCATCCGACGCCAGGAACAGGATGGCATTGGCGACCTCGTCCACTTCGCCCGTGCGCCCCAGCGGCACGGATTTCAGCATCTTCGCACGCACGGCGGGATCGGCGGTGGCACCGGACGTGCGCATCGGCGGCATCAGGCCCGGATGCACGGAATTGCAACGGATTCCGTCCTTGCCGAATTGGACTGCCGTGGATTTGGTCATGATCCGCACCGCGCCTTTGGCTGCGTTGTAGCTCATGTGCACCATGCTCTGCCCGACCACGCCGGAGATCGACGACAGATTGACGATCGACCCGCCGCCGTTCTTCTGCATCTGCCGCACCGCCGCCGCGGTTCCCAGGAAGACGCCGGTGCTGTTCACCGCCATCACCCGCTCCCACAGGCCCGAGTCCAGCAGATCGTTGGTGGCGCTGCCGCTGATGCCGGCATTGTTCACCAGGATGTCCAGCTTGCCGAAGGTCCGGACGGTTTCGTCCACCACCTTTTTCCAGCCGGCCTCATCGGTGACGTTCAGCTTCATGAACACCGCCTTGCCGCCGGCAGCGTTGATGCTGTCGGTGACCGCCTTGCCCTCCTCCTCCAGCATGTCGGCGATGACGACGTTGGCGCCCTCCTTGCCGAAACGCCGGGCTGTCGCCGCGCCCATACCTGACGCCGCGCCGGTGATGATGGCGACCTTGTCCGCGAGCCGCATGACCGTTTCCTCCATATGCGGTTGTTTGGCTGAATCTGCCACCATCCCTGGCACTTGGCTACCGGCCGGTATCGGGGCACCATGCGGACAATAAATTCACTGGAGAGAGACGAATGGCCCATCGCGGCTTGACCTTTGGCATCTTCCTGGCGCCGTTCCACCGGCTGGGCGAGAATCCGACCCTGGCGATGGATCGCGATGTGGAGCTGATCCAGTGGCTCGATTACCTGGGCTACGATGAAGCCTGGATCGGCGAACATCATTCCGCGGGGTGGGAACTGATCGCCTCGCCCGAACTGATCATCGCCGCGGCGGCCGAGAAGACCAAGCACATCAAGCTGGGGTCGGGCGTCACCAGCCTGCCCTACCACCATCCGTTCATGGTGGCGCAGCGCTGGGTGCAACTCGACCACATGACCCGCGGCCGCGCCATGCTGGGCTGCGGACCGGGCGCGCTGACGTCGGACGCCTACATGCTTGGGATCGAGCCTTCCACGCAACGGCCGCGCATGTTGCAGGCGATGGACGCGATCATGGAACTGCTGAAAATGGACGGCCGCGTCAAGATCAAGACCGACTGGTTCGAAATGAACGACGCGCGCCTGCATCTCGCCCCCTACAGCGACCCGCATTTTGAGATCGCCGTCGCCAGCACCATCACCCCCTTCGGTATGATCGCGGCGGGCACCCACGGTGTTGGCGTGCTGTCGATCGGTGCAGGTCTGCCCGGCGGGCCGGAGGCACTGTCCAGCCAGTGGAAAATCGCCGAGGACGCCGCCGCGAAGTCCTGAAAAACCGTTAGC
>JARLIN010000217.1 GCA_031291715.1 Rhodopila sp. | reverse complement strand
TTCGTGGTGTGGGCGCACCACCTGTACCTGTCTGGCATCGACGTTGATACCCGTGCCTATTTCATGAGCGCGACCTTGGTGATTGCCGTGCCAACGGGCATCAAGATCTTCTCCTGGATCGCGACAATGTGGGGCGGGTCCATCGAGTTGAAGACGCCGATGCTGTGGGCGATCGGTTTCATCTTCGTCTTCACCATCGGTGGCGTCACCGGCGTCGTGCTGGCCAATGCCGGCATCGACGAGGTGGTGCACAACACCTACTACGTCATTGCCCACTTTCACTATGTGCTGTCACTCGGGGCCGTCTTCTCAATCTTCGCCGGGTTCTACTACTGGATCGGCAAGATGTCCGGCCGGCAGTATCCGGAGTTCTGGGGCAAGGTGCATTTCTGGCTGACGTTCATCGGCGTTAACCTGACCTTCTTCCCGCAGCATTTCCTCGGTTTGTCGGGCATGCCGCGGCGTTACCCTGATTATCCCGCCGCCTTCGCCGGATGGAACTACGTGTCGTCACTAGGTGCTTATGTCGCCGGTGCGGCATTCCTGGTATTCCTTTATGTCTGCTTCCGGACCTTCACCTCGAAGGTGCATGTTGCCGATAATTATTGGGGGGAGGGTGCGACGACGCTGGAATGGACCCAAACCTCGCCACCCGCCTTTCATACCTACACGGAACTACCACGGATTTCCTAAACGGTGATTAATTCGACGCCATCGATGATCCAGGCCGACAAGGGGGCGCGAGCCCCCTTGGTGGTCTCGCTCAACCAGCCCGGTAATGTGGCGCTGGAAACAGACTATCGCGACTGGATCGCCCTACTGAAGCCGCGCGTTATGACACTTGTGGTGTTCACGGGGCTGATTGGGCTGATCCTGGCGCCGGGCCACCTCAACCCGGTGCTCGCGTTCACGGCGATTCTGTGTATCGCGGTCGCGTCCGGTGCCTGTGGTGCCATAAATATGTGGTACGACAGGGATATCGACGCGATCATGCACAGGACGCGGAATCGGCCGATCCCGGCGGGGCGCATGGAGGCCGGGGCGGCGTTGGGCTTCGGCGTAACGCTCGCGGCGGCTTCCGTGATCGTCATGGGGCTGGCGCTGAATATTGCGGCCGCACTGGTCCTGACCCTTTCGATCTGCTTTTATGTTTTTGTCTATACGATGTGGCTGAAGCGGCGCACCCCGCAGAATATTGTCATTGGTGGTGCGGCTGGTGCGTTTCCTCCGGTAATCGGTTGGGCGGCGGTGACCGGGTCGGTCGATTTGATCCCGCTCATCCTGTTCAGCATCGTTTTCATCTGGACGCCGCCGCATTTCTGGTCCCTGGCCCTTTGGGCGAACGACGACTACAGGCGGGCGGGCGTGCCCATGCTGCCAGTGGTGGCCGGTGCGCGGGAAACCCGCCGGCAAATTCTGCTTTACACGATCATCCTTGTGCCGCTGACTCTCGCGCCCTTCCTGATGGGCTTTAGTGGCATAGCGTATGGCGTGACCGCCGGCCTGCTAGGATTGGTGTTTCTGGAGCGCGTGTACCGCGTGATCACCGATCGGCAAGATGCACAAGGCAATAGCCAGACTAATGACACGCCGGCTAGGGCCGCTTTCAAGTACTCGGTCTTGTATCTGTTCGTGCTGTTTGGAGCGCTGGCTATCGATCACCTGGTGAAATGATCGATGACTCAGGAAACCCGTCAATTGGCCGCGAATCCCGTAGCTGACTCCGCGCGCCGTCGCCGTGGCCGAAGTTGGGCTATCCTGATCGTTCTTCTCGGGCTCTGCGCACTGTTCTACGCGATCACGATCGTCAAAATGGCGCATCTCTGAATGACCAGCGGGCGACGCAAACTGATCACCGCCTGGGCCGTGATGGCCGTAATTCTAGGCATGGTCGGTGCGTCGTTCGCTGCAATCCCCCTGTATCGGCTCTTCTGCGCCGCGACCGGCTACGGCGGAACACCAAGCATCGGCCTGGCGGTCGCACCAGGCTCCAGCGGTCAGGTCATTCGCGTGCGCTTCAACGCGGATATCAATCCGGGGCTGCCATGGAAGTTCGCGCCGGACCAGTCGGAGCTCGCGCTGAACCTCGGGGACGAGCAGGTTGCGTTTTATCACGCGACCAACCTGTCCAGTCGCCCGGTCACGGGTATGGCACTGTACAACGTCACCCCCGAAAAGGTTGGGAAATATTTCCACAAGACGGCCTGCTTCTGCTTTAATCAGCAGACATTGTCCGCCAATCAGAGCATGGAATTCCCTGTCAGCTTCTGGGTCGATCCCGCAATTCGCACCGATCCCAATACCGCCGACATAAAGGTGATCACTTTATCCTACACGTTCTTCCGCTCCTTGGATGATGCAGCGAAGGCCGGTGCTCTCGCCAAGGCGGGGCCGCATGTCGGGCCAATGTCGGCGGCGGAGCTTACGGACAAATCGAAGGCGAACTGATCGCCCAGTGAAACGTGCTCCGCCCTCTTGAACTGGTGCGAGATTTGGCGATTATGGTTGGCCGGGTCGGGGCGGTTTCCTCGGCGGTGTTGTTATGGGTATGGCATGAGCAGCGACGCGCACGGTGCACCAGTCCTGGCTAACTCTGGTCCGGTCATTTCTGGGATGAAGCATCCCTATCATCTTCCCGATCCTAGCCCGTGGCCGATTGTCGGGTCGTTTGGCGGGTTCCTCACAGTGTTCGGCATCATCCTGGCCGCCCACTTCGGCAATTATGTGGTCCTCGTCCTGGGTCTGCTGACCGTATTGACGACCATGTTCTTCTGGTGGCGCGACGTACTGCGGGAGTCAGCTACGCCGGGGGCACACAGCCTGATCGTTCGTCTCGGCCTACGCTATGGTATGACGTTGTTCATCGCCAGCGAGGTGATGTTCTTCGTCGGCTTCTTCTGGGCCTATTTCAACTTCCTGATCTTCCCCGAGACCCAGGGGAACGGTCAGACGGTCTGGCCACCGACGAACGTGCACACGTTCGATCCGTTCCATCTGCCATTCCTGAACACGATGATCCTACTGCTGTCCGGGACGACCGTGACCTGGGCTCACCACAGCCTGCTGGAAGGCAACCGCAAGGGTCTTGTGCAAGGGCTCGGCCTCACGATCCTCCTCGGCCTCACCTTCACGATGTGTCAGGCGATCGAGTATGCGCACGCTCCGTTCAAGTTCAACGGCGGCGGCGTCTATTCGTCAACGTTCTTTCTGGCGACTGGGTTTCACGGATTTCACGTCATCGTTGGAACCTGTTTCCTGATCGTCTGCTGGTTCCGCGCGCGGGCCGGCCAGTTCACCCCGGAGCGCCATTTCGGCTTCGAAGCGGCAGCTTGGTACTGGCATTTTGTTGATGTCGTCTGGTTGTTCCTCTTCACCTGCATCTACTGGTACGGCGCGGGTCAGATCGTGGCCGAGTAAGTGGCCGAGCAGGGTATCTCGATCCTTGAGGCCGCCCTGCGCTGCCGCTGTCCTCGGTGCGGGAAGGGGAAGCTGTTCAGGGGGCTGTTGGCGCTGCAGCCCGCCTGCCCCGTCTGTGGGCTGAATTTCGGTCAGTCCGACACGGGTGACGCCGGGGCCGTTGGGGTCATCATGGTGCTCGGGGCCCTTATCGTCGGAATGGCGTTCTGGGTCGAATTCCGCTTCGAGCCGCCGTTATGGCTCCACGCGATCATTTGGCCTGTCGTGACTCTGCCGCTTGCCATCCTGATCATGCGGCCGGTGAAGGCCGCACTCGTCGCTGCTCAGTTCCGGCACCGTCCCACCGAGATGGGCTTGTGACGTCGGTCCACCGCCGGCTCCTCATTCCCGGCCTGAGCACTCTTATCATGCTCATTGTTTTGTTGGGGCTGGGAACCTGGCAAGTTTATCGGCTGCAATGGAAAGAAGCGATCCTGGCAAGGATCGCAGCGGCCGAACGTGCCCCCCCCGTATCGCTGGCAGAAACCCCGTCCCCCTACACGAAAGTATCGGTAACGGGCCGGTTTCGCTTTGATCTCACCGCCCAGTTTGGCGCCGAGGTGCGAGACACCCGTTCAGGCCCAACGATGGGTTTCTACCAGATCGTTCCGTTGGAAAGAGACGGCGCCCCAACCCTCCTGGTCAACAGGGGATGGATCCCGCAGCGACGCGAAGAAGCCCTCAATGACCCGCCCGGTGTGGTCACCGTGACTGGATACATTCGGCCAGGGGATGTTCCGGCCTGGTTCAGTCCAGCCGACGATAGGGCGTTGCGAGAGTTCTATACGCTTGACCCGGACGCCATCGGCGCGGCTCTTGGTATCCACGATGTGGCCCCCTTCATCCTTGTCATGTTGGGATCATCGACGGTCGAAGGCTATCCGGCGCCGGCGGAACATTTACCGCGGCCATCGAACAATCACCTGTCGTATGTGATCACCTGGTACGGTTTGGCGGCATCGCTTGCCGTCATATTCGGCATGTGGATGCGAAAGGCGAGCCGATCATGACAAAGCTGACCGCCTACGGCCGTTTGGCCGCCCGGTTCAGGCGTATCGCCACGATCGGCGAGTGCGCATCGATGCTCGGCTGGGACGCCGCCGCCGTCATGCCGCCCGGTGGCGGCGCGGCGCGCGGCGATCAACTCGCGGCACTGGCGGTCCTGCACCACGAACATCTCCTCGCGCCGGAGGCGGCGGCCGACCTTGCCGCTGCGGAACCATCCGATGAATGGGAGGCCGCAAACCTTCGGCTGATGCGGCACGCCTATGCCCGCGCCAAGGCATTGCCGGCGGATGTGGTGGAGGCACAGGCGAAGGCGAACTCGAACTGCGAACAGGTCTGGCGGATCGCACGCAAACAGGCGGACTACAAGCAGGTCCAACCGCATTTCAGCGAGGTGCTCAACCTCACCCGTGAAGCCGCCGCTGCCTTGTCCGCCGAACTTGGCCTCAGCCCCTACGATGCGTTGATGGACGGGTACCAGCGAGGCATCGGCACCGATGACGTGGCAGCCCTCTTCGCCGCCTACGAAGATTTCCTCGCCACCGCCTTGCCGCAGGTGGAGGAATATCAGGCCCGGCAGCCGGCCCCGATGCGGCCTGCGGGGCCATTTCCCATCCCGGTACAGCAGAACCTCTGCCGCGATATCGCACAGCGCCTCGGGCTGGATTTCGCCCATGCCCGGCTGGACGAGTCGGCCCATCCGTTCTCCGGTGGGACCCAGACTGATGTGCGAATCACCACCCGCTATCTCGAGGAAGATTTCACGTCCGCCATTCTGGCGGTCGTGCACGAGACCGGTCACGCCCTCTATGAACAGGGACTGCCATCGGCCTATGCGCGCCTCCCAGTCGGAGAGGCTGCCGGGATGGCGGTGCACGAAAGCCAATCCCTCATTGTCGAGATGCAGGCATTTCGCTCGGACGCCTTCCTCGGATGGCTCGGCAGCCGGCTGCACACAACATTCGGCGGCGAACCCGAACTGTATTGCACCGAGAACATGGGACCTCTCTGGCGTCATGTGGAGCGCAACTTCATTCGTGTCGATGCGGACGAACTCACCTATCCCGCCCATGTCATCCTGCGCTTTCGCCTGGAGCGCGCGATGATCGATGGAACCCTTTCGGCCGCGGATCTGCCCGGTGCCTGGAATGACGGCTTTCAGGCGTTGCTCGGCATTACCCCGCCGGATGACGCGAAGGGCTGCCTCCAGGACATTCACTGGTATGACGGCACGTTTGGTTATTTTCCAAGCTACACCCTCGGCGCGATGGCAGCCGCGCAATTGATGCAGGCCGCGCGAGCCCAAATTCCCGATCTGGATACCGCCTTCGGACGCGGCGATCTGTCGCCACTATTGGCGTGGCTGCGTGTCCATGTGCATGGCGTGGGCAGCAGGCTCGATTTGAATGCAATTCTGGAACAAGCCACACGCCACAAGCTCGATCTGCGAGCTTTCCAGGAGCATCTTCGGGAGCGTTATCTGAACATGGCTGGCCGAGCAGAAGCGCGCGGGCCCCTCTAGTCATGGCGGGTTTATCCAGCCATCTATTCCGGCGGCGGTGCCGGGATCGGGGCCCGAAGGAGCCGGGCCGTGACGATGGGCCGACGATCCGGCTCAATACCCTAGCGGTTCTGCTTCGGCTGTCTGCCAATGGCCGCCCTTGATGACGCAGAGGAACGATTGGTTCGACCCTTGATGCTTCGTCGGGCTGAAGGAGATTGCCGGCGAACCGAAGATATCATGGTAGTTCTTGATCGACTCCATTCCGCCAACGAAGCTGTCTGACGTCAAATCCCCGCCCGCGTTCTTTATCGCCTGAACAAGGACCTGCGCGCCGGTAAAGCCGATCTGCGCGGCGAAGTTCGGGTTCTTCCCGTATTCCTTGTGATACGCATCCACAAAGACTTTGATCTCCGGTGATTCTGCGCCCTCGGTGGCGAACAGCATCGGGGTCATTGAATAGAACCCTTCCGTGGTTCCACCCGGGACTACTGCGACCACGTCGTCATAGCTTGCGGCCTGCCCCAGCATGTCAACATTCCAGCCTGTCTTCCGAACGGCGGAAATGATCTGGACCGCATCGCGGACGATCGTCCCGAGGACCAGGATATCGCAGCCTGCGTCGCGCATTCTCGCCACCGATGCGCTGAAGTCGGTATCTGTCGGCTTGTGCAGAGTCTCCCCCGCCAGTGCCAAATTTTCGACTTTGAGCTGATCCTTCACGCCATCGGTTATATCGCGGCCGAAATCGGTGTCCTGCGCCATCGCGCATACCTTCTTCTTGCCACGCTTCTCCACGAAATACTTGAGACCAGCACGGATCTGGTCATAGTAGGATGATCCGAGGGCGAATTTCAGGTGATGCAATGGCTCGTACATCGAACGGGCGGAGGTCAGCGGGAAAACGTTCGCGACACCCTTTGCGAGTTGATCGGGCATCACGGCGTTGTTCATCGGCGTGCCACCATTGGCGACCATGATGAACGCGCCGTCGCGGTTGATCAGTTTGTTTGCCGCCTGCACCGACCGGGGGACTTGGTATTGGTTGTCCTCGATGATGTATTTGATCTTTCGGCCGTTGATCCCGCCGGCGGCGTTTACTTGGTCGAACACCATGCGCCACGAATTGGAATTGTTGACTCCCCACATCGCCGTCACGCCGGACAGATCGGTATAGGTGCCGATCACGATCTCCGTGTCGGTTACACCTCGTATCGGTTCGGCCGCCGTTGCGGGCACTGCCAGCGCGAGCGCGGCGGTCGCGAGAATGGCTTTGATCATTGGATTTCTTCCCCGTTTCGTTCTTCTTGTGACGTTATGCGTAAGTGTTCTGCATCAAGGCCCGGTAGCGTTCGTCCAGTTGGCCGGGTCCCACCGCAGGCTCATCGACACGCTGGATCGCGATACCGAGGCTTCGAGCCCAATCCAGCGCGGCGGGTCCGACTGATACGCCGCCGACATAAGCGAGACGCAGCTTGTTCAGGCCGAATTCCCGCCGGACCGCATGCAACACAAAAAGATCGGCTAATCGCGCTTTCGGTCCACCCAGACGGCCAGCGCGCAACGCCCAATCGTAAACCAGGCGTTGCGCGGGTGTGGCGGCTTTCGCTCGGGCGGTCGCCAGCGCATACAGCCGATCCCAAACTGCGGCATCGGCGCCCAGGATTGTCGGTTGCAACTCCTGCAGGTTCTCGATCGCCGTGTCGGGACGTTCGGGGTAATTGCTGACGCACCGTGTCTCTAGTGCGAGATAGAGACCCCAGACCCGTTCAGTGATGTCGGCCAAAGGCAAGACGGCAAGGCGTTCGTCATGCGGCTGTATCGGCAGCCGCGATCGTGCGGCGCTTATCATGTGCATGAGGTCGCCGTGGCTCAGCGGCCGTCCCAGGCCAGAGCCGTCGGCGCGGGGAAATTGAATGACCGCTGGCTGATCCGCTTCGATCGCCTTCACGGCAGCGGTCCAATCGGCCGAACCACCGGTTTCGACGAAGCGGTTCAGGCTGGCGGAGCGCGAGTCCGCGAAATCCCGCAATCCCTTCATGTCGAAAACCACGATACGGGACAGCGCCCGGCATCGGTCTCGGATCGTCAAGACCTTGTCGAGCTGCTCTTCATTTTCGACGAATGCCAATCGGCTGCCGCTGGACGACAGCAGGTGGCACACGCGGTCCAGATCGTCATCGGGATCGATGGCGACGCTCGCGGCGCCGCAACCAAGGATCGCCAGGTCGGCGTAAACCGCTTCCGGGCGGGGTTCCGACAGGATCGCCACCACGTCCCCACGGGTGATATCCGCCGTGAGCAGCGCCGTCCCGATCTCCCGTATCTTGGCGTCGAGCAGCGCCCAGGTGATCGTCTTCCAGATGCCCCGATCCTTGGTCCGCAAGATTGTTTCGTCGGCATGCGATGCCGCCCGTTGCAAGACAAGCCTGGGAATTGAGGTGAGCGGCTGGTCCATCTTCAGTTCCACAACCGTTTCTTCTTCCAGCGTCGCGTGCCACGCGCGCCGACTTCCTTCTGGCCCAGATAAAACTCCTTGATGTCGGCGCGCTGGATCAAGCTCTTGCAATCGTCAGCGGCGACAATGCGTCCAACTTCCAGCACGTAGCCGAAATCCGCCGTCTGCAGGGCAATGTGGGCATTCTGCTCCACCAGCAGAATGGAGACGTTTTGCTCACGGTTTATGCGGCGGATGATCCCGAAAATCTGCTGTACCAACAAAGGCGACAAGCCCAGTGAGGGTTCATCCAGCAACAGCAATCGTGGGCGGCCCATCAACGCTCGGCTGATCGCTAGCATCTGCTGTTCGCCACCCGACAACAGGCCGGCACGCTGGTTCTCACGTTCCTTAAGGCGCGGGAAATAATCGAAACAAAGATCAAAGTCGTGCGCCACTCCAGAAGCATCACGCCTTGTATATGCACCCATGCCGAGGTTTTCGCGGACGGTCAGGAACGGAAAAATCTCCCGCCCCTCCGGCACATGACAGATCCCCAGGCGCATCACCTGATCGGGTGGCATGCGTGCGATATCCCGTCCCTCGAACATCACCTGCCCACGTTCAGGGTCCAGAACGCCGGAGATCGTTCGTAGCACGCTGGTTTTTCCCGCGCCGTTCGCGCCCAGAACCGTCACGATCTGTCCCTCATCCACATCGAGCGACACGCCGCGTATGGCCTGGATCGGGCCATAGAATGTCTCGATGGAATTCACCCGTAGCAGAGGTTCGCTCATGCCGCGTTCTCAACCTCTCCGCCCAGATAGGCCTTGACGACTTCGGGGTGGGACTGAACCTCTCGCGGCGTGCCCATCGCCAGGACCTTGCCGTAGTTCAGCGCCATGACCCGGTCGGATACCTGGTTCACTAGCGACATGTCGTGCTCGACCATGATGACCGTGATCCCAAGATCCTTCTTGATGTCCTCGATCCAGAAGCCCATGCCCTCGGTCTCTTCGACGTTCAGCCCGGACGACGGCTCATCCAGTAGCAGCAGCTTCGGCTGGATACACAAGGCTCGCCCCAGTTCCACAACCTTGCGGACGCCGTATGGCAGGTTGGCGATGAGGGATTCGCGGTGGCGCTCCAGGCCAAGGAACGCGATCACATCCTCTACCCTCTCCCGGTGCCGGAGTTCGGCTTTGCGGACCGACGGAAGGAACATTAGCTCGGAGGCGAAACCGACCCGTGAATGGCAATGCCGGCCGATCAGCAGATTCTGTAGTAAGGTGGCATTCGGAAACAGCTCGATATTCTGGAACGTCCTGGCGATGCCTAGGCCGGCGATCTGGTAGGCCGGCGTGCGGGTAAATTCCTTGCCCTCGAAGATCAACCTACCGGACGTCGAGCTGTAGATTCGGCTGATCAGGTTGAAGATGGTGGTCTTTCCGGCCCCGTTTGGACCGATGATGGAAAACACCTCGCCCTGGCGGACGTCGAAGCTGACCGAATCGACGGCACGGATGCCGCCGAACCGCACCGAGAGGTCTTCGGCCTGGAACAGGATCATCGCAGACGCTCCGACTTCGCATAGGTTTTCTGCCGGCGAAAACTGGTCTGCCGCTTGAACGGAAAGGTCTGGAACCAATGTTTCGTCTTCAGCCACATACCGTTCAAGCCGCCCGGCTGGAACAGAATCACGAAAACAAGGACCAGACCGAACAACGACGGCTCCAGGCCGGGAAGCCGGCCGATGCCGAAAGGCAGGTCGTCGCGCACGACGGCGATGAATTGCGGCAGCAGCCGGACGAACATCGCCCCCAGGATCGCGCCGCGGAGTGACCCGAGGCCGCCGACGAACACGATCGTCACGAATTGCACCGAAAGCAGGACGTCGAATGCATCTGGTGCCAGATAGCGGACGTAATGCGCGAACAGTGCCCCGGCCAGCCCCGTCATCCCCGCGCTGATGGCGAAGGCCATCGTCTTGTACCGGGCCAAATGGATGCCCATACTCTGCGCTGAGACTTCACTGTCCCGGATCGCCACCATGGCGCGTCCGGTTGGGGAGCGCAGCAGGTTGGCGGAGACCCATAATACGAACGCAAGCACAACCAGCGAAACGTAATAGATCCCGGTCGCACCCTCGATGGCAATGCCGAAGACATACGGGGTTGGTACCGCGAACCCGTCAAAGCCACCCGTGACAGCCGTCCACTTCTGGAAAATCGTTCCGACGATGCTGCCGAACGCCAGCGTCGCGATCGCCAGATAAAGCCCGCTCATGCGCAAGGTCGGCCGACCGATGGCCGCCCCGCACAAGGCGGTGAACAGGCCGGCGAGTGGCAGCGTGACCAGAAACGGCACGCCCTGCGCGAGTAGGACCGCGTTGACATAGGCGCCTATGCCCAGGAACGCCGCGTGCCCAAGGCTGATCAGGCCGGTGTAGCCCACCAGCAGCATCAGCCCGACGCCGGCGATGGCGAAAATGAACACGGCGCCGAGCTCGCCGATATAGAACTCCCCTAGGAGCGCCGGGGCGACCAGGACGAGAACCGCCAGCAGGCCATACCAGAAGCGGTCTCCGTTATGCCGCCACAACGCGATGTCCTGTTGGTATTGGGTCCTAAACAGATAGCGCATCGGTCAGACTCGCTTTCCCATGCGTTCGGCGAACAAGCCCTGCGGACGGATAAACAGCATCAGCAGCAAGACCACGTTCGAGGTGACCTCTTGGAAACCGGCGGGCAACTTGTAGCCGGCGAACTGCTCCACGATGCCGACGATGACGCCGCCGATCAGCGATCCGGGGATGCTGCCGAAGCCGCCGATCACCGCGGCGGCGAAGGCCTTTATGCCGAGGAAGCCCATGTTGACGTCGATCATGGAAACCGGCGACAGCAGGATGCCCGCCAGGCAGGCCACGCCGGCGCTGATCGCCCAAATCAGCGAGAAAATCGTGCGGACTGGGATGCCCATGTAATATGCGGCAAGCTGGTTCTGCGACGCGGCCTGCATGGCGACACCGACACGCGTCTTGCTGAAGAAAAGATACAAAACGCCGCACAGCAGGACGGTGCCAATGATGATCGACAGATTGTCCTCGCCCAGCACCAGCCCGCCGATATTGGCGGTCTTGTTGGTGAACGGTGTGTTGAAGCCGACCGAATCATAGCCCCAGGTGATCCCGGCGGCGGCGCGGAAGATGAAGCCCAGGCCGAGTGTCAGCATAACCACCGCGAATTGCGGCTGGCCGATCACGCGTCGAAGGACGAGCGCGTCCAGGGCATAGCCGAAGGCAGCGGTGATCAGGATTGCCAGGATGCCGCCGACCCAATAGGGCAGATGGAAATTGGCGATCAGGCTGAACGCGACAAAGCCGCCGAGCATCATGACGTCGCCTTGAGCGAAGTTCACCATCTCGGTCGCTTTGTAGATCAGCACGAAGCCAAGGGCGATCAGCCCGTAGATACAACCGGACGCTGCACCGTTGACGACAAGCTGCAATATGCGAGCAGCGTCTTCCACCGCCGTTGGCCTCCCTGCCCTTGGGCCAGTAGGCCCTCATTCTCGTTGGGCGGGAAGATAGGGTGGCGGTTCAAGCCGCGTCACTCGTGGCTTGGCACTAGCAGGACAATCGCCATGAATGGCGTGTGTTTCCAGCGAAGGGCGAAATGCGGTTCAACGGAGGCCTCTGACCCAGAGGTTTCCATGTCCGAACCGGTTAGGCCGGGCTTTCTGTCGCACGTCTCGGCTCTCCGCGACCCGCGTCAAGCGATGAAGATGCTGTATCCGGCGGAATTCCACATACTTGGCCTAACCGCCTTCGATCATGCCAAAGCCGGCAAGCCCTCGGAATGCGAATTCCCCCGGATAGCGTCGGTCGGATAACAGCTAGTCGATATCATGGCAGATGGTGTGGTGACGGGTTTCGATCCGGCCATGGTCACCATCGATCGTCT
>JARLIN010000216.1 GCA_031291715.1 Rhodopila sp. | reverse complement strand
CAGTTGGCATTCCGCCCCGTGCCGGTCGAGCTATGCGCCTGCACGCCGTGCGCCACGCAGGTGAACAGGATATGGCTGCGATGCCCGCGCACCGGCCGCAACTGGGTCGGCTCCACCACCAGAATCCCCCGAGGCCGCACAGCCCGCACCCGAGCAGACTGTTCAGCGATCACACGCGCGCCCTGCTTGGTGGTCTCCTCGTCGGTGGTGAGCAGGAACGTCACCGGCACCGTCTCCGGCAATCCACGCCCGGCGACGATCGCCGCCGCGACCGGCCCCTTCATATCGGTGCTGCCCAGCCCGTGCAGCACCCCATCGGCGTCAATGCGCCCGGACCACGGATCGTCCTGCCACCCGGTATCGGGCACCGTGTCCATGTGGCCGGAAAACGCGACACCGCCCGGCCCGCCGCGATGGGCAACCAGCACGCGCTTCATCACGCCCGCGGCATCCCGATAATCGATCCGCTCGACCTCGAAGCCTCGCAGTTCCGGCTCGATCCGGTCGGCGACGGGAATATTTGAGACGGAGCTTCGGCTGTCGATCGCGACAAGCTCGCGGGTCAGTTCGGCGATCGCCGTGGTCGGATCGGTCATTCGCCTGGATAGTCCCGCTTCAGCACGCGCTGCAACACCCCCGCTTGAGCGGGCGCGCGGTTATGCGCACACTCGATCCCATGCATCCCGATTACATAGACCCCCGCTCCGGCGCCACCTTTCCTCTCGACCAGCCCCGCTGGTGCGGCCCCAATCACGCGCCCCTTTTGCTAACACCGCTGCCCGGACTAGCGCGGGAGCAGATCGACAGCACCACGCGCAGCCTCTGGCGCTACCGGGCCGCCTTCCCGTTCCAGATCGACGATCCCATCACAATGGGCGAGGGCGTGACGCCGCTGATCCCCCGCACCGTCGCGGGCGTGCGGGTGCTGCTGAAATGCGAGTGGTTCAACCCGACCAGCAGCTTCAAGGATCGTGGCGCCAGCGTCATGCTGTCGCTGCTGCGGGCGCAAGGGATCGAGCACGTGCTGGAGGACAGCTCGGGCAATGGCGGCGCGGCCGTCTCGGCCTATGCCGCAGCCGGCGGGATGGCCGCGACGATCATGGCCCCCGCCTCCACCAGCCCCGCCAAGACGGTGCAAATGCGCGCCCATGGTGCGACCGTGGAACTGATCCCCGGCACAAGGCAAGACACGGCCGACGCCGCCGTCGCGCGGTCGAGTTCGGTTTTCTACGCCAGCCATAACTGGCACCCGTTCTTCCTGCACGGGACGAAAACCCTGGCCTATGAGCTATGGGAGGATCTCGGCTTCCGTGCCCCGGACAATGTGATCACGCCCTGCGGCGCCGGCTCCAACGTGCTGGGCTGCGAGATCGGCTTTTCCGAACTGCTCCGCGCCGGCCAGATCGACAGCATGCCGCGCATCTTCGCCGCCCAGCCGGCCAACTGCGCGCCGATCGCCGCCGCCTTCATGGCCGGTTCGGACGAAGCGGTACCGACGACGATCTCCCCCACGATGGCGGAAGGCACCGCGATCGCCCAGCCCGTCCGCATGCGGGAAGTCCTGGGTGCGCTACGCGAAACCCGGGGCGGCGCCGTGACGCTGACCGAGCAGGAGATCGCCGACGCCACGCTCGACCTGGCGCGGACCGGCATCTATGTCGAACCGACCTCCGCCCAGGCCGCCGCCGCGTTTGAGAAACTGCTGGAATCCGGCGCGATCACGCCGGAACAGACGACCGTGCTGGTAATGACCGGCACCGGACTGAAAGCGACGCCGAGGATCGCCGGACTTTTGGGGATCGCGCTGTGAACCGCTCAGAACATCGCGCAACAGGCATGCTGCGCCGCCACCTCCTTCCCGTCACGGCCCGGCGCGGTCCGGGCCATCTGCCGAAGCACGGTGCCGCGATAGGTGGGCCGGACAATCCGGGACATGGCGAAGGGGAGACGGCAACACCATGACCCGCCCACCCCGCATCGCCCTCCTTGGCTTCTCCATCGAGTGCAACCGCTTCGCCCCGATCGCCACCGAAGCCGATTTCCAGACCCGCACCCTGATCGGCGGCCCCGATATGATCGCCGATGCCCGTTCCCCCGCCCCCCACATGCTCGGGGAGCTACCGGGCTTCCTCGCCGCCATGGACGAAACCGGCCCCTGGGAACCCGTGCCCAGCCTGCTGGCGATGGCGGAACCGAACGGACCGGTGGAGCAAGCGTTCTTCGACCGCCTCATGCAGCGCTGGGAAAAGGACCTGATCGACGCGGGGCAGCTTGATGGCGTTTACCTCGTTCTCCATGGCGCCGGCCTGACGACAGGGGATCACGACCCCGAGGCCACTCTGCTCGCCCTGGTCCGCCGGATTGTCGGCCCGGATGTGCCCGTCGTCGCGACCTTCGACCTGCACGCCAACGTGTCCGACGCCGACGTGACCCTGCTGAACGGCTTCATCGGCTATCGCACCAACCCGCACCTCGACATGCGCGAACGCGGCGCCGAGGCTGCCGTCCTGCTCCGCCGCCTACTTGCCGGCACGCGCACCTTCCTGGCACGCATCCGCCTGCCGATCGTGCCGCCGACCGTGACTCAACTGACTGGCAAGGACGCCCCCAACCGGCCTTACGGCGAACTGATCGATCTCGGCCAGCAGCGCATGACCGAAGCACCCTATGCGGGAAGAATCGTCAACGTCTCGGTCATGGGCGGGTTCGCCTATGCGGACACGCCATTCAATGGCCTGACCGTGGTGGTGACCGCCACGGACCAAGGCGCCGCCGACGCCCTCGCGAAGGAAATCGCCGAGGCCGGTTGGGCGCGCCGCGACCGGTTCCGGCCAACCCTCACCAGCCTGGACGAAGCCGTCCGCCTCGCCCAAGCCACCGAGACCCCGGCCAACCCGGCCCTGATCTTCGCCGATGTCGCGGACAACCCTGGCGGTGGCGGCCGGGGCAACACCATGGCGATCCTGCAAGCCTTCCATGCGGCCGGCGTTAGGCACGCGCTGGCTGGCGTCATCCACGATCCGGCCCTGGCCGCCGAGGCCCACAAAAAAGGCCTCGGCGCCACCTTCGAGGCGCGTTTCAACCGCGACGGCGGCGACGAATTTTCCAAACCGTTCACCGTCGCGGCCGTCGTCTCCGGCCTTCTTGACCAGCCGATAACCGGCCGCCGCGGCATTTACGCCAACAACACGCTGGATGTCGGCAAGGCCGCCGCGCTGAGGCTGGATGGCATCACCGTCATCGTCCTGACCAACCGCTACCAGTGTGCCGACCCGATGTTCTTCGAGGCGTTCGGGCTGGACATCGCTGCCGCCCGCGTCGTCGTGGTAAAATCGCGTGGCCATTTCCGCGGCGGCTTCGATAAATTCTTCCGTCACGGCCAGGTCATCGAGGTCGATGCGCCCGGCCTCACCAGCCCGATCCTGTCACGCTTTCCCTGGCGGCACATGCCGCGCCCGGTGTTACCCATCGACGACACCGCCATTTGGACACCACCCGTATGAAGCTCGCCGACCTGCCGACCCCCTGCCTGGTCCTCGACCGTACCATCCTGAATCGCAACCTGCGTGTGATGGCTTCGGCACTCGCGCGGCTGAACGTTCCACTGCGCCCGCACATGAAAACGGCGAAATCGATCGACGTGGCGCGGCTGGCGACGCAAGGGCAGCCCGGCGGTATCACCGTCTCCACCCTGGCCGAGGCGGAATACTTCTTCGGCCATGGCATCACCGACATCCTGTACGCCGTCGGGATCACGCCGCAGAAGCTGGAGCAGGTGTGCAAACTGAACGCCGCCGGCGCGCACATCATCGTGATCACCGACGATCCGGCGATGGCCAACGTGATCGCCGCCCAGCCCAACCCGCCGCGCACACTGATCGAAATCGACAGCGGCGAGGAGCGTGGCGGCGTCCATCCCGACAGCGACATGCTGCTTGAACTCGCCGCACACCTGGGTGCCTGCCTGGCCGGTGTGATGACCCATGCGGGACACTCCTACGCGGGCCGTACCGTGCGGGATATCGAACGCATCGCCGAAGCCGAACGCTCCTCCGTGACGCGCGCCGCCGGGCGCCTGCGCGAAGCTGGCTTCCCGATCGCGATCGTGTCCGCCGGCAGTTCGCCGACTGCGCGCCACGCGGAAAACCTCGCCGGCGTGACGGAGATCCGTGCCGGGGTTTATATGTTCGGCGACTTGTTCCAGGCTGAGATCGAAACGCACGGCGCCGACTCCATTGCCGTCACCGTGCTGACCAGTGTGATCGGCCGCCGCCCCGGCCGCATCCTGGTCGATGCCGGCGGGCTGGCGCTGTCGAAAGACCGCAGCACCGAGGCGACACCGCATGATTACGGTTTCGGCCTCGCACTGGATATCGATGGCCGGCGCAGCTACGGCCACGCCATCGTGCGCAAGGCTTACCAGGAACACGGCGTGATCGAACTCGATCCCGCACATCCGATCGATCTGCCCATCGGCGGCAAGCTGCGCATCGCGCCCAATCACACTTGCATGACCGCCGCCGCCCATGACCGGTATTTCGTCGTGGATGGCGACCAGGACGTGGTGGCCATCTGGCATCGGGTGAACGGCTGGTAAGGTCAGCCGGCGAAGGGCGGAGAATGACGTTTGACCGTTCCGGTCGGCACGGTGCGGGCTGCGGCACGGTGCTGGTTCAGATGGCCCGGACTTCGCCGGGCCAGGACGTAAAAGGGGTCGGGACTGAACGTAATGGGAGGGTGCTTGATCTCCCTCGGCCAGTGGCATGAACTTGCGGCTTCCGTCGGCTTCCCCCATGTGACTACATCAGATGGGACGGTCGTATCGGATCACGAAAGGAGCTGTGTCTT
>JARLIN010000215.1 GCA_031291715.1 Rhodopila sp. | reverse complement strand
GCGAGGTCGCACAGATCGCCAAGTCGATGCTGTTCCGGGCGGCGGATGGAAGGCCGGTCCTGGTGGTGGCGTCGGGGGCGAATCGAGTCGACGAAAAGAAGGTTGCCGCCCTGCTGGGGCAAAAGATCAAACGGGCGGACCCGGACTTCGTATTGTTTCACACCCGGGTTGCTGTGGGAGGCGTGCCGCCTGTCGGGCATGCGACTCCGCCGGTGACCTTCCTGGATCGCGATCTGCTGGCGTATCCGGCGATCTGGGCGGCGGCCGGGTCGCCGAACGCGGTCTTCGCGCTGACTCCGGCTGATCTGGCACGCCTGACCGGGGCCGATTTCGCCGATGTGGCGAAATAAATTGGTGCGAGAGGGGGAATTCGATCCTCCCTCATGCCCGAAGGGTGGGCTCGTGTGAGCTTATACCAAGCCGCGGAAAGATTAACCCACGGGTAGTCCCCGTCATGGCCCGGCGACACTCCCGGCCGTCCCGGCACCCTGCTTTTGCAGATGGCCCGGACTGTAGCCGGGCCATGACGAGGATTGCCGGGCCATGACGGAGACCGCCGGGCCATAACGGGGCTTGCCGGGCCATGTCGCGGGGTGGCGCAGCGCCACGGGATGCGAGATCACGAGACGTTGAATGGGGAAAGGCATGGTGCGGGTGGTCGGACTCGAACCGACATAAGGTTGCCCTCGGCGGATTTTGAGTCCGCTGCGTCTACCGTTCCGCCACACCCGCAGCGCATGGGGAACACCGTTACCCCACATCCCACCGATCCCGCAATACGTCTCCGAATGGCGCCCCTCGTTCGACGATCAGATCGTCTGAGCGGAGATCACCGCCGACGGCACGACCCAGCTGTTAGGCGCGGGTGGCGCGCGTTGATGCGCGCCAGGTCTGCCGCGCGAATCGCCGAAAAAAAACGCCTGGATCGCATGACGGAGACAAGCTGCGCAGCGGCACGGTGTCAGTGCTAATCAGTGGCAGTCGTCGCTGTTGCAACAATAATTTCGTGCCACCTGGAATCGAGGCCGACGAGATCCGAGCATGTCCCTTCCCGTTCAAAGGGAGAGGAACGCGAGGTTATATTCGGTCACCGGAAACACCCGGCCATCCACGCTCGGTCCGCGAGCGATTCGCCCGATATTGAGCCTGACACGGTTGAGAGTAGGTTCGCCGTGACCCGAACCGAAGAAGGAACCGCTAAAATGCCCATCACAGTCAAGGACCTGCTTGCCGCCGCCCGCGCCACTGTCCCAGCGGTTTCGCCAGCGGCCGCGGCCGATATGGTGAAGAATGCGGACGCTGTGGTTGTGGATGTGCGAGACGGAACCGAGGTTGCTGCCAGCGGCAAGGTGAAAGGTGCATTGGCCATCTCTCGTGGCCTCCTCGAATTCCGCGCCGATCCGGCCTTGCCGACTTACGAACCTGCCCTCCGCAAAGACCGTCCCGTGATCCTGTATTGCGGCTCGGGTGGACGGGCGGCCCTCGCTGGAAAGACCTTGCTCGACATGGGTTTCACGGACGTGCGGAACGTCGGCGGATTTAAGGACCTGGTGGCGGCTGGCTGGCCGGTCGACCCGGGCTGAGGACAGACCGGAGCGATTTCTGCTGCACCCGGACGATTCGCCCTGGCCGCCTTCCGGCGCTGGTCCCACAGGCCGGGCCGCACGTGGCAGGACGAGCCAGACATAGGCTGCCGCTCTCGCACACAGCGGCCTGGCCGGGACCGACCAACTTTCTCAGGGGTTCCGGCATGGGACCCATTTTAAGCGGTTGACCCGCCAAGCCGGGGACTCTAGATAGGCGCCCTCCCGGCCACCGCTGCCGAGAGATTTGTTCGGGCGTAGCTCAGCGGTAGAGCAATCGGCTGTTAACCGATTGGTCGTAGGTTCGAATCCTACCGCCCGAGCCATTCTTCCTTCTTCCGCGATTTTCATCGTATGGCCGTCGGCGCAGAGCCCCGTCGCCGCTTACCCGCGCGAAATGCGGATTGCTGCCCCCCTCCTCCGCTGGATTGCATACCCCTCCCGGCCCGCTTAGACTTACCGGCCAGTAGGAGGGACACCCCATGGATCTTCGCTTCACCCCGGAAGAGCTCGCCTTCCGCGAGGAAGTCCGCACGTTTATTCGCGAAAACCTGCCCGCGGACACCCGCGACCGCATGAAGCTCGGCCATCCGCCGCGCAAGGAAGACACCATCCGCTGGCAGCGGATCCTGAACGCGAAGGGCTGGGCGGCACTGTCCTGGCCGAAGGAATGGGGCGGCCCCGGCTGGACCGCGATCCAGAAGATGATCTTCCTGGAAGAAAACCTCATGGCGCCCGCGCCAGAGCTTCTCTCCTTCAACATCACCATGCTCGGCCCCGTGCTGATCCAGTTCGGCACCGAGGTGCAGAAGAAGCGCTTCCTGCCGCGCGCCGCGAATCTTGACGATTGGTGGTGCCAGGGCTTCTCGGAGCCTGGAGCCGGCTCCGATCTCGCCTCCCTGAAGACCGCGGCGAAGCTGGACGGCGATCATTACGTGGTGAATGGACAGAAGATCTGGACATCCACCGCGCACAACGCCGACTGGTGCTTCCTGCTGGTTCGCACAGATCCGAACGCGCGCAAGCGGCAGGAAGGGATTTCGTTCCTGCTGGTCGATATGAAGACGCCGGGCATCACGGTGCGGCCGATCATCTCGATCGACGGGAGCCATCACCTGAACGAGGTGTTCTTCGACGACGTGAAGGTTCCGGTGGAAATGCGGGTCCACACCGAGAACAAGGGCTGGGACGTCGCCAAGTTCCTCCTCGGCAATGAACGCACCGGTATCGCCCGCCTCGGCAAGTCCCGTGAACGGGTGAACGCGGCGGTCGAAATGGCGCGCGAGGTCAACTTCGGCGGCAAGCCGCTGATCCAGGATCAGACGTTCCGCCAGCGCGTCGCCCAGATGCAGGTCGATATGAAGGCGCTGGAGATCACGCAGTATCGCGTGGTATCGGCCTTCGACAAGTCGAAGGGGGCCGGCAAACCGGACCCGCTGTCCTCCGTTCTGAAGGTGAAGGGCACCGAACTGTTGCAGGCCACCACGGAACTCACGGTCGATGTCGCCGGTCCGCTGGCCACGCCGATCTGGGCGCAGGAACTCGAAGCGCTGAATGAGCCGGATGACATGATGGAAGCTGGCAGCGCCGGGACCGCCAGCTACCTGATGCTGCGCGCGGCCTCGATCTACGGCGGCACGAATGAGATCCAGAAGAATATCCTGACCAAAGCGGTATTGGGGCTGTAATGGACTTCGAACCATCCGACGACCAGCGGCTACTGGTCGAGAGCGTCACGCGCATGCTGAGCGACAATTACAGCTTCGCCCAGCGCAAGGGCTACATGGCCCTGCCCGAGGGCTACTCGCCCGCCGTCTGGTCGCAGTTCGCCGAACTGGGACTGCTCGGCCTGCCGTTCGCCGAGGAATACGGCGGCTTCGGCGGCAGCGCCCAGGAAGTCATGCTGGTGATGCAGGCGTTCGGCCGCGTGCTCGTGCTGGAACCCTATTTCCCGACCGTCGTGCTGGCCGGAACCGCGGTGAACACGGCGGGTTCGGCGGCACAGAAGCAGGCGATCCTGCCGGCGATCGCCGAGGGCAGCCTGAAGATGGCGTTCGCGCACAGCGAGCGTCAGGCGCGGTACGACCTGACGGATGTGGTGACAACCGCCAAGCGCAACGGCTCCGGCTGGGTGCTGGATGGATCGAAGACGGTCGTTTCGCATGGCGAAGCGGCCGACAAGATCGTCGTCAGCGCCCGCACCAGCGGCGACCGTTACGATGCGGACGGCATCACGCTGTTCCTGGTCGATGCGACGGCGTCCGGCGTCGCCCGGCGTGGCTATCTCAGCCGTGACGATACCCGGGCGGCGGACATCTCCTTGTCCAACGTCGCGGTGACCGAGGCCGATGTGCTGGGTGAGGTCGGCAAGGGCCTGCCGATCATCCAGCGGGTGATTGAGGCTGGTATCGCCGCCACCGCCGGGGAAACCGTCGGCGCGATGGAAGCGATGAACGAGATGACGCTGGAATACAGCAAGACCAGGGTTCAGTTCGGCAATCCGATCGGGTCGTACCAGGTGGTGCAGCACCGGCTGGCGGACATGTTCATGGCGCAGGAGCAAGGCCGCAGCATGGCGATGCTGGCGACGATGTCGGTGGATAACGCGGACGACGCCGAACGACGGCATGATTTCGCGCTGGCCAAGGTCGGCGTCGGGCAGGCCGGACGCTACGTGTCGCAAAGTGCGGTGCAGATGCATGGCGGGATCGGTATGACGGAGGAATACGCTGTCGGGCACTACTTCCGGCGCTGCATGGTGATCGAGCGCCTGTTCGGTGACCCGGCGTATTATTTGCAACGTCTGGCGAACGAGATCAGGTGACGTCCGAGGGTGGAAAGGGCGGGGCTGCCGCCCCGGACCCCGACCGGGGGCTTTGCCTCTGGACCTCACCAAGGGCAGTGGCCCTTGGAGCCATCCAGCACCCAGCCGCCGCCGCTCTGCTTCGCGGTCGTCACGACGTCGGTCAGATCGTAGCGCGCCTGCCGTTCGCCATGTGCGAACGCGAGTTTCAGTCCGCCCTCGGCAATCGCCGGCAG
>JARLIN010000214.1 GCA_031291715.1 Rhodopila sp. | reverse complement strand
CCGCCATCCGCTGTCGCCAGCGTCGGGGCGAAGCCGCCCATCCGAACCTTGGAAGCATCAGCCGTCGCCAGCGTCGGCGCGAAGCCACCCATGCGGACCTTGGAAGCGTCAGCCGTCGCCAGCGTCGGAGCGAAACCGCCCATCCGAACCTTGGAAGCGTCAACCGTCGCCAGCGTCGGAGCGAAGCCGCCCATGCGGACCTTGGAAGCGTCGGCGGTGGAAACCAGGGCGGAAACATTCGTGAAAGCGGACATGGACGTGACCTTTCTGTGACTGTGTTCCAGGTTCGTGAACCGCTCAGGAAACCGTTTGCGATCCGTTGATGGAGACATCTTCACAGAATGAGAATTTATTATCGTTTTTTTGACGTTATCTTAACGTGAAATCGTCGATGGCCGGTCTATGTCAGCCAAAATAATTGCGCCGCCTTACTTTGCCCGTGATCGTATATATTTTCGTTATACTGTTTAGTTATTTGATATTGGTATCTATGCGTGATGGCAGAACAATTAATGGGACGCCATGCGCGCCGAACTGCGTGCGCACGGCGCGCAAAAAGAAACTCGGCCGCCCAAGGGCGACCGAGTCTTACGATTGACGAATTGTGAAAGCGTTAATCAGGCGGCGGTGCCGCCGATCGTCAAACCAGAAAGCTTCAATGTCGGCTGGCCAACACCCACCGGCACCCCCTGCCCGCTCTTCCCGCACGTCCCGATTCCGGGGTCCAGCGCCATATCGTTGCCGATCATCTGAACCTTCGTCAGCGAATCAGGCCCGTTGCCGATCAAGGTCGCACCCTTAACGGGTGCCGTGACCTTCCCGTCCTCGATCATGTACGCCTCGCTGGCCGAGAAAACGAATTTCCCGGACGTGATATCGACCTGGCCGCCGCCAAAATTAACGGCGTAGAGGCCGCGTTTAACGGAGGCGATCATCTCCTCCGGCGTGTGGGACCCGCCGAGCATCACCGTGTTCGTCATCCGCGGCATCGGCGAATGCGCATAGGACTGCCGACGGCCGTTCCCCGTGGCGCGCATCCCCATAAGACGCGCATTCAACCGGTCTTGCAGGTATCCGACCAGAATCCCATCCTCGATCAGCACGGTGCGACTGGTCGGCGTACCCTCGTCGTCGACCGTCAAACTGCCGCGGCGATCCGGCATCGTCCCGTCATCGACCACCGTGACACCCGGCGAGGCGATTCTCTTACCCATCAGATCAGCGAAGGCCGAGGTCTTCTTTCGGTTGAAATCACCCTCCAGGCCGTGCCCGATCGCCTCATGCAGCAGGATGCCCGGCCAGCCAGGCCCCAGCACGACCGGCATTTCGCCGGCCGGCGCGGGGCGGCTGTCCAGATTCACCAGTGCCTGGCGTAATGCCTCATCGACCGCCCCCCGCCAGGTGCTCTCCCGTGTCACGAAGTCGTACGCGAAGCGGCCGCCGGTGCCGTGGCTGCCGGTTTCACGCCGGCCAGCCTGTTCCACCACCAGCGAGACATTCAGCCGAACCAAAGGCCGCAGATCGGCGACCCGTGTGCCGTCGGGCCGCATGATTTGAACTGCCTGCCACTCGCCGCTGATCGACGCCATCACCTGCTTCACGCGCGAGTCCTTGCCGCGGGCATAGGCGTCGATTTCCCCCAGCAGAGACGTCCGCGCCGAGAAGTCCATCAACTGCAGCGGGTTGGCATCCGAATATAGCCGTGAATTTGTTGCCCGGGGCGGTTCCGCGACCGTACCCGAATGCCCGGCGGAAATCGCGGATACCGTCGCGGCGGCTCGGCGCAGCGCCTCCTCGGAGATTTCGCCCGAATGGGCATAGCCTGTCGCCTCGCCCGCGACGGCGCGCAATCCGAATCCCAATCCTGAATCGAAATTGGCCGAGCGGATGTTGCCGTCGTCCAGGCTGATCGATTCACTTTCGCGGTACTCCAGGAAAAGCTCCCCGTCGTCGCTGCCAGACAGGGCCTGATCGACGATCTGGGCGGCGGCGGCTCGATCCAGCGCAGCGTCCGCACGCTCGAAAAACAGCTTATCGGTGGCGGCGATGGCGCTCATGAGGGCGATCCTTGACTGATTGCGAACACGGAGATGGTACGCCCCGTGCGGTTTGACTACCAGTGTTCTCGGCTATGAGGGCGGTTCCAGTGTCCTGCCCCCGAAGTTCGTCGCATCATGCGGCGGGCTTCGGGGATCAGCAGGCCGCTGAAAACAAAGAGTTGGTGTCTCGAATCTGAGGTTCGCCGACTGTGGCAAACCTCAGATTCGAGACACCAGGAACGTCCGGGCCATGAACAGGCCCAGCCCGCCCCCGGATACCGCCGGGACAGCGAACGATCGACCTGGATAATCGGCACCAAACCGCCGCCCAGTGCGGTTTCCCGGCCCGACCAGGGCCGCATCGAACCAGGCCTTGAGAGAGACCATGGTCAGTTCGCTCAGTCCGCGGGCGTCTCGATCATGGCATCCGTCTCCGCCAAGGGGCGGCCGGACGGCCGGCGGCCGCCGAATAGACGGTTCACGACGACCAGCACGGCCGTCAGGAGCATGACGGCGCCGAATTGATGTAGTGTCGCGACGGGAACCGGAACCACCAGCAGCAGGGTCGTCACCCCGAGCAGGTATTGCCCAGCCACGGCCACGGCGAGGCAGACCGAAAGCGATCGCGGCAAGGCGGCGCGCCAGCCAAGAACCGCCATGGCCGAAACGAGGATCAACGTCACGGTCGCCAGCAGGCGGTGATCGAACTGAACCGCGGCGACGTTCTCGGTCAGATTGCGGACCAGCGGATGCAGCATCGCGTAGCCTTCCGGCACGAGGCGGCCGTCCATCAGCGGGAAAGTATTATACGTGAGCCCGGCATGCAGACCGGCGGTGAAGCCGCCGGCCAGGATCGTCAGGCTCACCATCGCCAGGCAGGCGATCGCCAAACCGCGCACCAGGGGCGAAACCGGCAGCCTTTGACGGATCGGATATAAGGCTGACAGCCCGGTCCAGACGATCGCGGCATAGAGCACGAGTGCCAGCGCCAGATGAATCACCAGGCGATACGGCGACACGGCGGTCGTGTCAGGCAGGAACCCCGAGGCGACCATGAACCAGCCGATAGCCCCTTGCAGGCCGCCAAGGACGAACAACAGGCCCAGGCGTGGAACCAGCCTGCGCTCGATTCGGGCGGTGGCCCACAGCCAGAGCATCGGAAGCAGGAAAACGAGGCCGATCAGCCTTCCCCACAGACGGTGGGTCCACTCCAGCCAGAAGATGTGCTTGAAGCCGGCCAGCCCGAAGCCGTCGTTCATCAGGGTGTATTGCGGGATCTTTTGATACAGGGCGAACAGCCGCTGCCATTCCGCCTCGCTCATTGGCGGCAGTGTTCCCATCAGCGGCGCCCACTCCATGATCGAAAGGCCGGAGCCAGTCAGGCGGGTCGCGCCACCGAGGACGATCATCACCATGATCATGGCGGCGACGGTGAAGAGCCAGATCGCGACGAGCCGACGGCTCTGTCGGGTCGCGGCGCGGTCCATGCGGGAAGCCTTGGGGAAGTCGTGCACGTCGAAGGGCATCGCCTTCTTATAGGGGGTGACGAAGGGTTAAAAAAGCGTCGCGGCCCCGCACTCTCGCTTTTCATCCATAACGATCGGGGAATGTTCGCCCGCCTCCGTGATGGCCGGGTTCGCCCTGACCATCACGGCAACAGCCGGCGGGCCAATTGGTCAGTGGATATGCAGCAAGGCGTCCGCGTGGTGCACTTGCGCGGGTTTAACCAGCGACGCGGACGCGACACGCACCGAATGCAGGTTGCCTTCGATCTCCCGCTTCCAGAAATCCAGGAATTTGTGCAGCACCGGATAGCGTGGTGCGATATCGAGGTCTTGCCAGATATACGACTGGAGCAGGTTGGGATGGTCCGGCAGGTGGTACAGGATCTCGGCGGTGGTCAGGCGATAATCTTGCAACTGCCGAACAAGGCTCATGGTTTTCCTGCTTCCTTTCCGAGCGCGCATCCTGACCTGGCGATGTCCGGGCTTGGGCAATACCGGCCGGATGACAGGATGATGTCGGAGAAAGCCAGGCGAATACAACCAGAAACACAATATTTTCAGCAACTTAGCACTCAGGCCGAAAGAGTGCTGCCAGGACTTGACTTGCAACCGTGGCTGGATTAGATCGCTGGCACTCCCAGTGAGGGAGTGCTAACAGCCAGCCGGATGCTCATGGGAGGTCCGTGTTTGGGTGTAGCGATCCGATCACTCACCGACTGAGATCGAACTCAGGAGCGTCTTAAAATGAGTTTCCGTCCCCTGCATGACCGGGTCGTTGTCCGGCGCCTGACCGCCGAGGAAAAGACCGCCGGTGGCATCATCATCCCCGACACCGCCAAGGAAAAGCCCATGGAAGGCGAAGTCATCGCCGTGGGTCCTGGCGCCCGTAACGAAGCTGGCCAGCTCGTGCCTCTCGACGTGAAGGCCGGCGACAAGATCCTGTTCGGCAAGTGGTCCGGCACCGAAGTGAAGCTGGATGGTGAGGAGCTCCTGATCATGAAGGAGTCCGACATCATGGGCATCATCACGGGGACCGCCACCGGTAAGAAGAAGGCCGCGTAAGCGGTCTCCCCTTCTCTCCAAACCAAATACAGACAGACGAGGGAATACGAATTATGGCTGCAAAGGACGTTCGCTTCGGCAGCGAAGCCCGTCAGCGCATGCTGCGTGGCGTGGATATCCTGGCCGACGCCGTGAAGGTCACGCTGGGCCCCAAGGGTCGCAACGTGGTGCTGGACAAGAAGTTCGGCGCCCCCACCGTCACGAACGACGGCGTCACCATCGCCAAGGAAATCGAGCTGGAAGACCCGTTTGAGAACATGGGCGCGCAGCTGCTGAAGGAAGTCGCCACGAAGACGAACGACGTCGCGGGTGACGGCACCACCACAGCCACGGTGCTCGCCCAGGCCCTGATCCACGAAGGTCTGCGCAACGTCGCCGCGGGGGCCAGTCCCATGTCGCTCAAGCGGGGCATCGAGAAGGCCGTCGAGGCTGTGGTGGGGGCCATCAAGAAGCAGGCCAAGGAGATCGACTCGCGCACCGAGATCGCCCAGGTGGCGTCCATCTCGGCCGCCGACGCGTCGATCGGCGAGGTCCTGGCCGAGGCCATCGACAAGGTGGGCAAGGACGGGACCGTCACGGTGGAGGAGTCGAACACCTTCGGGCTCGAGCTCGAGTTCACCGAGGGCATGCAGTTCGACAAGGGATATCTGTCCCCCTACTTCGTGACCGACCCCGAGCGCCAGGAAGCGATCCTCGACGATCCGCTCATCCTGATCGCCAACCAGAAGATCAGCGCCGTGCACGATCTCGTGCCCGTGCTCGAGAAGGTCATGCAGACGGGCAAGCCCCTGCTGCTGATCGCCGAGGACGTCGAAGGCGAGGCCCTGGCCACCCTGGTGGTGAACAAGATCCGGGGAACCTTCACGTCGCTGGCGGTGAAGGCACCGGGCTTCGGGGACCGCCGCAAGGCGATGCTCCAGGACCTGGCCGTGCTCACCGGCGCCCAGGTCATCTCCGAGGAGATCGGCCTCAAGCTCGAGAACGCCACGGTCGACCTGCTCGGCCAGGCCCGGCGCGTGATCGTCACCAAGGACGACACCACCATCGTCGACGGCAACGGTGCCGATGCGGACGTGAAGGGTCGGATCGCCCAGATCAAGCGTGAGATCGAGGACACCGACTCCGACTGGGACCGAGAGAAGCTCCAAGAGCGTCTGGCCAAGCTGGCCGGCGGTGT
>JARLIN010000213.1 GCA_031291715.1 Rhodopila sp. | reverse complement strand
GGTCACGATGACGCCTGGAACCGAGGCGCTTATCTAGCCCAGGGCCTTGCCCATTGTGGCACGTGTCATACGCCGCGCGGCCTGTTCATGCAGGAAACGGCGCTTGACCAAAAAGGCGAACACTACCTTGGCGGCGGCGGGATTATTGGCGGCTGGCAGGCCTTCAACATCACCTCGGATACCAATTCCGGCATTGGCGGGTGGAGCAAAGATCAGCTGACCCAGTATTTGGGCACCGGCAACGTCCCTGGCCTGGCCCAGGCAGCTGGCCCGATGAATGAGGCGGTTGTTCACAGCTTCTCCAAAATGACGCCTGAAGACATCTCCGCCATCGCCACCTATGTGAAGACGGTGCCTGCGGTTGATGACGGACCGATCCGGCCGCGTTCGGGCTGGGGCACACCCGCGACAGCCGTGGATCACCTGCGGGGTGCGGTCATTCCGGCGGTCGCGAAAGTCACCGACAACCCGATTGACCCGGAGCGTATCTACCTTGGCTCCTGCGCAAGTTGTCACGGAGCGGCTGGCACCGGTCACTTCGGAGGCTATTACCCCACATTGTCGCACAACACGACGGTCGGGGCTGCAAATGCCAACAACCTCGCGCAGGTGATCATCAACGGCATCGACCGGCAAGCGAAGGGACAGACAGTCTTCATGCCGAAATTCGGCGATGTCCTGAGCAATGCCGAAACCGCCGCACTGGTCAATTACCTCACCAAACAGTTTGGTAACCCGGCAACGCAGGTGAGTGAGGCCGATATCCGCGCCATCAAGGCACAGGCGCAATAGGGGGGGCGCACGTGGCTTCCCTTCGCATCACCATCGCCCGGCGCTGAAGCCGTTGCATGCCGTACGGCCCGAGCCGATCCGGAAACGGGTCGGCTCGGGCCGGCGGTCTTTATGGCTGGTGTGGGAGGCGCGGCTGAAGAGGATGCGATCAGCCGCGCCCGCGATCAGGCCGGTCTGCCGTTCACGAACGGCTTGAGCACCGCATAAAGCACCTCATGCACCAGGGTCGGCACGCCGAGTTCGCGGCCGAGGGCGACGACCTTGCCGGACAGCCAGGGCAGTTCGATCCGGCTGCCGCGGATCAGGTCGTGCGCCATCGATGCCATCATCGCCGGCGGCGCGTTGCGGGTGAAGCCGACGGTCTTTTCCACCGCGTCGTCGGGCAGTTTCACCCCACGGGCGCGGCCCACCGCGGCGACCTCGGCCGCGGCGCGGGCGAACAGCGGGGCGATGTCGGGGTCGTCGCGCAGCTGGCCCAAAGGCGTGCGGGTCGCGGCGGTGAAGGCGCTGTTGGTGGCGAGCAGGATGAACTTCATCCAAAGCTCGGTCATGATCTGGTCGCTGTGGGTGGCGTCGAAGCCGGCCTGTTTGCACAGGGCCAGGAAGGCCTCGCCACGGGCGCTTTTGCCGCCTTCCAGTTCACCGAACACCAGGCGCATGAAGGCGCCGGTCTGCCGGATGACGCCGGGTTCGGCGATGGTGGCGCTGATCTGCGCGACGCCGCCCATCACGGCCTGGGCGCCCAGGATGGGGATCAGGCGTTCCGAGGCGTCGATGCCGTTCTGCAGCGGGATCACCGCCGTGGTTGGGCCGATCAGCGGCTTGATGGCCGCGCCAGCGGATTCCACGTCCCACAGCTTGACGCAGAACAGCACGAAATCGACGGGGCCTATCGTGGCTGGGTCGTCGGTGGCCTGGACGGGGTTGAGCACGGTTTCGCCGCGGCCACCCTCTATGCGGAGGCCGTTTTCGCGCATGGCTTTGAGATGGGCACCGCGCGCGACGAAGGTGACGTCGGCGCCGGCTTTCGCGAGGGCGGCACCGAATGCGCCGCCGACTCCGCCGGCACCGATGACGGCTATACGCATGGATCGAACTCCGTATCTTTTTTGGGTATCAGGTCGTAGGGCAGGGCGAAGCCCGGTAGGGCGGACAGGCGTTTAGACCAGGCATGGACGTTGGGCCAGTTGGCGATGTCCATCCCGCCTTCGGCCATGAAGACCATGCGGCCCCAGCAGCCGATATCGGCGATGGTCAGGCTGTCGCCGACAAGCCAGTTCCGGCCTTCGAGGGCTTTGTCCACGAAGCTGACCGCGGCGTCGGCGAGGGGGCGGAAGTAGTCCATCACGGCGGGGTCCACTTGGCGGAAGCGGCTGTAGTGGCGGACTTTGGCGACGGCGGTGATGTTGTCGGCCTCCCAGGAGAGCCATTCGCGCGCGGTCCAGCGGTCTTGCTCGGTGGCGCCGGCGAAATGGCCGGTGGTGCGGGCGAGGTAGTCCAGGATCACGTTGGATTGGACGACGGTCAGGCCGTTGTGGCGGAGGGCGGGGACCTGGCCGTAGCGGTTGATGGCGAGGTACTCGGGCAGTTTCTGGACGCCGTTCTTGAGGTTGACCGTGCGGAAGCTGAACGGCAGCCGGGCGAGGGCCAGATACAGCATCGGCTTGTAGGACGAGCTTGAGGTGAAGCTGCCGTACAGCGTCAGGCGGGCAGGGTCTTCGGTCATGACGACGCAGACTGCTTGCGTTTCGGTTGGAAGGCAAACCGGACCCGTGGCGACAAGGGGGCAGTTTGGCCCGGACCAGGATTGAGAGTCGGCGCCAACGCGGGTCGGTATCACCCATCATGCCGGACGTTGCCATGCGCGTCGAACGGGGGAGGGTGAATTACGCCATTGCGACTCATTCTCATTTGCGTCAGCCTGCGCTCCGCAACCAGGAGCCTCCTCCTATGGGCCAAATTATCCGGCTACCCGTCTCGCCTGCGGGATATCCCGATACCTCGGCGGCTCTCGACCCGGCTGAGTGTGTTTTGCTGGTCGCGATCCGCTGGTGGGTCGCCGACTTCCGTCAGCACGACGATCCGTTGCCGCGATTGTGCCAAGCAATGGGCACCGCCGGCGCACGTGACGCGGCCTTTTCGGTGGATCAACTGATGTCTGTCTTCATTCGCTCCGCCCGACGGCCGATGGCGATCCACGGTCCGCGCTGTCGCGGGCTGTCCGGGGATGAAAAGCATTTGCTGAATGCCGCCAGCCTTGTGCAGGCCGGCGAAAGTAAAATGGCGGACGCGCATTGCGTACCGCCCTGCTGTCAGCTCAAGGCGCGGAATTCGCGCTTGGTCCCTTGCACGGGCTGGGTGCGTTGTTCGCCGAAGCCAGGCTGTTCTTCCGTCGCCGCAGGCCGCCTGTCGCAGCCCGGGCACTGACGGAGATGACGGACCCGCGGATCTTCTCCGCGCGATCGGAAACAATCCACTGATTGATGGGGCTCATCATGGAACGGCATCTTTCGACCGGCGTCGCCACGATGGTGGCGCTCATGGCGGCACACCGGGCTGCTTCCGGCCACGAAGAAGTACCGACAGCCTATTGTCTGGACGAGGTCGCCCGGATCGACGCATATCTTCATGAGGACGAACCGGCCGTGCCTGTTGCCGCCGCGCCAAGCCCCAGGGTAAGACGCCGCCGCCCCGCCGCACCATGATCCTGGTTGCTGGAAAATTACTCAAAGCTCGCGCGATTTCCCGCATCCTGCTAAGGAAGTAGGGCGGCGGCCATATCTGCCTCGCGCAAAGGGCCGCTACCCGGACTGCCGAGATAGCTGGTGGATGTTTACAAAGTAAAATGGGTTGGCACGTCTTTAGAGGAGAGGTTCGGTGGCATCGCTGGACACAGACAAGGTCGTGGGCCTTCTAAACCGTATCCTGGAGCATGAACTCGCAGGCGTCGTTCGATACACGCATTACTCTTTGCTCGTCTTTGGGTACAATCGCATTCCGATTGTTAGCTGGTTGCGTGAGCAGGCCACTGAGTCGCTGGCGCATTCGCAGGCGGCCGGCGAGATGATTACCAATCTCGGCGCCTATCCTTCGCTCGAAATCGGCAAGCTGCTGGACAGCCACCAGCACGACATCGGCACCATGCTTCGGGAGTCCCTCGAAAGCGAGAGCAACGCGCTTGAACTCTACAAGGAACTCTTGCGGGCGGTGGAAGGCAGGTCGGTCATGCTGGAGGAGTACGCACGGCAGATGATCCTGACGGAAGAAACCCACGCGGGGGAAGTGAACAAGATGCTGCGGCGTCCGGGTGATCTTAAAGCCTATAATCCCGCGTGAAGTCAGAGGTAGGATCGGCGACCGGCTCGGCCAGCGGCCGCTGCCGGCGCACCGCTTCGTCGTCCATCGAGCGATTGGCGATCTCGGCGGCGCCTGCGATCAGCGTATCGTCGCGCGTCATGAAGTCGTTGCGGAAAGTAACGCTCGCAACCTCTGACTCGCCAATGACCGAAGCGTCTGGCCCCAGCCGCGCGATCTGGATCCCGAGTACTACGCAAATAACTTTGATATCATCTACAAGCATTTGGGCGAGAACCTATGCGGCATATGTGAAGAAGAACGGCGTCGTGGAAGTGCCGGCCGGCTACAATGTCATCAAGCAGGCTCAGGCGAACGCCGCGAAGAAGGATTAGGGGACGCGGGGCTTCACAGCCCGGATGCCCTTCAACTGCCAGCACCCGAATGCCCGGACCAATGAGCGTGGAGGATCTCCGTGTCCAGCGAGTTCAGCCGCGTCGTGTCACGGCTCGCCGCCCTTCTGCTTTGGGCGGTGCCGTCATCGGCAGCCGATCACCTGACGGCGGACCAGGTGCGGGCGGCTGTGGCGGCCGGCGGGGCAGACCTGTCCAGCAAAACCATGAGTGGAGACGATCTCACCGGTCTCGACCTCAGCGGTGCCAATCTGGCAGGCGCGAACCTGACCGGGGCCAATCTGCATGGAGTCAAGCTGGTTGGCGCTGATCTCACCAGTGCCGACCTGAGTGAATCGGATCTGACCTTTGCCTGGATCATGCGTGCCAACTTCACCCGTGCCCGGCTGCACGGCGCCACCTTGCAGACAGTTGTCACATCGACCGGTATGGACAATACCCGGGATCAGGCCGCGATATTCGTGGGGGCCGATCTATCGGACGCGTCGATCACGGCGCATTTCAGCTACGACGACATGCGCGGCGCGAATTTCTCGCACGCCCACATGACGGTAAACATGGCGAACCAGTCCATGGGCCTGCTGCGCACCGAGTTCATGAGCGCGAACCTCGACGGTGCCAACTTCACCGGCGCCGGCCTCGGCCACGTCACCTTCCGTTTTGCCAGGCTGAACGACGCGCGCTTCAACGCCGCCGACCTGAGCGACGCCGACTTTACCGGCGCCTACCTCAGCGGTGCGGACTTCACTGGCGCGAAAATCCACGGCGCGACCTTTGAAGGCGCAACGTTAACCGGCGTCAAAGGTCTCGATCAGTCCATGATCGGCGGGAACGCCAAGTAGGAGAGCAAAAGGAAGTTTGACGTGCCGGGGCCTCGTTAAATTCGCCGGCGTCCCGGACACGTCCGATATCCACCACATCTTGACGCGCTGGTGAGCGCACCGCGCAGGCAAGCTACATATCGGTTCTGTACCGCACCAGGTTTCGACGTCCGCTCCACGACTTCCGGGGGCGGCTCCCGGCATCGCGAGCGATACGGTGATTTCATTATCCCGCTGTTGTTGACGACCGATTTTCGATTCCTGGACATGGCCGGTTACCCGGGCGATACTCTGCCGCCAACATCACCAGGCCGGAGGACACGGCGGTGGATGTCGCAAGCTGGCTGCGAAATCTTGGTCTGGAACGCTATGAGGCTGCATTCCGCGAGAATGACGTCAGCGCCGAAGTATTGTGCCATCTGACAGCCGAAGACCTCAAGGAACTCGGCGTAGCCGCCGTTGGCGACAGGCGCCGGCTGTTGGCGGCGATCGCGGGACTGCGGGATGACACCGCGTCACCCCGGACGGTTGGCTCGACCGATCGCCGCGCGTCGCCATCTGCGACCGAACGGCGTCAGATCACGGTGTTGTTCTGCGACATCGTGGACTCAACGCCGCTCTCCACCGGCCTTGATCCGGAAGAGCTGCGCGAAATCCTTACCGCATACCAGGTGAACGTTGCGGCGGCGGTAACCGGTGAGCAGGGCTATATCGCTCGGTTTGTTGGCGATGGCGTGCTGGCGTATTTCGGCTGGCCGAACGCGGACGAGGCGCACGCCGAAAGCGCGGTACGTGCCGGCCTGGCGATCATCGAGGCGGTAGGCCTGCAGCAGCTCGCGGTGCGTGTCGGGATCGCCACCGGGCTGGTTGTCACTGGCGACCTCGTCGGTGTCGGCGCTGCGCAGACCATCACCGCGGTGGGCGAGACCCCGAACCTGGCTTCGCGGTTGCAGGCCCTGGCCCAACCCGACACGGTCGTGGTGGCCGAGGCGACCCGGGCGCAGCTCGGCCGCATGTTCGAGTTGGAAGATTTAGGCCTCGCCACGCTGAAAGGCTTCGACAAGCCGGTGAGGGCCTGGCGCGTGCTCGGGAAGACTGAGGCGGCAAGCCGCTCCGAGGCCGTTTACGCGACCGCGCTCTCGCCGCTGGTGGGCCGAGACGAGGAACTGGGTCTGCTGCTGCGCTTGTGGCGGCAGGCGAAAGCCGGCGATGGCCGGGTCGTGCTGCTCTCCGGTGAGCCAGGAATCGGCAAGTCGCGCCTGCTTGCGGCGCTCGAGGAGCGGCTGGCCGGCGAACCGCGTGTCAGCCTGCGCTACTTCTGCTCACCGCACCACCAGGACAGCCCGCTTTACCCCGTCATCGCGCGACTGGAACGGGAAGCGGGCTTCATCGGCGGCGACACCGCCACGGACCGGCTGGCGAAGCTGGAGGCCGTTCTGGCGCCGACTTCGCCGCCACCGGATGACATAGCGCTCCTCGCGGCGATGCTGTCGATCCCTACGGACGGTCGCTGTCCGGCCCTGGAGCTGAGTCCGCAGCAGCGGAAGGCGCGGACATTCACCGCGTTGTTCCATCGGCTGTCGGGCCTGGCGTTCAGGGAGCCGGTGCTGATGCTGTTCGAGGATGCGCATTGGTCGGACCCGACCTCGGTCGAATTGCTGGACGCTGTGATCGAGCTGGTGGCGACTCTTCCTGTGCTTCTGGTTGTGTCCTTCCGCCCGGAATTCGCGGCACCCTGGTCTGGTTGCCCCCGCGTCCACCCGATTTCCCTTGGCCGGCTCGACCGGCGGGACGCAATCACCCTCGCTGAGCGGATCGTGACGGACCGCGCTCTGTCCACGCCGTTGCTGGACCGGATCGTGATGCAGTCCGACGGCGTGCCGCTCTTCATCGAAGAGCTGACCAGGGCGGTGCTGGAGGCGCCGGAGCTCGACACCGCAGGCACGGCACTGGCCGTTCCGGACACGCTGCAAGCCTCGCTCATGGCCCGGCTCGACCGATTGCCGACCGCCAAACAGGTGGCCCAGATCGGTGCGGTGATCGGGCGAGAGTTCCCCCATGCGCTACTTTCAGCGGTCGCCCGGATGCCCGAGCCGCAGCTCGCGCAGGGGATCGAGGAGTTGGTCGCGTCGGGCCTGGTGTTTCGCCGCGGCTCACCACCCGATGCAGGCTACGCCTTCAAGCACGCGCTGGTGCAGGACATCGCGTACGAAAGCCTGCTCCGCAGCAGGCGCCGGGAGCTGCACAGACATGTCGTCGAATCGTTAGAGGACGGACATCCCAGGTCCCGCGAGACGCAGCCCGAGATCCTTGCTCATCACTGCACGAACGCGGGTCTGATCGAGAAGGCCATCCCGTACTGGCTTGCAGCCGGTCAACAGGCAATCGCGCGGTCGGCGTTGGTGGAAGCGATCGCACAAATGCAGAAAGGCCTCGATCTGTTACGAGATCTGCCTGATAGCGCCGAGCGCGATCGCCAGGAGCTCAAGCTGCAGCTTGCGATGGGCGGCGCGCTGATTGCAGTGAACGGATATGCGGCAGACCGGACCGGCAGGACCTATGTCCGGGCGCGTCAGCTCTGTGAGCAGCTTGGTGACACGCCAGGCCTATTCCGGGCGCTATGGGGCGAATTCGTGCATCACCACGTGCGCGGCGAATTGGACCGATCGCTTCGAGCTGCCAACGACCTGCTCAATCTGGCCGAGCGGGAGAACGACAAGACAGGCCAACTGGCCGGTCACCGGGCGGTGGGAGACAGCTTGCTCCACTTAGGGCGACTCGTCGCGGCGCGGGCGCACCTGGAGAAGGGGCTCGGCCTTTCCGATCCGATGGACCATCGCGCGTTAACATTCCTGTTTGCCGAAAATGCGCGGGTAGCGTCCCTCTCCTTTCTATCGATGACGCTGGCGGCCTTGGGCTTCGTGGATCAGGCCGTGGCGCGGACCGGGCAGGCGCTCGAGGAGGCGCGAGGTCTTTCTCATCCAACCAGTGTGGCTTTCGCGTTGAGCGCCGGCTGTCGGGTTCATAGTGTTTTGGGTAACATACCCATGGTCCGTCAGCTCACCGAGGAGTTGATTGATCTCAGCACCGAGCAAAACTTTGCCTTTTTTCATTCCATGGGAACGATTTATCGTGGCTGGGTACACGTGGAAGGCGGCGAATCCGCGATCGGAATGGAGCTGATGCAAACGGGTATAGCCAGCTTCAAAGCAACGGGGGCCGCATGGATTCTTCCACTCTTTCTTGGACGGCTCTCGAAAGCATTGGCCAACACGGATCAGGTTGAAGAGGGAATAACGCAACTCTCTACAGCACTTGATCTGTGCAAAACAATGGGCGTGCGGTGCTACGAGGCAGAACTGCATAGAATAATGGGCGAATTGCTGCTCGCCCGTCCTGTTCGCTGTGACATTGCCGTTGAAGCCCATCTTAAGGACGCGATCATCCTCGCGCGCCAGCAAAAGGCAAAGCTCTTCGAACTGCGCGCTTCTGTCGGACTGGCTCGATGGTTGACCCGTCACGGTAGGCGGGCGGAGGCACGGGATCTGCTGGCGCCGATCTATGCCTGGTTCACGGAGGGCTTCGATATGCCGGATCTGCGGCAAGCGCGCCAACTGCTCGCTACCTTGATCGCATAAAGAGCTTTGGCACGCCTGTCCGTCCGGGGACGAAGCACGACGGGGTTGTTCGCGGATCAAGCCCGCTGACGGCGGCAAACGCAGATTAGACTCGCGGAATTCGCATAACTGGGTTACATACAGGGCAAGTCCAGGCACAATGCCGGACGAAGCCGGAGGGCGGAAAAAACCGCCTTCAACCATGAACGGGAAGTAAAGTCGGCTCGACGGCCTTGGTTAAGTGGCCGCACGCAGCGGGGCTTCGGCGCGACCAAACTTCGTAATTACGAATTAGGAATAGAAGACCGACATCTCCGCGCCACTGCGTTTATGCCCACTTGCTGATGACGTCCTCACCGGCGATCGGGAGGCAGGCCATGCTGGAGCGTCTGGAGCAGCAAAAGGTACTGACCGCAAATCAGTGGAAGATCATCGCGACCGCCAATGTCGGCGATATGCTCGACTTCTTCGACTTTTTCCTGATCGGCTACGTACTCGCCTTCATCCTCAAGGACTGGCAACTGACCTACGGGCAATCAGCCCTGATTCTGGTGTCCGCCGGTCTGGGCGCCGTGCCCGGGGCCTTTTTCTGGGGCTGGATGGCAGATCGTATCGGGCGGCGAACGGTGTTCATGCTGACCGCGCTCAATGTCGCCTGTGCGACCGGCATCCTGTATTTCACTCCGGGTCTCAACGGGTGGATACCCGCCTGGATATTCCTGTCCTTCTTCCGGTTCTTCGTCGGCTTCGGCAATGCCGGACTTATCGCCGTGGATATCCCGCTGGTGCAGGAATTCGTCCCCGCGTCAAAGCGCGGCTGGGTCAGTGGGCTGACCACCGTCCTGCTGCCCGCGGGCAACATACTGGGCGCTCTGTCGGGAGCCTACCTCGCGCCGAGCATCGGCTGGCGCGGCCTGTTTCTCGTCGGCCTGGCTCCAGCGCTGCTGGTGCTCATGATCCGCTACTGGGTGCCCGAATCGCCACACTGGCTCATGCGCATGGGACGCTGCGCGGAGGCACGAAAATCCCTCGCCTGGGCATTGCAATGCGACCCGAATGAGATCGAGTTGCCGCGTGTGCCGCCGCCGATGGAAAGGACCTCGTGGCACGAATTGTTCCGATATCCGCGCAGCGTGGCCGCGGTTTGCCTGATCGCGCTGAGCCAAACGGGCGGCGTCGGGCTGCTGATGTGGATCACGGCTTTGTTTGTCATGGTGCTGAAGATCACACCGGCCGAGGCGTCGTTTCTGATGATCTGGGTTGGCATGCTTGGGATCGCCGGGCGTCTCGTCGCATCCTGGATGTCTGACGTGCTCGGGCGCCGGACATCGGGTTTCATCATCGGGATCGGCGGTGCGATATCGATGGCGCTGGCTGGGTACTGCACCGATGTTTACATCGGTACTATGTCCGTCTTCTTCTTGCTGGTGGTAATCCAGCGCTTCTTTGGCGATGCCAGCTACGCGATCATTGCGCCTTACGTGGCCGAGATCTGGCCAAACCGGCTACGTGCGAGCGGAATGGGCTTCGGGTATGGCGTTGGCAATCTGGGCAAGATCATCGGGCCGCTCGCGCTCGCCGTGATTGTCGGTTCATCCAATTACGTCTCCCCGAAGGTGACGCATGATGCGATTTTCCCAGCGTTCCTGTTTCTGTCGTATTGGTACTTGCAGGCAGCGCTCGCCTTTCTGTTGCTGGGAATTGAAACGAAAGGCCGGTCGATCGAGGAGATCGGCCGTACCCTCGATGTGCCGGTCCCGATCAGGGTGACTGTGGCCAAGTAGTCTCGGGCACGAACCCCGAGCGGCGCGATGGCCCGACGGAGTCAGTCTTTGCGTCCGCTGGTATAAGCTTGGTGAACGGGCTCTCATGGGCCGCCATGTCGTGCGCATGCTCCTGGGCGCCATCCTTCGAAAATGGAACCAATCCCCGTTATCTGCGTGCATCCGCGTTCATCAGCGGTTTTAAAACTTTCTTCTATAAGGTCGTTGGGTATCTCGACCATCTAAACCAAAGGACCAAAATGGCTGGCACGACAGTAAAGAATGGCTGGAACCTGGCCGATGCGCCCAGCCTCGACGGCAAGGTCGCGATCGTCACCGGGGCCACCGGCGGGCTGGGCTACGAGACAGCCTTGGGCCTCGCCCGCCGTGGCGCGACCACGATCCTCGCCGGACGCAACCCCGACAAGGGGGCGCAGGCACTATCCCGCATCCGGCGCGACAACCCGGCCGCCAAGGTCCGCTTCGAGAGGCTCGACCTCGCCAGCCTGGCCTCGGTGGCCCGCTTCGCGGCCGCTGTCAGCGCGGCGCAGGACGGCGTGATCGACATCCTGGTCAACAATGCCGGGGTCATGGCCCCGCCCACGCGCCAACTGACCGAGGATGGCTTCGAGCGACAGATCGGGGTCAACTACCTCGCTCATTTCGCCCTGACCGCGCGGCTGAAGGACGCGCTGTGGGCCGCCCCCGGCGGCGGCCGGGTGGTGAGCGTGGCCAGCCTGGCGCACCGTCGCGCCGCCCTTGATCTGCGGGACCTGCAGTCCGAGCGATCATACGGCCCGATGCACGCCTACGGCCGCAGCAAACTCGCCATGCTGATCTTCGCGATCGAGCTGCAACGCCAAGCAGAGCAAAACCGGTGGAACCTGCTGAGCATCGCGGCGCATCCGGGCTGGGCCAGGACCGATATCATCGGCAACGGCATGGGCGGCGGCGGGCCTGGCCTTAAAGAGCAGCTGATCGCCGGGGCATTCGATCTGGTGGCCCAATCGGCGCGAGACGGCGCGCTGCCCTTGCTGTTCGCAGCAATGGCGCGGGAAGCGAAAGGCGGCGCCTATTATGGCCCGACCGGCTGGGGCGAGACTCGCGGCGCCCCCGGCCTGTCGCGGATCTTCCCCCAGGCCGCCGACCCGGCCGCCGGAGCCGGCCTGTGGGCATTGTCAGAGAAGTTGACCGGCCAGACCTTTGGTTAAAGCTGCCCGTTCCGCGGACGCGTGAGATGGGGGAAGGCCGGCGCCCCCGTGTCCGCATGCATCGGCCGGAACAGCAGGGCGGCGCGCCCGAACCAGCCATCATCGCCATGCCCGGCATGAGACCAATCGGTACTCAGTGGCTTGGGGGTAACGCGTTCGTTATCCCCGAGGCCTGTGGATAAGTCAGTGGGCAGATCGTCTTAAGCACACCCGAAAGTGCGTGAAACCGAGCCTTATGGCGGTTGATGAAAGTTTGTGCAGTGGCCTAAGTCATTGATTATAGCTGCTCGACAACGCTATGAACGAATGCCGTTAAGGTATTGTTAACTCTCGAAGAGGCCTGTGGACGGCGTATCGGGCCAGATGCCTGTCGCCGCGGATGTGGGCCTCGGAGGCCCCGGTCGCGCCGGCGAAGCCGCCTTGTCGTTCGGGTGCCGGGCGGCGGCTTCGTCCGCCCGGTCGCCGGAATGCGATGACGGTGGGGTGGTTCGCGGCCACCCCGAACCGGCCGTCATCCCCGTTCGTTGGGATCAGTGGAGCAAGGTGGCGGTGCCCGTGAGGGGCAGGTCTTGCGGGATGTGTCTTTTGATCCCGGAAAACAGGATCAGCCCCGCTCCGGACAACGCGATAACCCCGGTGACCAGCATGGGCACCATGTATCCTCCGGTCGTATCGTGCAGCCATCCGGTGATTTGCGGTGCGGCGTAACCCGAGATGTTTCCGACCGAGTTGATGAAGGCGATGCCGCCCGCCGCGGCACCGGCCCCGAGATAGGCGGTGGGCAGGTTCCAAAACACCGGCAGGCACGATGCGATGCCGAACACCGCGACACAGAATGCCGCCATCGCAATATAGACATTGCCCATCGAGAGTCCGGCAACGGCTGCGCCGATCCCTGCCAGGGCAACCGGCACGACGACGTGCCAGACCCTCTCGCCAGTGCGGTCGGAACTGCGGGAGAACAAAATCATGCCGATGCTGCCACAAATATTGGGCAATACCAGCACGTAGCCGATCTCGGTGTTTGACAAGCCGAGGGATTTGACCATCAACGGCAGAAAGAAGGCGAGCGCATAGACGCCATATGAAATGAAAACATAGGCGAGGATCAGGGTCACCATCTGCGGGCTTGCGATCGATCGCAGCAAGCCTTTGCCGTGTCCGGACTTGGCGGCGGCTTCCGCGTTAAGCAGGTTCTGCAGCCATGTGC
>JARLIN010000212.1 GCA_031291715.1 Rhodopila sp. | reverse complement strand
GCGGCTGCCCGCCATCGCGCCAGAGCTGCACCTTCTTGGCGTGGCTCGGCATCAGCATCCGCATGAAATCATGCGCCGCCCGCCAGCCGTCCTCGCCATCGACCAGGATCTCGTCGATGTCACGCGAATAGACGTCGCGGATCGCCCGCTTGATCAGGCTGGCTTCCTCGTAGATGAGCGCCGGCGCCACCGATTTCATGGTGTGCTCGCGGATGTCGTCCCACAGCCGCAGCAGGTATTCGCAGTCGCGCTTGATCTCAGGCTTCGGCCGGTTGGCGCCCGCGGTGCGCACGATCATGCCCATGCCGCGGGGGATATCGAGTTCCGCCATCACCTCTTTCAGCCGGCGGCGATCCGCGGCCGAGGTGATTTTCCGGGAAATTCCGCCGCCGCGCGGGGAGTTCGGCATCAGCACGCCAAAGCGGCCGGCGAGCGACAGATACGTGGTCAGCGCCGCGCCCTTGGTGCCGCGCTCTTCCTTGACGACCTGCACCAGCAGGATCTGCCGGCGGCGGATGACTTCCTGGATCTTGTAGTTGCGCAGGAAGCGCGGCGGGATCCGGCGCTCGCGCTGGTCGTCGTTGCTTTCCTGGTCGCCGCCGCCAACCGTCTCCGGCGGCGGCAGGGCTTCGATCTGGTCGCCGTTGGCATCGTAGGCTTCGCTGTCGTCGGCGTCCGATTCATCTTCGACAAGACGCTCGGTCACGATCGCCAGCGGCTGCGCGGCTGGCGCGGCCATGAGCGGTGGCACATCCGGCTTCGCCCAAGCTTCCGCATCGTCTTCCGCCGTTTTCGCCTCGGCTTCCGCCTTGGCTTCGGTCGCTTCCGGCCCGGTGACGGACGACGCCTCGGCCGTCGGCGCTTCGGGTGCAATGACCGGTTCCGGCGCGATCAGCAGCGGTGTGGAGGCGAAGGCCCAGGCCTCCGCCGCGGGCTCGGCTGTCGGCGCGACCGCTTCGGGGGTGGCTGCTTGCCCTTCGGTGGCCTGGCTTAGCGCGATTTCGAGGTCTTCTTCCTCCTCCTCACGGCGTGCGTCTTCGGCCTGCATCTCGATCAGGCGCTGCCGATCGGCCACGGGAATCTGGTAGTAGTCGGGATGGATTTCGCTGAACGCCAGGAAGCCGTGGCGATTGCCGCCATATTCGACGAACGCCGCCTGCAGGCTTGGTTCGACCCTGACTACCTTCGCGAGGTAGATGTTCCCTTTGAGCTGGCGCTTCGTCGATGTCTCGACATCGAAGTCTTCAAGTCGGGTACCGTCCAGCACCACGACGCGGGTTTCTTCCGCGTGCGTGGCGTCGATCAGCATGCGCTTCGTCATTTAGTCCTGAACTCCGGTAGGCCGTCGTAATGCGTGACCCGGACCTTCTTTGGATCTCGGTCAGCGGACGGCTTGCAAGGCTTGCGGGAAGGGGCCCGCCCGAAGTTTCAGGAAAACGATGGCGGTCAGGACACGCGACAGCGATGCCACCCGGGTAATCGGGGGAAAGTCCAAATTCGGACGGGCATGGCGCGACGTGGTTCATCAGTCCCTGGCGTTCGGATGGCGCGTGCCGTGGCGGAACGCTGCCCCGTGTGAAAGTCGGTGCTGGCGCTGTCCACATGGCGGGCGAACCCCGCGGCGGACAGGACCCCGGCGCGCCACAAGTCCAAGATGGCGGGCGCGACGCGGACGGCAATGGGGTCACGGCGAAGCGGATCCATCCCCACACTTGCAAGCCTGGCTCCGACCAGGCCAACCAAGGGATCACGCGCCGCCGGGACAGACCAGGGGACCGCGGCAACCCGCCATCCCCGGACATCACCGGAGCACCACGACCATGAAGCAATCCGTCCCCCACCGCAAGCGGATCATATCGGGGTGCCATGAACGCGCCGTAATCAACATCCAAGCTGCCAAACTGTACCCGATATGTTAAGAGCGGCCCATGGTTTTCGCTCCGCCCGTCACGCGTCGCCTGCTACTGCACCGTTTCGCGGCGGGCACGTCCGTCTTCGGCACGTTCCTGCTGCCGCCCGCACTGCACGATGCGATGGCCGCCAACCCGCGACCTGCCGGGAAGACCGCCCCGCACGACACAAGAGGTGCCCCTGGGGGTGCCCCCGGCGCCACCCCCAAGGGCAAGAAGCCGCCGCTGGTCATGCTGGACCCGGGCCATGGCGGCAAGGACCCCGGCGCGATCGGGGTTTCCGGCACCTATGAGAAGCATGTCTCCCTCGCCACCGCCCTGGAGCTGAAACGCCAGCTTGAAGCCAGCGGCCGGTACCGCGTGGAGCTGACCCGTTCAAACGACGTGTTCATTCCCCTGGACGACCGGGTGGACCGGGCGCAGCGTCGGGGGGCGTCGCTGTTCGTCTCCATGCACGCGGATGCGCTGTCGGATCATTCGGTCCGAGGCGCTTCGGTCTATACCCTGGCGCAAACGGCGTCCGACGCGCAGACCGCCGCCCTGGCGCGGAAGGAAAACAGCGCCGACCGCTTCATTGGCCGGCAATGGCAGGGGGCCTCGCCCGAGGTTTCCCGCATCCTGGCAAGCCTGGTGCGTCAGGAAACCCGGAGCGGTTCCGTGCGAATCGCCCGCAGCCTGGTCGGCAGCCTCGATCAGGATCTGCCGATGCTGCAGAACCCGGACCGGCACGCCGGATTCGTCGTGCTGAAGGCGGCCGACATTCCCAGCGTGCTGGTCGAAATGGGGTTCATGTCAAATCCGCGGGATGAAGCGGCCTTGCGCAAGCCCGATCACCGGACACTGGTCGCCCGCGCCATGCACCGCGCGGTGGATGCCTATTTCGCCGGTATGGGCCATCTGGCGGATGGGTCGGATCCCCGGATGGGCTGATTGCTGCCGTCCGGTATCAAAAAGTAGCAATCTCGTTGCTGGCGATTTTGGGCAAAAGCGCTCATATCGCCGCCTATGACAGGACCACTGACCGCCGGCGAACCGCTGGCCCCTTCCGGCCGCGACCGGCGCGGCAAGCCCGAGGCCCCCGAGCCGAACCGCGCTGCGAAACCGCCCGGCAAGACGCCCAAGCGGCGGCGTGGCCTGCTGGTGCGCGCGGTACGCGGACTGTTCGGCGCGGTCCTTGGTATCCTGCTGCTGGGCGGCGTTGTGGGTGCTGCCGGCGGCTATATGGCCTACCAGCATTTCAGTGCCGACCTGCCGGACGTGGACGGGCTGCGTAACTACCAGCCGCCGGTCATGAGCCGGGTTTATGCCGGCGATTCGCGTCTGTTGGCGGAGCTGGCATCCGAACGGCGCATCTTCGTGCCGGTCGGCGCCATACCCGATATCGTCAAGCAGTCCTTCATCTCGGCCGAGGACCAGAATTTCTACACCCATCGCGGCGTTGACCCGCTGGCGATCATCCGCGCGGCGGCATTCGACCTGTCCCATGCCGGCCAGGGCCGCCGGCCGATCGGCGCCTCCACGATCACCCAGCAGGTCGCCAAGAACATGCTGCTGGACAACCAGATGTCTCTCGCCCGCAAGGCGAAGGAGGCCATCCTGGCGGTCCGGATCGAGCAGAACCTCAGCAAGGATCGCATCCTGGAGCTGTACCTGAACGAGATCTATCTCGGTCTCGGCTCGTATGGCGTGGCGGCAGCGGCACAGAGCTATTTCAACAAGCCGCTGGACAAACTCACCATCGCCGAGGCCGCGTTCCTCGCCGCCTTGCCCAAGGCGCCGAACAACCTCAACCCATTCAAGTATCCCGATGCCGCCCGGTCGCGGCGCGACTACGTGCTGGACCGTCTGGCCGAGGACCATGCGATAACCCCGGCCCAGGCGGCTGAAGCGAAGGCCGCGCCTGTCGTGCCGTCGGAGTTCCGCCGTCCGCCGCCGATCCCGGGCGCCGACTGGTTCACCGAGGAAGTGCGCCGTCAGCTTGTCGCCCGGTTTGGTCAGGATACCACGACCCAGGGCGGCCTGATGGTGCGCACCAGTCTGGACCCCGCGCTGCAGATCGCGGCCGAGAAATCCCTGCGCGACGGTTTGATGGCGTATGACCGCAAGATGGGCGGCTGGCGCGGGGCGGTGGCGCACCTGACCCTGCCGCCGGCGGATTTCGAGACCAAATGGCCGGCGGCCCTGAACGACCAGCCGCGTCCGCCAGGCATGTTGCCATCGTGGAAGCTCGCGATCGTCGCGGCTGTCACCGACAGCGAGGCGAAGGTCGAGTGGCTGAACCAGGGCGGTGAGCGGCGGACCGCGGTGCTCGCGCTGCAGGATATGGCCTGGGCACGTCCGGTGCATGACGGCAAGCCGGGACCGACACCCAGGCGCATCGGCGATATCATGCAGGTCGGTGACGTCGTGATGATCGAGCCGCCTTCGGTGCAGCTGGCCCCGCCGTCCGGCCCGCCAATGCCGGTGAAGGGCAAGGCGCCGCCGCCGGCACCCATCCCGCCGCCGGCGAACCGAGCCATGCTGCGGCAGATTCCCCAGGTGCAGGGCGCGCTCGTTTCACTCGATCCGCAGACCGGGCGCGTGCTGGCCATGGTGGGTGGATGGAGCTTCGAGCAAAGCCAGTTCAACCGTGCCATGCAGGCGAACCGTCAGCCGGGTTCCAGCTTCAAGCCGATGGTGTATCTGACCGCGCTGGAAAAAGGCGTGTCCCCAAGCCAGAAATTCCTCGATGCCCCGATCGTCGTCGATACGCCGGAAGGCCGCTGGCGGCCGGGCAACTACGAGGGCACGTTCGGTGGTCCCACCCCATTGCGGGTGGCGCTTGAGGAATCGCTGAACCTCGTGACCCTGCGCGTGGCGCAGCATGTCGGCATGCAGGCCATCGCGGACAATGCGATCGCCTTCCATATGGTCGATTCGATGCCGCGCGTCCTGCCGGCCGCACTGGGGGCCGTCGAAACCACGGTCATGCGGGAGGCGGGCGCCTATGCCTCGCTCGCAGCCGGTGGGCGGGAGGTCACGCCGACCTTGATTGACAGCGTGCAGGATCCGGACGGGCATGTCGTGATGCGCGCGTCGGGGATCGACTGCGCCGATTGTGCCGATCCGGCAAAGCCCCCGGCGGTAACGGATGGGCGTGCGCAGATCGCCGATCCGGATAGCGTGTTCCAGTTGGTCACGATGATGCAGGGCGTCGTGCAGCGCGGCACCGGCATCCCGGCGGGGAAGGGGCTGAACCGGCCGATCGCCGGCAAGACCGGTACCACTCAGGATTTCGCCGACGCCTGGTTCGCCGGGTTCACCCCCGATCTGGTGACCGTGGTTTGGGTCGGTTACGACAATCCGGCATCGCTGGGCAACAACGAGACTGGGGCCGCGATCGCGGCCCCAGTCTGGCACGACTACATGGCCACCGCCCTGGCCGGCCGTCCGGTGCTGTCCTTTCCCATGCCGCCCGGTGTGACCATGGCGCCCTGGGAGACCGCGACCGGCACCGTCACCGACGCGTTCAAACCCGACCAGGTGCCGGGCGCCTCCGCCCCGTTGGGCATGGGGGTGGCTGCCGCGCCGTCGGACGACGGGACGCCGGCGTCGCCGCCGATCGTGCATGGCGGGGTTGATAACAGCATGGGCGGGCTGTATTGACCCGCCCCTCAAACGAGCAGATGTCCAGACATGTCCGCTGAATCCGACGCCCTGAACGAACAGATCAAGCAGTCCATCGCGCTGCTGAGGAGGCATCTTTGACTGGGATGTCGCCGAAGCCCGCCTCGGGGAACTGAACAACCGCGCCGAGGATCCGGCGCTGTGGAACGACGCCGCCGCGGCACAAAAGCTGATGCGGGAGCGGAACCAGATCGCTTCGGCGATGGAGGGTGTCCGCAAGCTGGAGACCGAAGTCGCCGACGCGCTGGAGCTGATCGAGCTGGCGGAAGCCGATGGCGACGAGGCGATGATCGCCGACGCGATGGCGTCGCTGCGGGCGGCGGCCGAGGAAGCGAAGCGGCGGGAGATCGAAAGCCTGCTGTCCGGCGAGGCCGATGCCAACGATTGCTATATAGAACTGAACTCCGGCGCCGGCGGAACGGAAGCGCAGGACTGGGCCGAGATGTTGATGCGCATGTATATGCGCTGGGCCGAGCAGCATAATTACAAAGTCACGTTCTTGGAAGAAAGCGAGGGCGAGCAGGCCGGTATCAAGTCGGCGACGCTGCAGGTCAGCGGACCGAACGCCTATGGCTGGCTGAAGACCGAGTCCGGTGTCCACCGCCTCGTTCGCATCAGCCCGTTCGATTCCAATGCGCGCCGGCAGACGAGTTTCGCCAGCGTCTGGGTCTATCCGGTGGTGGATGACTCGATTGAAATCGAGGTCAATGAAAGCGACCTGAAAGTCGATACCTACCGCGCGTCCGGCGCCGGCGGGCAGCACGTGAACAAGACCGAAAGTGCCATCCGCATCACGCATATCCCGAGTGGGATCATCGTCGCCTGCCAGACGGATCGCAGCCAGCACCGCAACCGTGCGATGGCGATGGCGATGCTGAAGGCCCGGCTGTACGAGGCCGAGTTGCAGCGGCGCGAGGCGGTGAGCGCGGCGCAGGAGAACGCGAAGACCGATATCGGCTGGGGGCACCAGATCCGGAATTACGTGCTGGCGCCGTATCAGTTGGTGAAGGATCTGCGGACGGGCGTCGAGAAGGGCAACCCGGCCGCGGTGCTGGACGGCGACCTCGACGAATTCATGGCCGCCGCGCTGGCGGCCCGGTCCGGCGCGACGCGGTCGGAGGCGAGCGCGCAGGCAAGGTAAGGCCGGGCGGAGGAGATGCCGGACCG
>JARLIN010000211.1 GCA_031291715.1 Rhodopila sp. | reverse complement strand
GCATCGACATCGACGATGACGGTCCCGGCATTCCCAATGCCGAATTGCAGCGCGTTTTTGAGCCGTTCCATCGTCTGGAGCAATCGCGCAGCCGAGAAACCGGCGGCACCGGGTTGGGGCTGTCGATCGCATTGTCGATCGTCCAGGTGCACGGCGGCGAGATTACGTTGACGAATCGCGCCGAGGGCGGGCTGCGCGCCAGAATTCTGCTGCCACTCGGCGGCAAGCGATCGCAAAGCGGTGCCGGTCGCCTCAGAACCTCAGCCAGCCAAGCTTGATGTTGTAGGCCCGCGGCACGCTAACAGCATAAGCGGCGGCCGGATTCACTTTGGCGCCCACCGTCGGCAACCTGCCGGTTCGGATAAGCCTCCGAACGCAACGGCACAGCGATTCTTAATGTCCGGCAAGGTGTGCAAGCGAAGCGCGCATGATTTGAATCATATGCGACCCTTTCCACAATCGTCATACTACGACGCGCGCAGGTCAAGCGTGGCAGGGCAAATCTGAGGGATGAGAATGCTTTCAGTTGGAGATCGGCCGTCGGAGCAACAGCAGCGAACGACGGAGGCTGATGGACCTCATGACGCAGCCTCCGTTTCGCGGCTGGTCATCTTTCTGGCTTTCATCCGGCTTGGCGCCACCGCTTTCGGTGGACCCGCCATGATTCCGCGCATCGAGCAGACCGTAACGGAGCGCGGCTGGCTGCCTCGGCAGACCGTCCGGACCGGAATCGCTTTAGCGCAGTTCCTGCCCGGTGCCACGGTCATGCAGGTGGCGGGGTTCGTCGGCTACCGCCTGCGGGGAATATCCGGTGCGGCCGTTGCTTTCCTGGGCTTCGCCATCCCTGCCTTCATCATCATGCTCGGGCTGGCCGCGGGCTATAGGAGCCTGCACCACTCGCCGATCGGTGCCGCGGTTTTCACCGGCATGCAGGCGGTGGTTGCCGCCATCATCGCCCACGCAACGGTGACGTTCGGCCGCCGGGCCGTCGGTTCGGTGGGCGAAGGTGCAATCGCCGCCGCCACCGCGGCGGCCTTCCTGGCCGGCCTAAGTCCGGCCCTGACCGTCGTTTTGGCGGCAGCCCTCGGGGCTCTGGTGTTGCCAAAAGCGCGCCCATCGACCCGGATCGACGAGAGGCTCAACCGCCGTGCCTTCCTGTTCCCTCTGCTGCTGCTGGGTTCGGGCATTGTCGCGGCTTTGCTGCTGCGCTCGGTCGATGCGGGTCTCTTCACGCTCGCGGCAGTGATGGCCAAGGTCGGTCTCTTCGCATTCGGAGGCGCCTACGGATCGCTCCCGTTGATGTTCCACGAGGTCGTCGATCTGCGGCATTGGATGGACCCGGCCTCGTTCCTGGACGGCTTCGCATTCTCGCAGGTCACGCCGGGGCCGATCCTGACCATGGCGACCTTCATCGGCTGGAATGTTGCGGGCCTGTTGGGGGCCGTGATCGCCACGGTGGCGATATTCTTTCCGTCCTTTGTCGTCCTGACCGCCGCGGTGCCCGTCCTCGACCGGCTTCGCGGCCATCGCCTGACGCAACCGGCGATGCGGGGGGCGGCGGCATCGCTGGTCGGGCTGCTCGTGGTGATGACCTATCGGTTCGGAATCCTGGTGCCGTGGTCGGTGCCAACCGCAGCGTTCGCCGTGGGCGCGTTCGGTCTTCTCCTGGCCAAGATCAACCCGCTCTGGGTCATTCTCGGGATCGGGGCGATCGCTCCGCTGGTCCTGGCCTGACCAAGCCGGCCCGAGCGGGGTTATGCTCCGGCGGTGGCAGGCGCATTCTCTTCGAGGAATCCGTCGCGGAGCCGTATCACCCGGTCGAACTGGCCGAAGTTCTCCTCGTCGGGGGTCACTACCAGAACCGCAATCTCCCGCTCGGCGGCGACACTGCGCAGCAATATCATCACGACGCCGGCGCGCTTGGAGTCGAGCTCGGTGGTTGGCTCGGCGGCGAGGATCACGTGCGGGTTGTTGGCCATCGCCCCCTACGCTGTTCGCCGAGGCTGTTTTCTGCCTGGCACTCGCCAGGACCAACCCGCTCTTGATCGTACCGCCGTCAGGGCATTCCGCTCTGGATGCTATTGCCCATCGCGTCGGCCCCGGCTTTGAACTTCACCTGGCGACCTAATCCAACTGGGTTTCCTGGCGTACGTCACGAACGCTCGTGCGACAGTTCCGATTGCCCGCCCGCGGAAACGACATTGCCACCCGACCCTCCGCAACACGCCGCGCGCTCCGCAGGAGCCTCGGCCGACATCTCCTTCGAAAACAGGCCTGACATGAACTTCATCATGCCGTGCATGGGATGTTTCGCCATCAGGTTCGATGGCATCGCGGGGTGCCCCGGCGTCCCCCTTCCGCGCAAAGCGCGCCACAGACCCGCGAGGAGCAGGCCGCCGAAAATGAGGATCCCCGGTTTGGCGAATAGGATAGCGCCCACAATCACGAGAACCGCCGGTGCGCTGCCCTCCAGCCACGAGGCCATGGGCGCGGACGAGGCGACGTCTATTGCTACGTGCTGTTGACGCAGATCGGATAGGAGGGTGGGATCGCCGAAATCGGGCATGCGACTACGGAAGGCCTCGCCCGGTGTCGCGCCGGATGAACGCCCAATGGCAGCGGGATGCTTGAAGCGCCCGTCGATCTCGGTTCCATGGAAGATGACGCTGGCGACGTTCGCTGCGTCCAGTTGATCGAGAAAGACGCCGTAGGAGATCATCGGCGGTCGACCTGCCGAACCGACCAAGGAAAATGCGAGCAGAACGATTGCAACCACCGCAAGCACCCACACCGGCGGCCGCTTCCACCATGCTCGTGTGCAGTGAAGTCTGGCGGGCTCTGTCATCGTCTCCTCCTTCGCGAAGGTGCAGAACAGCCGATCACGGCGGCGGCGGCGCGTTCGCTCCGTGAACGGGTTACTCCCACGGTCGTCATCGCCCCCGACGCCGTTCATCGTGGCCGAGTTCGGCCCGGCGCTCTCTGGCACCAGCCCGCTCTGGATCGTTACCGGCATCAGCGCGGTCAGCCCCCGATCCTGGCCCGAGCGGAGGGGGTGACGCGGCTGCGGCATCGCTCGGTTCCGGCGTGGTTTTTTCGATGAATCCATCGCGGAGACGAACCACCCGGTCAAAGCTGCCGAAGATTTTCTCGTCGTGGGTCACCACCAGAACCGCAACCTCCTGTTCGGCGGCAACCCTGCGGAGCAATGTCATCACGACGCCGGCGCGCTTGGAGTCGAGCGCAGCGGTCGGTTCGTCGGCAAGGATGACGTGCGGGTTGTTGGCTAACGCCCGGGCAATCGCGACGCGCTGCGCCTCGCCGCCGGAAAGTGCGCTGGGCATTGCACGCCGGCGGTGCCCAACCTCAAGATACTCCAGCAGGTCCTCGGCACGCTCCCGGGCGGACCGTGGCGGCACACCGCGCAGTTCCATGGCCTCGGCGACGTTTTCGGTGCTGTTCAGGAACGGCAACAGGTTATGGGTCTGGAAGATGAAACCAATCTTCTCCAGACGAAGCCTGCGCAGGTCGCCTCGAAGCCATTGGCCGTCGTAAACCACCTCTCCGTCCAACCGCATCCATCCGGCGTTCGGCTCCGTGATGCAGCCGATCACGTTCAGCAAAGTGGTCTTGCCGCACCCGCTCGGCCCCAGCAGCCCGACCGTTTCGCCTGCACCGACATCCAGGGTGACCTCGGTCAACGCGTCCACCCGCGTCGGACCCTCGCCGTAATGCTTGCTGATGTCGCGCAGCTCGACCCGGAGCATTGGGGTTGAGGTTGACATCGTCCTACCCCGCCAGTGCCTGGGCGGGCTCGACCTTCACGGCCGCGCGTACGCCGAGCGTGGAAGCCAGCAGACAGACCACGATGACGATCAGGAACACGATGCCGACGTCGCGCGGCTCCATCATGACGCGCCGCGGGAAGCGATCCTTCAGCAGCAGGATCAGCGCGGTCCCGAACGCAAAGGCGGAGATCCCAAGAATCAACGCCTGCTGCATGATCAGCCCGACGATCGTGCGATCCGGTGCCCCGATCAGCTTCAGCGTGGCGATCGACCGCAGCTTGTCCATGGTCATCGTGTAGATGATGAGCGCCAGCACGACGGCGGCGACCGCGATCAGGATGCCCATGAACATGCCAAGCTGTTTCTGCATTCTCTCGATCACGAATTTGGTCAGATAGGCTTCCTCCTGCGCCTCCGTCACGGCGGAAAGGTGCTTCCAACGTTCGATCTCGGCGGTGACCTCTTCCTGTGCCGCGCCCGGCAGCAGGCGAACCAGCACGGCGTTGATGTCCGCGGTCTGCGCCGGCGGCCGCCCCGCCGCCGCCTCGCGGCGTTGCAGCGGAGGCGGCACCTGGAACTGCAAGGATTGTGCGTCCAGCAGCGAAATCCAGGCGACAGCATCACCGGACGACGTGACCATGCCTTTGGTGATGCCTACCACCGTGTAGATCTCGTGCAGCGGACCGAGGGGCACTCGATCTCCCAGGTGCAACCCGGAGGAATCGTCCACGACGATCTGATAATGGCTCCTGGTCAGGTCAGACCCGGCCACGAGTTGCTGCGGTCCTCCCATCCGCCCAGGTTCGAAGCCCTGAATGAACAGCCGGACCGGGTGTTCGTTGACGACGGTCTGTACGGTCTGGAACGTCACTGCCCCGGCATCCGCCACCCCGGGAATGCGGCGGATCAGGTCGCGGGTATCCTCTGGGATACGCGACGGTTCGGCGAAGGGACCGTAAGTATCGGGCTGCACGACCCACAACTCTGCATTCTCCTGTCGTGGCAGGCGCAACGCGTCGTCCAGAGTGCCCTCGTAGATACCGATCATCGTTTGCACCACGCCAAGCAGCATGCCGAGGCCAACCGCCGTCAGCACGAAGCGCATCTTGTTGTGGCGCACGTCGCGCAGGGCGAGGTTCATGGCTTGTGCTCCGCACCGGGCAGCGCGACCTTGCCGACCCGAAGCCCGAACTCCTGAGTCAGGACTACCGACGCTCCGTCGGGAAGTCCTGCGATCAGGGGCAGCCTGCCGTCGAGCAAAACTGGGCCGAACGTGACCGTTCGCTGCGCGATCCGGCCATTTTCGACCGTCCACACGGTCCCGTGGCCGTCTTTGAGATCGCTTATCATGCTTCGTGGCATCGCCACGGCATGCGGGAGCGTACCAGTGGTGATGACCACTTCGGCCTGCTCCGCGAGGTGGATGTCTGCCGGTGTCGCATCGAAGGCCACTTCGACAAGGCGTTCCTCGTTCACTGCATCGCTCTGGATTTCGATC
>JARLIN010000210.1 GCA_031291715.1 Rhodopila sp. | reverse complement strand
TCAGCAGCGTGCCGAGCGCACCCGGGCCAAGCAGGCCAAGCAGGACGCCAAGCGGCGCGAGAAGGAGGAGGCGGTCGCGCGGCGCAAGACCGCGCTGGACGCCGGCGAGCCGGAGCCGTCCGACGCCGCCGCCGCTCCCGCCGGCGAGCAGGCCCCTCCGGAAGGCTAGTACCTCTGCACACAGATTATGACTCTTTGATGGTATTGGGGTAGGCGCGGGCGAGCTTGTTGCGCGCCTTTTGGGTGGTGAACTTCCACTTGACGCGGGCGCCGGATGCGTTGCGCTGCTGCTGCCATGCCGCGATCTCGGAGACGAGCAACGCACGCTCGCCGATGCGGCGATCCAGGCACTGACCGCGCAGCACGCCGATCTCGATTTCCACCATGTTGAGCCAACTGGCGTGCTTGGGTGTGTGGTGGAACTCCAGGCGTTGCAGAATGCGGTGCGCCTCGGGGGGCGGGAATGTTTCGTACAATGCCCCGGCGGTGTGGGTTGAAAGATTGTCCAACACCACGCGGATCAACTCCGCCTCCGGATAGTGGGTATCCGTCAGATCGCGCATGCACACGGCAAAATCCCGCGCGGTCCGCTGCTCGGTCACCTTCACGTGGCGCCACGACTGATGCGCGTCGAGGAACACGAACAGATTGGCCGTGCCGTTGCGACGGTATTCGCAATCGTACCGCTCAGGCTGACCAGGAGCCGGTGGAATCGGCTGGCGAACCTCACCGATCAACTGGGTCGGACTTTCGTCAAAGCAAACCACCGGCCGTTTGGGATCGGCCGGTTCTGCATAGAGGTCGAGCACGTCTTCCATGCAAGCGACATACGCACCGTCCACCCGGGGGATGCACCACATGTCTCGTCGCCACGGCTTGAGGTCGTCCTCGGCCAGACGCCGCCGCACGGTCTCACGTGACAGCCCTCGGTGCTCCGTTAGCCGGACCATCGCGCCAGCCAGCAGGTCCAATGTCCACCGCTTGCGCCCCAGCGGCGGACTGGAGCAGGCGGTCGCAACCAGCAGCGCCGTCTCCTTGCCGGACAGCTTGCGGGCCGCCCCCGGACGCGCCTCCTCGCTGAGCGCCAGTTCCAGATTGCCCTCCACGAAGCGCCGTTTGGTTCGATATACCGTGGAGCCGCCAACCGAGACGCTGCTCGCGATCGCCTCGTCGCTGATCCCGCCGTCGGCGGCCAGCAGGATCTGCGCCCGCTTCAGTTTGCGCGCCGCATGCTTGCCGCCACTCAACAGCGTGGTGAGGTGCTCGCGCTCGATTTGGCTCAGCGCGACCCGATACCGTATGTTCATCGTCGCCCCCTGGGAATTGAGGCACTACAGATGAATCAGATGCCCGAGCCGGGTCACGCCCCTGCCTCGCCCAGCTTCACCGCGAAGCAAGGGCAATATCTGGCCTTCATCACGCCTACACGCTGGTGCTGGGCCGCCCGCCCGCCGAGGCCGATTTGCAACGACACTTTCGGGTCACCCCACCCTCCGTCCATGGCATGGTGCTCGCCCTGGAGCGCGCACGACTGATCCAACGCGAACCCGGTCGGGCACGAAGCATCGCTGTCCTCGTCGATCCAACAGCCCTGCCGCCGCTACGCCCCAGCCAACCAGTCAAATCCTCTGTGCAGAGTTACTGGCTTGGATGGGGACAGACCTCGGAAAGGCAGCCATCACAAGCCGCATGGCGACTTCTTGGTGGGCGTGCCCCGGCTGACCTACCGGACCAGCCGGTCTGTTCGTGGGGTCCCAATCGGAGCGACAGGCTGTGTATGTTCCTTATCGACGCCCAGCGCCCGCGCAGCGATGATCCTGCCAAGCACGCTTTCAGAACCGTAACCCTGCGCGAACAGCGTCTGACCGGGACCAAGCTGGGAGGCGAACTTTTGCGCTTCGGACGGCGACATGCGAACGATCGTGCCATCCTCCAACAAAGCGCCGTCCACATCGCCGCGCGGTGAGTGCAACTGCTTCTTCACTCGGCCGACCGCCTCGATCTGATTTGTCTCGTCACGCGAGCTGCGCAGGTCACCCGCCACGGTGGAACCGGTGGCGTCATTGGTAACGGAAACCGCGAGCACGAGCCGCACCGCCTTTGCCTTCAGTCCGTGGATGGTCACTGACTCGCCTGGCCTTACCGCGAAGACAAGCTGGTTCGAGAGGCGTGGGGCTACATACACTTCGGTGCCGTCCATCAGTATCAGGCCGTCCACGTTGCCACGGGCGGTCAACAGGTACTGAACCACCTTGCCCCTCACTTCGGGAAGTTGAGTGGGGTCATAGCCCGTCGGGCGCTGTGCCAACGCCGCGGCGGATGTGGCGGCAGTGATGACGGTAGCTGCGAGTAGGGTGTGTCTGACTCTCATGTTGTCCTCGATGCAGTCTGGCTCTTTGCCGCGCGGGAGTCTGTTGCTTGTCCGGTTGCAAACCACATGCCAGATGGCAACAGGCTGAATTTGCGTTGATTAATGTCATGCGGAGCCCGCCGCTCTGTCCGGCTTCACAACACTGCCGTCCGGCTTTCGGACACGTCCGAGTCACACGGCGCATCTTTGCGTTGAGCGGATAGCGGTGAATGGTCAGCGGGCGCGCCCCTCCAATGCGATTGCCGCGCAGGGTAGGGATTGTTGGCACTCCGATCGCTAGGCATGAACGGGTGCTCAGGACACCGGCCACGATCGGCAGATAGGGACAGCACACCGAAAGCGTGTCCGAAATACACGGTCGGAAGGAAAGAGGTGACAACAACAACAAACTCAAACTCGCCCAACGCAACGACACCGCGGCTCCGCCACGAGGCAGGGATGGCAAGGCACCGTGCCCTCGCCCTGGGTGGCAGGGCGAGGAGAGCGGTGTCCGCAACCGGCGGCTACGCGGGCGTCAACGCGGGCCGCTCGGCCCCCATGGCCCCATTCCAGGCCCCATCATGCCGGGACCCATCATGCCGGGACCGGCCAACAGGCCGGGAAGCAGCGCGTGTGCCTTCTGCGTGTCGTCCAGCGACGCCATCAACTTGGTGGCCGCCGCCTGCACTGTCTTGAATGCCTCCGCCCGCTTGTCCCACAGCTTGCCCATGTATGCCTGGTGCTCTTGCCAGGACATGGCGCGGAGCGCACCGAAATCGACGCTGTTGCGCGTCTCCTGCATCTGCGTCGCGCTGTCCTTGACCGCCTTGGCGTATGCATCCCAGGCCACTGCCTGGTCGGCCCGGATGCCAAGTTCGGTCTTCAGCGTGTCCAGCCGCGCGGAGGGATCGAAAGAGGCGGGACCACCCGGTCCGCGCATATACCCGGCGCCACCCCACCCGCCCATCATGCCCGGTCCACCCCGGCCCTGCATAAAGCCCATTGGCCCATAGCCCGGTCCATAACCAGGCCCGGCCGCCTGAGCGACCGCGATCAGGCTCCCACCGCCAATAATTGCCGCGGCGACAGCGGCCGCCAACCCCTTGCTGATCTTTGTCATCGTGCTGTTCCCTGTTCCGCAGCGGCTCAATCGCCACCGCCGCACGATATCTGGGCCGCACCTGTCACCAGGCTTTGTCTCCGGCGCCTGAGATTGTTGCAGGGCGTGCCATAGCCCGGACTGGACATACCCTGTCACACATTTCCCCTCCAGCGGGGAGCGCCGATCGCCTATGATCCGGCCATGGATACGACACCGCACATCCTGATCGTCGACGACAATCGCGAGATCCGCGAACTGGTCGGACACGCCCTGACTCGCGAAGGCTTCCGCATCACCGCGGTCGGCGACGGCAAGGCCATGCAGCGCGCCCTCGCCGACTCGCATATCGACCTCATTGTGCTCGATCTCATGCTTCCAGGTGAAGACGGGCTCTCGCTGTGCCGGCGTGTCCGGGCGGAGAGCGAGGTCCCGATCATTATGCTTACCGCCAAAGGCGAGGAGGTGGACCGCGTGATTGGCCTGGAGATGGGCGCCGACGACTATATGCCAAAGCCGTTCGGAAGCCGTGAGCTGATCGCGCGTATCCGGGCCGTGCTCCGCCGCAATCGCCGCCCGCCAGCGCCGTCAGAAACTGCACCTGAACCGCGGTGCTACTCGTTCGACCGCTGGGTGCTGAACACCGAGAACCGCGAGCTGCTGCGCGATGACGGCGTCACAGTACCTACCAGCACCGGGGAGTACGAACTGCTTTTGGCGCTGGTGGAGCGACCGCAGCGTGTGCTGAGCCGCGACCAGTTGCTGGACCTCGCGCGCGGTCGTGCCGCCGCCGTGTTCGACCGCAGCATCGACACGCAAGTAAGCCGGTTGCGGAAAAAGCTGGAACACGATCCGGCGGAGCCGCGCATCATCAAGACGGTATGGGGCGGCGGTTACATGTTCGCCGCGTCGGTGACCAGGACATGACCCGCTGGCTGCCACGCACGCTGTTCGGCCAAATGCTGCTGATCCTGCTGGCCGGGCTGATGGTGTCGCATCTGATCGGCACGCTGATCTACGCTTCGGATCGCGTGCAGGCGGTGCGGGCGGTCGGCGGCTATGCGGCGACACAGCGCATCGCCAATTTGGCGCGACTGCTGGATGAAGCGCCCGAGCCGTGGCGCAACCGTATCGCCGCCGCGGCGAGCGATCCCACCTTGCTGGTGACCCTGTCGGAAAAGGAGCCGGTGTTCGTTGCGGCCAACCCCGACGACGACTTCCAACCGGTCCGCCGCTATCTCGCGGAGCAGTTGCCTCCGGCGCTGGCAGACCGGCTGCACGTGGAGGTCTCCGCCGCCGTGGCGCCGCTCAATACCTTTGGCCGCCATGGCCCGATGGGCGACACGATGAGGGGGGGAAACATGCAGGGGCGAGGCCCGCCGTGGATGGCGGGCGCGGGTAACTGGCCAAGGCTACAGGCGGCCGTGCAGCTCTCCGACGGGGAGTGGCTCAACTTCGCCACCGCGCTGCCGGACGCCGCGCCGTCCACCCCGTGGCCGTTCCCGGTGGCTATGGCAACCATGGCGATTATTGTTGTGCTGGCCTCGATATGGGCGGTGAGGCGGGCCACCGCGCCGCTGCGGGTGCTGGCGGGCGCGGCGGATCAACTTGGGCGAGACGTCAATGCACCGCCGATCGCGGAGGTCGGAACGACGGAGATGCGCCAGGCGGCCGAGTCGTTCAATCAGATGCAGGCACGAATCCGGCGCCTGCTGGACAGCCGCACGCAAATGCTGGCCGCTTTGTCGCACGACTTGCGCACGCCGCTCACGTTGCTGCGGCTTCGTACCGAAAACCTGCCCGAGGCCGATGAGCGCGAACGTATGCTGGCAACGATCGGAGAGCTTGATGCCATGATCGAGGCGTCACTGAACTTCGCGCGTGACCAGAGCGTAGCCGAAACCCGACGGCGCACCGACATAAGCGCATTGGTGGCCTCGATAGTGGACGACATGGCGGATGCTGGGCTTTCGGTGACGATGGTGTCGGCTGAACCGATTGTGCTGGACTGCCAGCCGGCGGCGCTGCGGCGCGCCTTGACGAACCTGATCGACAATGCAGTGAAGTACGGAGGATCTGCCCGGGTGGCAATCGGCGCCGCTGCCTCAGCCGTGTGCATCGACATCGACGATGACGGTCCAGGCATTCCCGATGCGGAACTGCAGCGTGTTTTTGAGCCGTTCCATCGTCTGGAGCAATCGCGCAGCCGAGAAACCGGCGGCACTGGTCTGGGGCTGCCGATTGCGTTGTCGATCATCCAGGTGCACGACGGCGAGCTTACGCTGGCGAACCGCCCCGAGGGCGGGTTGCGCGCCAGAATTCTGCTGCCGCTCGACGGCAAGCATTCGCTAAGCCGTGCCGGGCGGCTCAGAACCTCTGCCAACCAGGCTTGATGGCGTAAGCGAGCTGCACGCCCGCATTTGCCAGGAAGGCACGCAAAGGACGTGCATATAATCTGAATCATATGCGCTCCTTTCCACAACCTTCATACTGCGATGTGCGCGCGTCACGCGTCGCAGGACAGAACTGAGGGACAAGAATGCATTCGGTTGCGGATCGGCCGGCGGTCCAACCGCAGCAAGGGCTGGGAGCTAATGTGTCTCTTCCCCCAGCCCCCATTTCGCGGTTGGTAATATTTCTGGTTTTCGTCCGGCTTGGCGCCACGGCTTTCGGTGGCCCCGCCATGATTCCGCGGATCGAGCAGACCGTAACGGAACGCGGCTGGCTGCCCCGCCAGGCCGTTCGGACGGGGATCGCTCTTGCCCAGTTCCTGCCTGGCGCGACGGTGATGCAGGTAGCGGCGTTCGTCGGCTACCGCCTGCGGGGAATATCCGGTGCGGCCGTCGCCTTCGTGGGCTTCGTCATCCCGGCCTCCATCGTCATGCTCGGCCTGGCCGCGTGTTACCCAACCCTGCACCACTCGATGATCGGAGCCGCGGTTTTCACGGGCATGCAGGCCGTGGTCGCCGCCATCATCGCCCACGCGGCGTTGACGTTCGGCCGCCGGGCCATTGGCTCGGTGGGCGAGGGCGCCATCGCCGCGGCCACCGCGGCAGCCTTCCTGGTCGGCCTGAGCCCAGCCCTGACAGTCGTTGTGGCAGCCGCCCTCGGGGCGCTGGTGCTGCCGAAGACGCGGCCGTCGACCCCGATTGACGAGAGGCTCAACTGCCGTGCCTTCCTGTTCCCCCTGGTGCTGCTGGGTTTGGGCCTTGCCGCGGCTTCGCTTCTGTTCGCGGTCGATACGGGCCTCTTTACGCTCATGGCGGCCATGGCCAAGGTGGGGCTGTTCGCATTCGGTGGCGCCTATGGATCGCTTCCGTTGATGTTCCACGAGGTCGTCGAACTACGGCACTGGATGGATCCGGCCTCGTTCCTGGACGGCTTCGCACTCTCGCAGGTTACACCGGGGCCGATCCTGACCATGGCGACCTTTATCGGCTGGAACGTTGGGGGCCTGCCGGGGGCCGTGATCGCCACGGTGGCGATATTCTTCCCCTCCTTCGTCGTCCTGACCGCCGCGGTGCCCGTCCTCGACCGGCTTCGCGGCCATCGCCTGACGGAACCGGCGATGCGGGGGGCGGCGGCCTCGTTGGTCGGGCTGCTCGTGGTGATGACCTATCGGTTCGGAGTCCTGGTACCATGGTCAGTGCCAACCGTGGTGTTCGCCGTGGGCGCGTTCGGTCTTCTCTTGGTCAAGACCAACCCGCTCTGGGTCATCCTCGGGATCGGGGCGGTCGCGCCGCTGATCCTGGGCTGACCGGCAAAACGAAGGGGATTATACCAACCGGCGCAATGAACGACGCTCTTCGTGATGCCGCGGGCTTGGCCCGGCCACGGCGGAATGGGATTGGTCAATCGTTGGACCATCTGGTATCATTCCAGACCTGTGCGGATCAATGATTAGGGAAAGCGCATGAAACTCGGCATGGTCGTGACCCAGACCGACCCGGAAACGGTTTTCAACGCCTTGCGCCTGGCGCTCTACAGCTTGGAACAAGGCGACGAGGTTCGCATCTTCCTTTCGGGAAGAGGCGTGGAAATCGACAAGATCGAGGATCCCAGGTTCGACGTGAAGGCCCAGGCGCGGAAGATCCTGGATGCGGGGGGCCAGTTTCTGGCCTGCGGGACCTGCCTGAAATTGCGCGATTCCGAGGGTTCCGAGATCTGTCCGCTGTCAACACTCAAAGACCACTACGAGATCGTACGCGACTCCGACCGGCTCGTGACGGTCTAGTACCAGCCGTCCTAACCAATGACTCATAGGGGGCTAGGAATCGCCTTCGCGCTTTGATTCGATGTCTCTGGCCATCGATTGATGTGGACATACCGCCTCCTCGGAAAATCCCGAGGCGGGATCCCCTGTGTTTCTGGTTCGACTGGCAAAACGAAGCGGATTACGTTCCAGCAGCGGCGGGCGCATTCTCCTCGACAAATCCGTCGCGGAGACGAACCACCCGGTCGAAGCTGCCGAAGATCTTGTCGTCGTGGGTCACCACCAGAACCGCAACCTCCTGTTCGGCGGCGACCCTGCGGAGCAATGTCATCACCACGGCGGCGCGTTTGGAGTCGAGCGCGGCGGTCGGTTCGTCGGCGAGGATGACGTGCGGGTTGTTGGCCAGCGCCCGCGCGATCGCTACGCGCTGCGCCTCGCCGCCGGAAAGCGCGCTCGGCATCGCGCGCCGACGGTGGCCGACTTCAAGGTATTCGAGCAGATCCTCGGCACGCTCTCGGGCGGATCGTGGCGACATCCCGCGCAGTTCCATGGCCTCGGCGACGTTCTCGGTGCTGTTCAGGAACGGCAACAGGTTGTGGGTCTGGAAGATGAAGCCGATCTTCTCCAGACGAAGCCTGCGCAGGTCGTGCCGAAGCCATTGCCCGTCGTAGACCTCTTCTCCGTCCAACCGCATCCATCCGCCGCTCGGCTCGGTGACGCAACCGATCACGTTCAGCAAGGTGGTCTTGCCACACCCGCTCGGACCCAGGAGCCCGACCGTTTCGCCCGCACCGACATCCAGGGTGACCTCGGTCAGCGCGTCCACCCGCGTCGGACCCTCGCCGTAATGCTTACTGATGCCGCGCAGCTCGACCCGGAGCATTGGGACTGAGGATGACATCGCTCTACCCCGCCAGTGCCTGAGCGGGTTCAACCTTCACGGCCGCGCGCACACCGAGCGTTGAAGCCAGCAGGCAGACCACGATGACGATGAGGAACACGATGCCAACGTCACGCGGCTCGATCAGGAGGCGGCGCGGAAACAGGCCCTTGAGCATCAGGATCATCGTGGTCCCGAATACGAAGGCGGAGATCCCGAGAATCAGCGCCTGCTGCATGATCAGCCCGACGATCGTGCGATCCGGTGCCCCGATCAGCTTGAGGGTGGCGATCGACCGCAGCTTGTCCATCGTCATCGTGTAGATGATGAGTGCCAAAACAACGCCCGCGACAGTGACCAGAATGCCCAGGAACATGCCAAGCTGGCGCTGCATTCTCTCGATCACGAATTTGGTCAGGTAGGTTTCCTGCTGGGCTTCGGTCACGGCGGCAAGGTGCTTCCAACGCTCGATCTCCGCGACAACCTCTGCCTGTGCCGCGCCCGGCAGCAGGCGAACCAGCACGGCATTGATGTCCGCGGTCTGCGCCGGCGGCCGTCCCGCCGCCTTCTCGCGCCGCTCCAGCGGAGGCGGCACCTGGAATTGCAAGGATTGCGCGTCCAGCAGCGACACCCAGCTCACCGGATCGCCGGCCGACGTGACCATGCCTTGGGTGAGACCCACCACAGTATAAATGTCGTGCAGCGGGCCGAGGGGCACCCGGTCCCCCAGGTGCAGACCGGACGAAGCGTCAACCACGATCTGATAATGGTCCCGGGTCAGATCGGATCCTGCCACGAGCTGCTGCGGCCCTCCCAAGCGTCCCGACTCGAAGCCCTGGATCAACATCCGCACCGGACGCTCGTCAACGACCGTCTGCACGGTTTGGAACGTCACGGCCCCGACGCTCGCGACGCCGGGGATGCGTTGGATCAGGTCGCGGGTATCCAGCGGGATGCGCGACGGTTCAGCGAAGGGCCCATAGGTATTGGGCTGCACGACCCACAACTCCGCATTTTCCTGGCGTGGCAGCCGTAACGCGTCATCCAGTGCACCCTCGTAGACGCCGGTCATTGCCAGCACAACGGCGAGCAGCATGCCGACGCCGATCGCCGTCATCACGAAACGCAGCTTGTTGTGGCGCACGTCGCGCAGGGCGAGGTTCATGGCGTGTGCTCCGCACCGGCCAGCGCGACCTTGCCGACCCGAAGCCCAAACTCCTGCGTCATGACCACCGACGCTCCGTCGGGAAGTCCTGCGATCAGGGGCAGCCTGCCATCGAGCAAAACTGGGCCGAACGTGACCGTTCGCTGTGCGATCCGGCCATTTTCGACCGTCCACACGGTCCCGTGGCCGTCCTTGAGATCGCTTACCATGCTTCGCGGCATCGCCACGGCATGCGGGAGCGTACCAGTGGTGATGACCACTTCGGCCTGCTCCGCGAGGTGGATGTCTGCCGGTGTCGCATCGAAGGCCACTTCGACAAGGCGTTCCTCGTTCACTGCATCGCTCTGGATTTCGATC
>JARLIN010000023.1 GCA_031291715.1 Rhodopila sp. | reverse complement strand
GGGGGGTGGCAGGGGCCCCGCCCGGCCGCCGGCCCATGACGAGGATAAAGAGCCGGCGCCAACGCAGATTGGCATCACCATGTCGTTGGCGTCCACCAGCCGCCACACCAGGCGGCTACGCAAACCGCAGGGCAAGATGCGCGGTCATCTTGCCACCTTGCGTGAAGCATCCCGATGCTCCGCCAGACGGCAACGGCAACGGCAACGGCAACGGCAACGGCAACGGCAACGGCAACGGCAACGGCAGCGAACGCGCGTTGGGGCCGTCTTTAACTGACCCCGCCGCTATTCACCGGTATGCCATTGACCCCGGGCGGGTGTTCTCCACCGCCTGTTTCGGCCGATCGATCGCATGATTCGGTATGGAGGCGGTGATCGCCATCCTGGTAATCTGCGCCGAAAATGGTGCCGATGACCTGGTCCCGCCCGGCTGCTTTCGCCAAATAAAGTTGCTGATCGGCGACATTGATCCAGAGTTCGGACGTCATGCCTGGCAGACACCTTGCTGTGGCGACGCCTACGCTGACGGTCACGTATGCGCCGGCGTCCGGTCGCATATGGGGAATCCCCAGCGAATGAACATGATCGCGGATGCTTTGCGCCACGGCCATCGCTTCCTCATGTTCCAGACCTGGCAGAATACAGGCGAATTCCTCCCCGCCGTACCGGGCGGTCAGGTCTGCCGCCCGGCGCACGGCGCGGTTCAGGGCCGCGGCCACCATCGCGATGCAGCGATCGCCTGCGATATGGCCATAGGTGTCGTTGAACTGCTTGAAGAAATCGATGTCCAGCATGATGACGGACAGCCGGTCCCCCGTGCGCGCCAGTCTTGCAGTCTCTTGCTTCAGCGTTTGTTCGAGTCGCCTGCGGTTGCTCAGGCCGGTCAAGGCGTCGGTGACCGCCAGCTCCGCCAGCTGATCGCGCATGTGCTTGAGCTCGATATGATTGCGCACGCGGACGCGTACGATACCCGGCGAGATCGGCTTGGTGATATAGTCGATGGCGCCGAGCGAAAGCCCGCGCACCTCCGCCTCCTGGTCGCCAAGCCCGGTCGTGAAGATGATCGGGACGTCGGCGAGCAGCGCGTTTTCCTTTAGCCTGCGGCAGACCTCATATCCGTCGATCCCCGGCATGAGCACATCCAGAAGGATCAGGTCGGGAAGGACCTTGTGCGCGATTTCGATGGCTTCCTCGCCGGAGGTTGCGAAGCAGATCTCGTATTCGTCCTCAAGCGCGGCGTTCAGGATCTCGATATTCGCGACCTCGTCGTCGACGATCAGGATAAGGGCACGCTGCTTCATGACACGGCCCTCGGGGAACCGGTCCGCTCGTCCGCGAGGGCGTCCCATCCCGTGATCTTGTCCAGCAGGGCCAGCGCCTCGCCATAGTCGAGTCTATCGAGCGACGCCTTCACTGGATGCAGACCGAGCCCTTCTGGTGTCGTGCCAAGGGTTTCCTCCAGCGCGTCGAAAGTCTTGCGGGCGCGCAGGCTTCGGCGCTGCAGCAACCCCCGCAGTTCCGTGATCGCCGGGATCACCGAAGTATAATCGCATGCCGCAGCAACGCCCGCGGCGGCAGGCGCTGCTGTGCCCTTGACCATCGCGGAGGCCGCGAGCGCTGGCCGGATCGCCCGTTCCAGCCCTTCGAGCCGCCCCTCGATCCCTGTCAGATCCCCGTCCTGCAATGCCTTCTCGACCTGCCCGGCGGCCTCGGCGACCGCACGTATCTCGATGGTGCTGGCGACGCCCTTTAGCGTGTGGGCCAGGCGGCGGGCCTCGTCCAGCGATGCGGCGGCGATCTGGTCACGCAACGTCGGCATGGTCGTGGCAAACGTGTCGCCGAAATGGACGATCATTTTTCGTAACAATTCCTGCTTGCCGTTCATCCGTAACAAGGCGGCATCGAGGTCGAATGGCGGCAGACTGGCCGGAAGCGTGCCGGTGGACGGCGGCTTGCTGGCGGATGGCGGTGCCTCGGCCAGGACGGGCGGCGGCGGGGCAGTCTCTGCCGGCAGCCGCGGGCGGAGCCACTGATCGAGCGTACGTATCAGCAAAGCAGGGTCGACCGGCTTGGAAACATGGCCGTTCATACCGACATCCAGACAGCGCTGCCGATCGGCCTCGTAAGCGTGGGCGGTCATGGCGATGATGGGAAGGCGGTCGCTCGGCAAGTGCTCGCGGATACGGGCGGTTGCCTCCATGCCATCCATTTCCGGCATTTGCACATCCATCAGGACGGCGTCGTAATGCTTGCCGGACTCCAGCACCCGTTCGCAGGCGATGCGGCCGTTCTCGGCCGTGTCAACGACAAGCCCGGCATCGGTCAGCAACTCGACCGCGATCTCGCGGTTGATCTCGTTGTCCTCGACAACGAGGACGCACAAACCGCGCAAGTTCGGTGCAACCTTCGGTACATCGTTCCCCGGGGCGGCTTGCACCGGTGTGCGTGATTTGTCCGCGCCCAGCAGTGCGGTGATAGTTGTGAGTAGCGTCGCAGGGTCGATCGGCTTGACGAGAAAGGCGGAAATGCCAGCCGCTTCGGCCGCGGCCTTTGCGTCACCCCACCCATAAGCACTGACCATGAGAACCAGCGGCGGATTTGTCAGATGGGCGTTTCCACGCATCGCCGTGGCGGTGTCGATGCCGTCCATCCCAGGCATCTTCCAGTCGAGCAGCACGAGGTCATAGGGGGCGCCGGACACTGCCGTATCGAGTGCTGCGAGCACCTCCTTCCCGGATGCTACGAGGTCCGCATGCACGCCCCATGTGACGAAAATGTCCTGCAGAATCTCGCGCGAGGCGGGATTGTCGTCAGCGATCAGAACCCGCAGGTGCTTGAGTTCCTCCGATGGCATGGTGCGCGGCAGTTGCTCGCTATCGCCGATTTCCATCACGGCCCTGAAGGTGAAGGTGCTGCCGATACCCGGGGCACTTTCGACCGTGATGCTCCCGCCCATCAGCTCGACGAGCTGCTTGCTGATGGCAAGGCCGAGCCCGGTGCCACCAAACCGGCGGGTAGTGGAGCTATCGGCCTGCGAAAAGGTATGGAACAGCCGCGCCTGCTGCTCCTGCGTCATGCCGATGCCGGTATCGCGGACCGCGACCTCGAGCGTGACCAGGTTTCCACGCTGTTCCGGTGCTCGGATGGAGACAGTGACGCCACCGCGTTCGGTGAACTTGACGGCGTTGCTGACGAGGTTGAGCAGCACCTGGTTCAGTCGGTGAACGTCTCCCAGCAAGGTCGCCGGCACGGCAGGATCGATATTCAGGTCAACCGTAATGCCAGCCTCCGCCGCCTTGACGGCGGCGATGTTGAACAGACCCTCCAGCGAGCTCCGCAAATTGAAATGCGTCCGCTCCAGCGAGATCTTTCCGGCCTCGATTTTGGACAGGTCGAGGATGTCGTTGATGAGCGTGAGAAGGGAGTCGCCGGCCCCTTTGATCTTTGTGACGTAATCCTGCTGCTTCGGTGTCAACCCGGTCTGCAGCGCGAGATGGCAGAAGCCGAGGATGGCGTTCATGGGCGTCCGGATCTCGTGGCTCATGTTCGCCAGGAAGAGGCTCTTGGCCTGGTTCGCCGCTTCGGCTTCCAGGGTCCGTTCCTGGAGCGTTTCGTTATGCTGCATGATCTCGGCGCGCATGACGTCGATCCGGTCCTGGAGCGTCTCGTTATGGCGCATGATTTCGGCACGCATGGCGCCGATCCGCTCGAAGCTCTTGGCCAGCGTATCGCTCAGCCAGACCAGGACGATCGTCTGGACGGCCACGATCCCAGCATGCAGCCAGACGCGAGGCATATCCCCGCCGTTGGCAAAGACCGCGAAAGGCAGCAACAGGTCCAACAGCAGGTGATGGACCGCGACCGCGATCGCCGCCACGAGAATGACACGCCAGTCGCACCAGGCGATGGTGAGCGCCAAGGTCGCGAAAAAATACATATGCATATCCATCTGCCAGTCGCGACCGGCCAGCAGATAGACAAGCAGAGCGGGCTCCCCCATCAGCGCGACGGCGGACAGATAGCGTGTGACGGGCGCGATCCCACGGCGCCACCATGCCAGATGGTATGCGCCCGCGAGCACGATCGCGGCCATGGCAGGCAGCATCACCGGGCGATCGAGGGCCATGGCCACGAGGACCATAACGGGAACGTGCAGCCAGAGCAGAATGACAAGAAGTTGCCCGAAGCGCGTTCGCAGCTTGTCGAGTTCGAACATCACACGCCTCCTGGCGTCTGTGGCGGATTTCGTTCAAACCCCAGGCAGCCCCGCAGTCCCACCGGGTCGATGACCAGCCAGGCGCCGGCGCGGTACAGGGCGCGGACAAATCCCGGCCTTGCGGAATACACGATGACGATGTTCGCTAAACGGCCAACGTCAACAATGTCGCCGCCGGTCATACCCACCAGCCCAGCCGTTTGGGCCGGGCTGTACCAGGGTGGTGCCACGACGGCATATTGGCCGCGATCGCCCGAGGGGCTGAGCGCGCCCACGAAAATGCCCGCCGCGCTGAAAATCAAAAGAGCGATCGCTGGAACGAAGTCCTGCCATCTGCTTGTACATGTATTCGCTGTCGGGGATAGCATCCGGCGGACCTGAGTGGAGTGTTGCTGCAGCAGGGGATTCGACAGGCTTCCGGGTACGGAAAAATGGCTCTGTCAGGAACTGTCATCCGGGAGCCTGGATCGCCAGAAAAGGGTGGCAGACCCGGTGCGTCTGCGTGACAGATTATGTATATTACCTAATCGTCATAATTGTGCTCTAATGTTAGAAATCTATTTGCACCACCCGGTCGCGATTGCTGACTGTCCCGATGACGTCAGGATCCGGCACGGCAAAACCGCTGCCACCGACAAGAAAGTCACTCCTCAAGCGGTAGATGACGGTGCCTTTAGCGCCTTTGGGGTCGCATCGTCCATACCATAATTTCGCTAATGCGACCAATCCGCAGGCGAACGGGACGGTACGGTTAAGATGACGTTTGTATTGCCATCCGGTCTGATATCGATCCGATCTATTGGTGTGATCGGCGTGATTGGCTCCTTCATGCCTTCAACGGTCCCATAACCGGCCGGCACATGATGGACCGTCTGAAAATGTCAATGTGAAACCACTGTCGTATTGGCATGGCTGAGGCCAGCGAAACTAACTCGCCCGTAAGGTCATCGGGGGAGTGACCATCCTTTCGAATCCTTTCAGGGGAGGCCGCGCCCCGAACGCGGGCAAAGCGCTGTTTATACCTGGAAGCGGATAGATGAACCCACGGCCTTTCCCATCCGTCATGGTCTGGGAGCAGTCCGGTCCATCCGATTCATACCAGCCCGCGCAAAGACTGGCACGCCGGCCGTGCTGTCCCATGGTCGTCCTGCCCGGACCTGATCCGGCCATCCGTGCCGGACCAGCTCATTGATAAATAACCACTTAACGAGTTGCAACTTGTGCCCGGATCAGGTCCGGGCAGGACGTGGAGGAAACCGGCGGAGAGTCGGTGTCAACGTGACCCGGTATCAGTGCCGTGCGGTGCCGTGACAGACCAGCCCGCGCAAAGACTGACACGCGGGCGGCTGTCCCATGGTCGTCATGGCCGGACCTGATCCGGCCATCCGTGCCGGACCAGCTCATTGATGAATAACCACTTACCGAGGTGCAACTTGTGCCCGGATCAGGTCCGGGCATGACGTTGAGGGAAGCGGCGGAGAGTCGGTGTCAACGTGGCCTGGTATCAGTGCCGTGGCAGATGGCCCGGACTGTCGCCGGGCCATGACGGGGATAGCGAGGCGGCGCCAACGCGGGCTGGTATGGTACGGCGGATGCATTTCCCGCGTTGGGCCACATTCACGCGGATCATGCGCCCGGTGATCGGCCGCCGCATGTGCCGGGCGGCGAGGAGCCCCGCTTTGTGGCCGCGCGGCGCAGGTACCCCTCGCGAAACCTGTTTCAGGCCGGCGGGGAGCGCGGGCGCCATTCTGGTCCTGTCCGGCCCTGACGATCGGAGGTTACCGGCCCACCTGGTTTTTCCAGTCAGCGTGAAAGCGCTCCACTATCCCGCGCTTCGACGCGCGAGCTGCCGGCGCCCATAGGGGAGCCGGCCGCGCAGGTTGGGAAGATGCGCCAGGATTACTCCGCCGCCACCTTCTGCCCTGCGATATCCGTCGAATATCGCAGATGCACCGGCGCATTCGCCTCCCACGGATCCTTCAGCCCCAGCCCGGCACCGAATTCCTTGATCGCCGGCATCACCTCGCCGCACAGCAACTGGATGCAGCGGCGGCGGTCCTCCTTGCTGACCGACCCGTCGTTCGCCCAGATGCCCATGATGCCCGGCCGCGTATGTTCGACCAGGTACTTCAGCCGCTCGATCACCTGATCCGGCGTTCCCGCGATGATCATCGTCGAATTGACCTGATCCTCGAACGTCGGAGCCCCTCGGGGGTTGGTCGCCCGGCCGACCGCGAACTCGACAAACCCGCGCCGGCCGGAGGGGGAGAAATACCCCGCCGGGTTGGCCCAGACCGGGTTCGCCAGACCGGTGAACTCGCCCTGCATCCACATGAACTGGCGCGCGTTCTGCATCGCCTTTTCTTCCGTGTCCTGCACATGCACGCGGATCAGATACCCGAAATTCTCCGGCCCGGCGGTGTAGCCGGCCTCGGCGGCGGCCTGGTTATAGGTTTCGTGGATCGTCTTGGTCGCTTCGAGCGAGGTGTTCAGCGCGATGTACGGATAGCGCTGCTGCGCCGTCCAGATCACGGTTTCCTTCGACAAGACGCCGGGTATCCACACCCGTGGATACGGCTTCTGCATCGGGATCGCCCAGGGGTTCACCACGCGCTGCTGGTAATGCGTGCCCTCCCACCGGAACGGCCCAGGCTGGGTCCAGGTCTTCTGCACCAGGTCATGCGCCTCGATGAACCGTTCCCGGTTGAAGGCCGGATTCACGCCGTTGGCCAACTGCTCCTGACCGCCGCCGCGCACGAAGCCTGACACCAGGCGGCCCTTGGAGATCATGTCGATCATCGCCAGCTCTTCCGCGAGCTGCACGGGGTTTTCCGTCAGCGGCAGCGGATTGCCCAGGATGACGATCTTCACGCGCTTGGTGACCGCGGCGAGGATCGCGGCGAACATGTTGGTGCGTGCCTGCATGCAGAACGGCGCATTGTGGTGCTCGTTCAGCATGATCCCATCGGCGCCGCATTCCTCGGCGAGGATGTATTCCTCCAGGTATTCGTTATAGAGTCGGCTGCCTTCGTTCGGATCGAAGTATTTGTTGGAGAATGTCAGCGCGGTCGCACCGTAGTCCAGGCCAGCCTTTGCGTCGTAGGCGGACATCGGCTGTTCAGTGAAATACATCATATGCATGGTGAAGCCTCCTTCAGCTACGCGACAAAAAATCGGTCGCCAGCCTGGCGACAGCATCGGGCTTTTCCATTTCGGCGAAGTGGCCGCATGCCGGAATGGTCGTCAATGTCGCGTCGCGCAGCGCCCTGGCATAGGCCTGGCCGGCACTCAGCGGCACGATCCGGTCATCGTCGCCCCAGATCACCAGGGCGGGCGTGCGCACGCCGCCCAGCAGATACGGTAGTGTCTGGCTGTACATGTAAGGTTTCCACGCGGTGCGGAAACTCATTTCGCGGGCGATGTCCCAGGCTTCCAACTGGTCGGTGGTGACGTCACCGTAAACCGCCGCGAACGCCGCCTGATCGTGGAAACCCGCACGCGGATAGTCGATATATGAAACGATCGCCTGATCGGCGATGTCGCCTTCCGGCGGCTTGATCCCCATCGCACCCACCAGCACCAGCTTCTTGTAGGTGACAGGTGCGAGGCTCGCCATTTCCGCCGCGATCCACCCGCCGAAGCCAAGTCCGACGAGGGAAACGCCGGACACACCGAGGTCCGCCAGCAACCATGCATGGACGGCGGCGATATCGCGAGGATGGCGCATCCACTGCGGCCGTTCCGACTTGCCCCAACCGGGATGGTGCGGGATCACCACATCGAATTTCGCCGCCAGCGCGTCATAGAACGGCAGGCGGTCCACGGTGCCGATATCGTGATGCAGCACCAGGACGGTGGGGCCGCTTCCCGCACGGGACAGGTGCAGCTTGATGCCGGCGATCTCTTTGACCGTATCGGTCCAGACGACGCTCATTTTTCATTCTCTCCCTTTTCGTCTTCAGCAGGGAGGATACTCACCAGTAGCGCGCGATGTCCAATCTATCAGACGATCCCATCCGGGCGAAGCCGGCACAACGCGGCATCCGTCTCGGTCTCGATCTGAATTGTCGTATGGCCGATATGAAACCGTTCGTGCAGGGCCGCGGCGAGTTCGTTCAGGCTGCGCTCCGCCGGTTGGGTGTCGCAGACAAGGTGCGCGGTCAACGCGGTTTCGGTCGTGCTCAGGCCCCAGATGTGCAGGTCGTGGACTTCGCGCACGCCGGGCAGGGCGGCGAGCCAGTCGTTCACCTCCTGCTGCGTCAGACGGGCAGGTACCGCATCCAGCGAAAGATCGAGGGATTCCCGCAGCGTGCTCCAGGTGCCGGCGATGATGACGACCACGATCGCCAGGCTGGCGATGGGGTCGAGCCAGGTTAGTCCGGTCAGCCGGATCGCCAGCGCCGCGAGCACGACGGCGGCCGACACCAGCGCATCCGCGGCCAGATGCTGGAACTGGGCGCGAATGTTCAGGTCGCTGTGCCGGTCGCGCAGGAACAGCAGCGCGGTGCCGCCGTTGACCACGATCCCGGCGGCGGCGACCGCCATGACGATGCCCGATGCGACCGGCTGGGGCTCCATCAGCCGGCGGATCGCCTCGACCCCGATGGCGCCGACACCGATCAGCAGCACCGCGGCATTGAACAACGCGGCCAGGATGGAACCGCGACCCCAGCCATAGGTGCGGCGTGCCGTCGGCGGGCGCCGGATCGCCCAGGCGGCGGCCCAGCCCAGCAGCAGCGCCAGCACGTCCCCAAGATTATGCGCCGCGTCGGCGACCAGCGCGACCGAGTTGGCCGCCAGCCCAAACGCCGCCTCGGCGAGGACGAACGCCATGTTAATCGCGGCACCCGCCGCGAACGCCGCATCCATGCGGGCGGGCGCGTGATGGTGGTGCCCATGCCCGTGGTGCCCATGGGCGTGGTGGTCATGCCAGTGATGGTCGTGTGCGTGATGGTGATGCTGGTGATCGTGCGGCGCCATGAAGCCGATCCTGCCACGGGACGGGCGCTCAGGCGACCCGTCGGACCATTGTCATATTGGAGTAACGGACAGGTGATACGTGTCCCTCGCGCCGGCGCCCATGTCCCGGGTTTGGTGTCCATCCACGGAAAGGGTTTCCCCGTACATCATGCTGGCCAGTTCGATCACGGCCCTGCTGGCGCTGGCCGGCCGCTCCGCGCTGTTCCAGGCCGGTGCGATCATCCTTGGCACCTTCATCCTGGAGGACGCCGCCACCGTCGGTGCCGCGATGCAGGTGGATGGCGGGGCGGTGTCGTTCCGGCTCGCACTGGCCTCTTTGTATGTCGGCATCGTGCTGGGTGATCTTGGGCTGTACGGCCTTGGCCGCTTGTCGGCCCATATTCCGTGGATCGCCCGGCAATTGCCGCCACAGCGGCAGGAAACCATCCGGGCGTGGATCTCCGGTCGCATCTTCAAGGTGGTGCTGGTCAGCCGCTTCCTGCCGGGCCTGCGGCTCCCGACCTACACGACCTGCGGCTTCGTCGGCGCCAACCTGCGGCAGTTCACCCTGGCGGCCATCGTCGCGACCATGTGCTGGACCAGCCTGCTGTTCGCCGTATCTCTCCGAGTAGGACAATTCCTGATGGATCATCTGGGCGCCTGGCGCTGGGCCGGTGCCGCCGGTTTCGTCATTTTCGTCATCCTCGCCGGGCGCGCCGCCACCGCCGGTATGCGGGAGGCGCGCCGATGAGGCTGGACACCGCCGTCTCTTCGCGCCAACGCGCGGATCGGCGCGGCAGCCCGCTCTCGTTCTTCGAATTCTGGCCGGGCTGGCTTTTCTACACGCCCGTGGTGATCCACTGGCTCCTGCTCGGGCTGCGCTATGGCGATTTCAGCCTGCCGACCGCCGCGAATCCCCGGATCACCACGGGCGGGCTGTGCGGTGAATCCAAGCTGTCGATCCTGTCCCAGGTCGGTTCGGAAGCGCAGGCACTGATCGCCCCCGCCTGCGGCGTCCTGGCCCGTCCCGACGCCGCCGCGGCCGCGGAAGCGGCGATGGAGACGTTCGGCCTGCGCTATCCCGTCGTGGCCAAGCCCGACATCGGCTGCAACGGCACCGGGGTTCGCCTCGTGCGCGACCGGGCGGCGCTGGTCCCCTACCTCCAGGCGTTTCCCGTGGGGGAGACCGTGGTGCTGCAGCGGTATGTGGAGGAACCCAACGAGGCCGGCATCTTCTACGTCCGCCATCCCGACGAACCGCACGGACGCATCACCTCGATGACGATCAAGCAGCCACCGGTGGTGGTGGGCGACGGACGCTCCACCCTGCGGGACCTGATCCTGGCGGATGAGCGGGCGCGACTGGTTCCGCACCTTTACTTGAAACGTCTCGCGGAAAGGTTGGACACCGTGCCGTCGCGGGGCGAAGCGGTGCAACTCGTCTTCGTCGGCAATCACTGCAAGGGATCGATTTTCCAGGACGGCCGGGACCTGGTGACGCCGTCATTGACCGAGGCGATCGACCGCCTGGCCCGGTCGATGCCGGATTTCTATTTCGGGCGGATCGACGTGCGCTTCTCTTCCACCGCCGCGCTGCGGCTCGGGCTGGGTTTCCGGGTCATCGAGATCAACGGCGCGGGATCGGAGGCGACGCATATCTGGGATCCGCGGACGAAGCTGCTGGATGCCTGGCGGACGCAGTTTTTCCATTACGGCGCGGCGTTCCGCATCGGCGCCGCCAACCGGCTTCGGGGGTTTTCATCGTCCGGCGTGCGGGCGATGTATCGCGACTGGATGAACCAGCGGCGGCTGATGGCGATTTACCCGTTGAATGACTGAGTCGCCGGTGTTTGCCAGATCGACGGTTCCCTCGCACGCTCCGGTCTCTGCCCTGAGGATCCAGCCATGGCCGATACGCCCCCCGAACCACCCGAAATCGAGGAACTCGAACGAACCGCCGCCTGGCGTCTGCGCCTCCTCGACGCCGATCCAACCGACACCGCGAGTGCTGCCGCCGCCCGGCTGCTCGACAAATTGGCCGAGGACCTGCGCCGCAACGACTACGCCCCGCTGTGGACGGAGCTGCGTTCGATCGGCAACTGGCTGGGCGAGTCGGATGCGATCTCGGAT
>JARLIN010000209.1 GCA_031291715.1 Rhodopila sp. | reverse complement strand
TAGCGGATGTCGTCTGGATAGTTGCTGATGAAAATATGCAGCATCTCGGTGGAGCCGATCCCGTCCAGGATATCGACGCCGACAATGGATTTCCACCGCGCGCCGATATCGGCGGGCAGCGCCTCCCCGGCGGAGATGCAGCGCCGCAGGCGCGACGATCCAGCGCCGGGCATGATGTATGGATTGGCCAGCAGCCCCGCGTATAGCGTCGGGACGCCGCCGAACAGCGTCGGGTTGTGCGTCCGCATCATGTTCAGCACGGCCTCCGGGGTCGGCCGGTCGGGGAGGAATACCGCTTTCGCGCCGACCGACATCGGGAAGGTCAGGCTGTTGCCCAGGCCATAGGCGTGGAACGCCTTGGCGGCGGAGAACATCACGTCGTCCGGCCGGATTCCCAGCACCTGCGCGCCGTAGGTGTCGGCGGTGAAGCGCAGACTGGAATGGATGTGGCGCACGCCCTTCGGCGCGCCGGTTGAGCCTGAGGAGTAGAGCCAGAACGCGACCTCATCCGGCGAGGCGGCCGCCGTCGACGTAGCGGGATCGCCGGCTGCCAGAAATGCGGGAAATCCCGTCCAGCCTTCGTCCGTCAGGGACGGTGAGGAGCCGTCAGGTTCGGAGACGATCACCTGTTTCAGCGGGGCGTCTCGCAGGGTTTTCCCCAATGGCGCTGTCAGCCCGGCCGAGATCACGACGGCGTCCGCCCGGCTGTCCGCCAGGACATAGGCAACGGTTTCCGGCGTGAGAAGCGTGTTGAGCGGAACCGGCACGACTCCGGCCCGCAAGGCGCCCCAGAAGGCGATGGGGAAGTCGATGGTGTCCTGCAGCAGAAGTAAAACGCGACGCTCCCGGCCGATCCCGGTGTTTTGGAGGGCCCCGGCGAATCGCCGGGTGGCGGTTTCGAGCGCTGTGTAGGTGAGGGACCGCCAAGGGTCCTGGAAGGCCGCGCGTGCCCCGCCGCCATCCCTGGGATGACGGTCCACAAACCAATCGACCGCGTTGCCGTTCTGCATGGCCTTCTTGTGATCCACCCTATTGCCGTCCCCGCTCAGGGGGCGGTCATGCGGGCCTTCGCGTGCCCGATTACCTGCAATATCGTATATATTGGCGCGTGGAGGGAAGGGGGTTTGGCTGATAACGGGTGCTGATGGTTCCGTGTGGGTTACGATAGGTATTCAGTCCAGGGCTTTGATTGTGCAATCTCTTCACGCGCGAGGAAGCAAGCACTATGGGCCAGGTTCCGCACAGCAGGGCACCGAGCACACCGACAGCGAAATACAAGGGAGCGCGCGTGTCTAACGCCCGCCCGAAGGCCCGCTAAGTTATTGAAAGGACGGTAGCGGCGGGCGGACGCCGTGGGTTAGGCCTCCATCGCACCAAACAAGTACGCTATCCGATTTTGTTCGCTGCCTTTTTAGCCGCGTTATCAGCTCGGCGCCGATCCCGTCTCCCGGCCGATTGTCGCCGCTATGGCGTCGTCGACCGTTTCGAGCCAGACAAATCGCAGCCGCTCCCGGGCGCTCGGCGGAATGTCGTCATAATCGCGCCGGTTGCGTGCCGGCAGCAGGACGGTGTCGATACCAGCCCGGGCCGCTGCGATCACCTTTTCACGGATGCCGCCCACCGGCAGCACCAGTCCGCGAAGGCTGATCTCCCCCGTCATGGCCGTGGTCGGCGGCACGGCGCGGCCTGTCATCAATGAGGTCAACGAGACGAACATTGCCACGCCCGCGGACGGCCCATCCTTGGGCGTGGCGCCGGCGGGTACGTGCACGTGAATGTCACTTTGGGCAAACAGGTCCGCCGCGATCCCCATCTCCGCGGCGCGCGTCTTCAGCAAGCTCAACGCCGCCTGGGCGCTCTCCTTCATCACGTCGCCAAGCTGCCCCGTCAGGATCAGCTTGCCAGTGCCGGGCACACGGCTTGACTCGATGAAGAGGATGTCGCCGCCGACCGGCGTCCAGGCCAGCCCGGTGGCGACACCCGGGATCGACGCGTGCTGGGCCACGTCCGCATCGAACAGGCGGGGCCCGAGAATGGTGGCCACCTCATCGGCATCGATATGAACGTGATCAGGCTTGCCCTCAGCCACGCGGACCGACACGCTCCGGAAGACCGCACCGATCTCACGCTCCAGGTTTCGCACCCCGGCCTCACGCGTGTAGCCGTCGATGATCAGGTTCAGGGCGGCATCGTCGAGGTCCACCACGCCATCCGGCAGGCCATTCTGTCGCAATTGCCTGGGAATCAGGTGGCCGCGGGCAATCGCCACCTTTTCCTCGGCGGTGTAGCCGGACAGCCGGACCAGCTCCATGCGGTCGCGCAGCGGGCCGGGAATGGTGTCCAGCACATTGGCCATGGCAATGAACAGCACCCGGCTGAGGTCGAAGGGCACGCCGAGATAGGCATCCCGGAACGTGCCGTTTTGCTCCGGATCCAGAACTTCGAGCAGGGCGGAGGCCGGGTCGCCCTGAAATCCACCCGCGCCGAGCTTGTCGATCTCGTCCAGCATCATCACGCAATTCCGCTGTCCAGCGCGCCGGATCGCCTGGATGATGTTACCCGGCATCGCGCCGACATAGGTGCGGCGATGTCCGCGGATCTCTGCCTCGTCATGGACCCCGCCCAGGCTGACCCGGATGAATTTGCGGCCCACCGCGCGGGCAATGGATTGGCCGAGGGACGTCTTGCCGACGCCAGGAGGTCCGACGAAGCACAGGATCGGCCCCTTGCCATCCGGATTCAGCTTGCGAACGGCCAGGAATTCGAGGATTCGCCGCTTGATTTTCTCCAGGTCGAAGTGGTCTTCATCAAGCACGCGGCGCGCCTCGGCGATATCGATCGGCGGCTCGTCCTCGATACGCCAAGGCAGTTCCGTAAGCCACTCCAGGTAAGAACGAACCATCCCGGCTTCCGCCGCGCCTTCCGGCATCCGCTCCAGCCGGCGCAGCTCCCGCTTGGCCTGGTTGGCGACGTCGGCCGGCATGTCGGCCTGTTCCAGCTTTCGCCGCAGATCATCGAGTTCGGGCGAGATGTCGTCGGACTCGCCAAGCTCCTTCTGGATCGCCTTGAGCTGTTCGCGCAGCAGGAACTCCCGCTGGCGCCCTTCCATCGCCGCGCGGGTCTGCTGTCCGATGTCGTGCGATAGCCGCAGCACCTCCTGCCGGTAGGCGAGCCGGGAAATCACCCGGTCCAGGCGGGGAAGCAATTCAATGGTTTCGAGGATCTCCTGCTTTTCGAACGGCGTTAGGTCCAGCAGGCCGGTCACGAAATCGGCGAGCGCGCCGGGCTGATCGATCGATCCGACCGTTGCCGCCAATTCAGGCGGTGCCTGTTCGATCAGGCGCAGGGTTTCCAGGCTACGCTCGCGCAACTGATGGAAGCGCGCGTCGATTTCAGAGTTGCGGTCGGTGGGCTCGGCGATGCGGAGCACCGTGACCGTCGGGTGCTGCGCGCTGCGGTGCACGGTCTGGAGCCGCACCCGTCCGATGCCCTGCACGATCGCATTGTGCGAGCCGTCGCGCCCGGTGAAGTAGCGCAGCAGGCGCGCTTCCGTGCCGATCGCGTGCAAATCCTGCAGCTCTGGCGTCTCGGCAAAGGGCTCCCGTTGCAGCACGACGACGAGGTGCTGTTCGGTGCGGGCAGCCTCCTGCAGCGCGGCGGCGGCGGCGGGGCGGCCGATGACCAGGGGCATCACTGTTCCGGGCAACAGGACGGTGTCCATGACGGGAACGAGGATCAGCGTGTCGGCCGGGACGACCGATTCGCTGGGAGTTTCGCCCAACGTGGCCATTAATCGAGCCTTTGCAGGGTCAGAAGGAGGCAGCCATCCCGATAGTCTCGGCCCACGAGATGGTAGGTGCCCGGGGGCAGGCGCAAGCGCCGCTCGAAGCGCCCATGCGGCAGCTCGATCCGGTGAACCCGCGCCAGCCGTTGCAGGGTTGGCCAGCGCCGTGTCCCCCTGACCAGCAGTTCGCCATGGCCGATGACTATTTCCATCTCCTCCCGCCGCACCCCCGGGAGAGCGACGACGATCAGCAGCCCAGTCTCGGTCTCCAGCACGTCGATCGGCGGTTCCCAACCGGTGTCCGTTGGTCGGAAGACCTGCCCGTGAAGGCGATCGGCGCGCGCCAGCACAGCCAGAGCCTCCGACCACATAAGATCCCTACCGGAGC
>JARLIN010000208.1 GCA_031291715.1 Rhodopila sp. | reverse complement strand
CCGGTCGGGCAGGGCTCCCCCGGGTATCGGATTGCGCCGGCCAGAAGCGATAGATTACAGGGATTTAATCGATAGTAAACTTCCCGTTAGCACTATTTTCAGGGTTCAGATTCGGTTCAGGTCGTGTATGCTGCGTATGCGCTGTTGATTTTTCACATGGTTTGCGTCATACGATGGGACTGGGTAACAATACCGAGACTGTTCGAGTTATTACAAAAGAATTGGCCTGATCCTAAAATTGGCCCGGTCCGGGGCCGCTTTTCCGGGGCTCGGCTGAAGCGAAACGTGATATGCAAGGAATGCGGTAATGACGGTTTCGGTAACGGTTCCCGGAGTTGGCGGCTCGGTTGTAACTTTGGCGACAACGGGGACGGCCAACCAATTCATGTCGCAGACCGTGGCGAATTTGCTCGCTGCCGCGCAGGCAGCCGGCACTTTGGCCACCCAGAATTTCGCCGGTGGCGCGGTGCCACCGCCCTCCCTCATTCCCGGCGACGTGAACGAACTCACCGTGACGATCCCTGGGGCTCTGAGCTTCACCATGCCGGCCGGCTATCAGGCTCTGACGCTCGGGGATGGCTCGAGCACGACGGTAACCGGGAATTCTGGCCTTGCGGTGATCGCGGGTGCCGCGACGCTCACCTATACTGGCGCGGCAGGTACCCAGACTGTTACGGGCGCCGGAACGTCCGATGTCGTTCTGCCCGCGGGGTCCACGTCTTTCATTACCCTGGGTAGCGGCAACGACACCATCATTTCCGGCGGCAGTGGCACGCTGGCCGGCGGCGGTGGCAATAATTATATCTCGGTCGCCAGCGCGCCGGGCGGTACGTCGAATTGGGTGATCTCCGACGGCACGGATACGGTCGTAGCTGGCGCGGGCCAGACGACGGTCGCCGCCTATGGTGCGGGCGCCTCAATAGAAGGCGGTAGCGGCAGTCTGGTGGTTGGCGGCAGCCATACCGGCAACACGACCATCGACGCCGCTTCCGGTTCGTCCACCATCTGGGGTGGGCAGGCCAACCTGGTGAACGGCGGCAGCGGATCGGTCTTGTTCATTGGTCTGGGCAATTCGGTAACAACCATGAATGGTGCATCTGGACCTGCCACAATCTATGGCTCAGCTGGCGATAATCTCACCTACAACAATGCGAGTGGCAGTGGCAGCGCGCTGATGGCTGCATTCGGCGGCAATGAGACGCTCAATGCCGCGGGGTCGAACGTCGCGGTCACACTTTCCGCCGGCTCGAGCAACACAACGCTGATCGGTGGTTCGGCGAACGACATGCTGATTGGCGGCCATGGTTCGGATTCGATTATTACTGGTGCGGGGTCCGATACGGTCAATATCTATAGCGGGGTCAGCGGCGGCACGAACATTATCGCTGATTTCACTACGGCCGATCAGTTGTTCCTGACGGGTTATGGCACAACGGAAGCCGCCAAAGCGGTTGCCGGTGCGGTGACGTCCGGTTCGAGCACGACGATCACGCTTTCGGACTCCACCAAGATCACCTTCCAGGGCATCACCTCCTTGACCGGCTATCATATCAGCTCGTTCTAATCGAAGCCTTTCGGCAGGGCTATGCGCCGGGAATGCTTGAATTCCCGGCGCGTTACGTTGCGTCGCCTAAAGTTCCCTGGGCAGGCGCAGCCACGGGTGGTTCCGTTCAAGTTGCTCGATCACCTTGATTTTGTTGGTCGGAATATCCGTTGTCGTGCGTAGCATCGAATTGTCATGGAAGCGGTATTCCGCCAGCACTTCCTCGATCTGAATACCCAGGAACCCGAACTCGGCGCACCGGCACCAGAAATCATAATCCTCCCAGCCGAAACGGATCGGCACGAAGCCACCGATCGCCGCCCAGACGGATTTGCGCACCATCGCCATGGCGTCAATGTAGTTGGCTGCTGCCAGTCGCATCGGAACGTAGGGCTTCTCGCCGATCAAATGATCGGAATCACCGAAATTGCGGATTAGCGGGTACGCAAAGGCCACGCCCGAGTCGGCGAGTGTCTGCAAGCACCGCGCGACACAATCCTCCAGTAGCCGGTTATCCGCATCAAGCGGTAGAATGAAGGGCGTCTCGGCGCGGTCAAAGCCTAGATTGCGGGTGAGCGCCAGCCCGCTGTTCTCCCGGTTTTGCATGACTAGCAGGCGATTGAATCGGCCGGCGTTCTCGTTCGCCCAATCGAGGGCTACCGATAGAGATGTATCCGTTGACCGGTCGTCGATTACGATCAGATCCAGCGTCTCGCAGGTTTGCCGGCGAACGGATTCCAGCGCTTCCGTTATGTACTGGGCGTAGTTGTAAAGAGGAATGATGACCGTAACCTCGGCGCTACCAAGCGTATCCGACTCAAACATCACCTCGGCCTCGGGAATGGATTGTCGGGCTGGCGGTCCCATCGTGGCGCGACGATAGTCGAGTTCGAAGGCCCACGCGCCTTCCTGGCCGCCATCCAGTTGATGCAGTACCGAGCGTGCCGCCTCGACCCGTCGCTCCGGTCCGAAGCGCCAGAGCACGTCGAGATAGGCAGCGCGCGCCAGGCGCTTGCGGTATTCAGCGTTGTCAAGCAATTCCGACAGAGCGTTGTACCAATCGGCCTTGCTGCGCGCGAGGCGCCCCGTTTCCCGGTCACGTATGGCCCTGCGCAGTGGCCCGGTCGGTGAGGCGACGGTCGGCACGTCGACTAGGGCAGCCTCGAAATATTTCAGTTCGCTTTTGGCTTCAACGAACGGATTGTACAGTTCCAGTGGCGCAATATTAATGTCGAAGCGGGCGATTTCGTTTGGCAGGTCTTCCAGGGCAACGCGGTCACGCCATTCAATCTGGCCTTCGACGGCGGCGAGAGCCGGGAACTCTCCTGGATCGAACATGCGTTCGTCATTCAACGGCTCGCGAAACAGAACCAGGCGACATTCCGGCCGTTCAGCCAGAATGCGGGCGATGGCCCCGGCGGCCTGGGCGAAGTCCTTTTGATGGGTGCGTGATCCCGCGGCGTAACCGATCCGTAGAATTCCGGCGTCGTCGTCCGGCCGCTGCAATCGATGGCGTCGCACCGCCAGTCGGGAAGTTCGCAGGGACTGCGCATCGAAGCCGTTGGGCAGTACATAGGTAACGCGCTCAAAGCGCTGCGCGTGGGTGGCGAGTTCGTCAGTACTGGTGAAGCAAACCTGGGTCTGCATCAGTGTGTCTTGCACATGCTGGTAGTATTCGGCGATGTCGGCTTCATACAGATTCTGGGAGCGGATCCCGTCGATGATCTGCGTCTGGGCCAGTTCCGGACGAAACATGAGATCGTCCACATCGAACACCAGCAGGGCACCGGCTTCGCGGGCGGCGGCGACCAGCCGTGCGACCGTAGGCGTATGCACCGCGCGCCAGATGATGACGAGGGTGGCGCGCGCGATTTCGTCCAGGCGGTACTCAGCCTCATCGATGGGAATCCACGACACCGAGGCGCCAGCGGCGGCGAAGGCTTCGACGTAGCGCTCGACTCGGTAGATGTGCCCGGGAATGCCAGGCTCGCCGGAAATGTAGACGATTCTATGCTGGACGGCCCTGGGTGTAACGGACCGCGCCGCAACGGCCGCGGCAGACGGGTGGGAAGGCGAAATTCTGGATCCAGGTAGAAAGCGCCGAGGCGGTGCGTCGGGGAATGGCGATTGCGCCGAAAGTTGCCTGCCCCAGCCTACCAAGCGGCGCAGTCCCTTGCGCGAGGCGAAAGGCACGAGGCTCGCGAGCTTGCGCACGGGCGCGGTGGCGCGCCACGTAGTCGAGTTCAGTATGGCCTGGTGTTCCCGCTTGGTATCGTCGAGGGCGCGCTGCATTTTGACGAGCGTGATGCGAAAATGCGCCGGCTCGGCCTGCTGGGCGGAGGCCAGCGCGCTTTCCAGCCGCCGTACCTCGTCAAGCGCCGAGCGCAAGCCCGCTTCGGCTTCCGTTGCGACGCGTTGTCCCTCATGGGCGGTCCGCAGCGCATTCTCGAGTTGTCGTTTGAGCAGCACGCTCTCGGCTTCCCGCTGCCAGCGCGCGCCCAGCGATGCGAACCGGCCGCGAATGCGCGCGACGGCTTCGGGGTGCGACTCGGCCAGCAAGGCCGCGACCGGCGCCGGGACATTGCGACCCACCCCGAGAACACCCAGACCGCTGGCATGGAGAAACTCGAAGCCAGGATAAGTCTGCCGGAGCTCCTGCCAGACTTGCCAGACGCCGTAACCGGGTTCGCGGACTTGGGTATCATGGAACAGCACAATCGCGTTATCGGAGAGTTTGCGCCGCCAGCTTTCGAAATCGTGCCGGGCAGAGTTGTAGCTGTGCTCCCCGTCGATGTGCAGCAGATCAATGCTCGAATCACTGAAGTGGGGCAACGCATCGTCGAAGCGGGCCTGGATCAGGGTTGAAAATGTCCCGTAGCGGGGGTCGTGGAACGCCTTCAGATCGTCGAACACGGCACTGCCATAGATGCCAGCCTGGGCATCGCCTCGCCAGGTGTCGATGGCCGCGGCCCGGGTCGGAAGGCGATTCGCCACGATGGCGTCGCAAAACGCGGTATAGGAAGCACCGTTGTGCGTGCCGAGTTCGACCAGGAGATTCGGCTGGCTGGCCCCGATTAACCAATGTGCGAACGGGACATGACCGAACCACGCGCTTTCAAAGCCAATCCGGGAAGCGTCGGCGAATACCAGATCCAGTTCCGGGTTTATTAGGCTCCGGAGCCGGTTGGTTTGGTCGTCCGCCATCTCATTGGTCCAAATCGTCGAAAGAATAGGGGGGTAACACAGGCCTCGTAGACCTCTATCGTATCATGTGACTGCTTGGGGTTCTATCCACTCGCCGACTGTCGCCCATGAATAATCGAGGCCATCTCACAGTGGCGCCGTTGGGAGCGCGACATATTCCGGTTGCTGTTGAGGATAGCAAAGGCGCACGGCCGGCCATGGCGGCCGGACGATATTTGCCCACCGGCGCGCAGCCCTTCGAAGGGGATAGCCAGGCCGTGCAAACTTGATTATGGAGATTGTCCAACCCGGTCGTCATCGTCTGTGTCATGACTGCGACTCGGGTATAAAAAAATCCAACGCACCGTCATAATTTCTATGGCGGCGGG
>JARLIN010000207.1 GCA_031291715.1 Rhodopila sp. | reverse complement strand
CATCGCCGCCGCGATTGTCGGCGATATGCTCGAATTCTTCGACTACTACCTGATCGGCTTCGTGCTGGCCTTCATCATCAAGCCCTGGAACCTGACCTTCGGGCAATCGGCCGTCATCCTGCTGTCGTCCGGCATCGGCGCGATCCTCGGCTCGGTCATCTGGGGCCGAATCGCGGACGTTTACGGCCGGCGGAAGGTCTTCATCGCCACCATCGTCAATTTCTCCCTTGCCAGCGGCGTGCTGGCGTTCACGCCGGATAACGGCTGGGTCTTCCTCTCGGTTTTCCGTTTCTTCGTCGGCTTCGGCGTCGGCGGCCTTTACTGCGTGGACCTGCCCTTGGTGCAGGAGTTCGTTCCCGCCCGCATGCGCGGCTTCATCGGCGGTCTTGTCACCGTATTCATCCCGCTCGGCGTCATGATCGCCTCATCCTTCGCCGCATTCACCACGGATTCCATCGGCTGGCGCGGACTGTTCCTGGTTGGCGTTATCCCTGCCGCGTTTACTTTGCTGGTCCGCGCCTGGGTGCCGGAATCGCCCCACTGGCTGATCGGGCAAGGCCGAGCGCAAGAGGCGCGGAAATCGCTGGCGTGGGCTTTGAAGATCGCGCCGTCGGAGCTGCCGCTGCCGACGGAATCGCCGAAGCAGGCCACGGCACCCTGGCGCGACCTGCTGCTCTACCCCAAGAGCCTGGCCGTCTCGTTCATGGCCAGCATCGGCGCGCAGACCGCGTCCTATGGCATCGGCCTGTGGGCACCGACATTGTTCGTGCTGCAACTCGGCGTCACGCCCGCCTATGCGGCCTATCTGTTCTTGTGGGTGAAGCTGGCCGGCATCGCCGGCCGGATCGCCTTTGCCTGGCTGTCCGACGCGATCGGCCGCCGCAACGCGGGCATGCTGGCGGGCTTCGGGGGCGCCGCGACGATCGCCGCCGCCGGGATACTGCATGATTCGTTCCTGGGCGGAGTCTCCTTGTTCTGGCTGGCGATCGTCATTGCCGACTTCTTCTACGATGGCGGTTTCGCGATCATCGGACCCTATCTGGCCGAGGTCTGGCCGACCCGGCTGCGCACCACCGGCATGGGTGCCGCGTACGGCTTCGGCGGTATCGGCAAGATCATCGGCCCCCTTGGCCTGGCGGTGATCGTCGGCACCTCCGACGTCATCACGCCAAAAGCCACGCTGGACGCGATCGGTCCAACCTTCGCCTACTTCACCGCCTGGATGGTGCTGTGCGGGTGCGCCTTCCTGTTCTTCGGTTTCGAAACCGGAAGACAATCCATCGCGGCGATCGACCAGGAACTGGACAACAAAGTCGCCGCGCCGGTTGGGGAGTAAGCGCCTTCCTTTGCAACCGGCGAAAAATGCGGCATCGTCCAGGGTAATGGCGTTCGCACCCATGACGCGGAGGGATACGTATGGCTGAAATCCACCCCCAGCTCGCACGCGCCCGCGCGTTGCACCCGTTGCTGACGCATGGAGGGAATGAGGTCAACCGGCGCCGCGAACTGACCCCGCCCATCGTCACGGCCCTGAAAGAAGGCAGCTTCTTCCGCATGCTGCAACCCCGCTCGATCGGCGGGATGGAAATGAAGCCATCGGACTTCGCCCGCGTCACCGAGGCGATTTCCAGCGCCGACGCGTCGACCGCCTGGGTGGTGTGCCAGAGCAACGGCTGCTCGATGTCCGCCGCCTATCTGGACCCAGGCGTGGCGAAGGAAATGTTCGGGCCGGTGGACGGCATCCTCGCCTGGGGCCCGCCGGGCGCGCCATTCGAGGCGGAGCGGGTCGAGGGCGGGTATTGCATTTCGGGAACGTGGCGCTTCGCCAGCGGCAGCCAGAACGCCACCTGGCTGGGTGCGCACATGAAGGTCGCCGGGACCAGGGAAATACGCACAATGCTGTTCCCGAAGTCCAGCGCCAGGATGGTCGATATCTGGCACACCGTCGGCCTGCGCGGCACAGCGAGCAACGAATACATCGTCAAGGACCTGTTCGTCCCGGCGGAACGAACGATGCAGCGCGACCAGGCAGTCGACCGGCGAGAACAAGGTCCACTGTATCGTTTTACCAGTAACCAGTTATATTCATCCGGATTCGCCGGGGTCGGCCTGGGCATCGCGCGCGGCCTGATCGACGCCTTCCTGGACTTGCCGTCCAATAAGGTCTCACGCGGCGCCGGCCGGCCGATGCGGGAGAATAACGTCGTGCAGTCGCAATTGGCGCAATCGGAAGCGCGCTGGCACTCGGCACGCGCTTTCCTGCACAACACGCTGGATGAGGTGTACGACTACGTTATCCAGCATGGCGAGATGACGCAGAATCAGGCTGCGATGATCCGTCTGGCTTCCACCTGGTCGATCCAGCAATCGAGAGAGGTGGTCCACACCCTTTACCATTGCGCCGGATCGGTAGCGATCTTCGAAGATCACCCGTTCGAACGGCGGCTGCGCGACATAAATTCGGTCTCGCAGCAATCCCAGGGCCGCCAGCTCCACTACGAATCGGTCGGGCAAATCATGCTCGGCATGCCACCGGAAAACCAGTTCTAAAGGAGAAGAAAAATGCCCGCACAATCACTGAATCACTACACGATCAAGGTCCGCGACCTGGAGCGCACAAAGGATTTCTACCGCGACATCGTCGGCCTGACGGTCGGCGACCGGCCGCCGTTGGCCTTCCCTGGCTACTGGCTGTATTGCGGCGATGTTCCCACGGTTCATCTGATCGGCTACCGCGCCGAGGATCCGGTCATCTCCGACGGTCCGTCCTACCCGGCCGCGACCGGCCGGCTGGATCACATCGCGTTTTCCTGCAACGGGCTGAAGGAGATGCGGACCAACCTGCAAACGCACGGTATCAAGTTCGATGAGCGCGTGCTGCCACGGCTGAACATGACGCAGTTGTTCTACCTGGACCCCGACGGGATCTCGGTTGAATGCAACTTCGACGCCAGCGAAACCGAGGTTCAGGGGACGAAGGGGTATTAGGCCGGCGACAGGAAGCGAAGGGCCGGCAGGGTTTTTCCCCGTGTCATGGCCGTGCCTGGCACGGTCATGACACAGAGGCGTTTCCCACGGCCGGCATCACAACGATAGCGCGCCGCGGCGCCACAACAGGCAGGACGCGAGGAAGCAACCAATGAGCAAGCCGCCCGCCAGTGCGCGTGACGCCGTGCGCGGCACCGTCCCCAAGATGATCGAGGTCACCGAGAACGTGATCTATGGCGACATCTGGGAGCGCCCCGGCCTGAGCAAGCGCGACCGCAGCCTGATCGTCCTCGCGACCTTGATCGCCACCTACCGTCCGGATCAGCTTCGCGGCCACCTGGCCCGCGCGCTGGACAATGGCGTGACGAAGGAGGAGATCGCCGAGGTCATCACCCACCTCGCGTTCTATTCCGGTTGGCCGTCGTCGATGACCGCGGCGCGAATCGCGAAGGACGTCTTCGAGGAACGTGGCATCGGCTAGTACCTCGTCACAGTGGGTTTGACGGGTTGCCGGAGCGATCATTGGGCTCTTCGCCCACCGACTGCCGGATCTGAATACCACTTCACCGACCGGCCGCGTGTGGTGGGAAGCGGGCGTAGCGCGCAGATGGGCGCGATGGCTGGTTTGCAGCGCATTCTTGTCGTCCAGATCAGGTGGGTGGCGCCCCGGAAGCGGACACACGGCCAGCAGACCCTGATGACCGACGTGGGTGGCTTTGCGCCGGTCTGCTTTCGGGTCCGGCCGACCGGATACCGCTCAGTCGCTCTCGGCTCGGCCTGGCCGAAGGGAGACGGTCTGCTTTGGGCAACCGGCGCGCTGGAGCGGACATTCGCGCTCGCACGACCTGGCAGTTTTCGACCCCACGCAGCCCGTCCCATGGGTCGAGGCAGTTGGCACTCTGACCGTTCGGTGGCGATCCACAGACGTGGCCTGTAGGAGTGCTGCGCCCGCCGAATCTGCATAGTCGGGTCCCGCAATGGCTTCATAATCGAGGGGACCAGCCAGACCCTCACCGTTTCCAGGGACGAGATACATGCTCATATGCGGACGCGTGGGCGGAACATTCGTGCTGCTGATTGTGGCCGGATTGCTCGGCTGGGTGTCCAGCCCGGCTGAAGCTGCCGTCCGGGTCGAAGGACAGGTTCAGGCGGGAGGCAAGGCCGTTGCCGGATCAACGGTGAGCCTGTGGGCCGCGAGCTCGAACGCACCGGCACGGCTGGCGCAGGCGACGACCGGCGCCGACGGCGGTTTCGTCGTGTCTGCGGACCAAACCCCCGATGGTTCGATCCTCTACCTTGTCGCAACGGGCGGGACGCCCGCTGCCGGCAAGCAGGGCGGCGACAACCCTGCAATCGCCCTGCTTTCGGTGCTCGGCGGCAATCCGCCGTCGCACGTCGTCATCAACGAATTCACCACGATAGCCTCCGTCGTAACGACGACACAGTTCCTCGACGGCCCGTCCATCCAGGGTCATGCGCTCGGCCTTCACATCGCCGCCGGCAACGTCCCCAATTTTGCCGATATTACGACTGGCGGGTGGGGCGAGGCCATTCAGGGACCGCTCAATGGCGGCCAGACGCCGACGATGGCCAACTTCGCCACGCTGGCGGACGTGCTGGCCGGTTGCACCACGCGCGTCGTGGAAGACGCGTGCGCCAGGCTGTTCGCGGCCGCCACGCCGCCTAAAGGTAGCGCACCGACGGACACGCTGACGTCGGCTGAGTCGATCGCACGATATCCCTGGTACCAACCCGGGCGGTTATTTGCCCTGCTCGACCAGTTCTATCCGGTTCCACCGGTCAAGATGGACGGCCAGCCGAAGCCGCCGAACATGCGGCTGGTTCCGTTCATGCCATACCTGATCTGGCCGCCGAGCGCCTGGGTCGTGCCGCTCAGGTTCGACGGGGGTGGATATCGTGCGGGTGGCAAGGCCATGTTTGACAGCGAAGGCAACCTCTGGGTCGGCGACAACTTCACGATCGGCTGGCAAGGGCAGGACGCGCTGTGGCAAGGCAATGCCACCAAGTTCGCCCCCAACGGCAAACCGCTCTCGCCTATCACGACCGGCT
>JARLIN010000206.1 GCA_031291715.1 Rhodopila sp. | reverse complement strand
GTCTTCACATAGGTGGCGATGGCGGAGATGTCTTCAGGCGTCATTTTGGAGAAGCTGTGAACAACCGCCTCATTCATCGGGCCAGCTGCCTGGGCCAGGCCAGGGACGTTGCCGGTGCCGAGATACTGGGTCAGCTGATCTTTGCTCCACCCGCCGATGCCCGAATTCGTATCCGAGGTGATGTTGAAGGCCTGCCAGCCGCCAATAATCCCGCCGCCGCCAAGGTAGTGTTCGCCTTGTTGGTCAAGCGCCGTTTCCTGCATGAACAGGCCGCGCGGCGTATGACACGTGCCACAATGGGCAAGGCCCTGGGCTAGATAAGCGCCTCGGTTCCAGGCGTCATCGTGACCGGCTACCTCTTGATATGGCTTCGTATCAAGAAACAAGGCATCCCAGATCTGCAACGGCCAGCGAATATTGAGCGGCCACGCAATGGTTCCGGCCTCCCGCTTTTGCGCGACCGCCGGGACGCCGTATTTGAAATAGGCGTATAGCGCGCGCACATCCTCGTCGGTCATCTTCGCGTAAGACGGGTATGGCATAGCCGGATATAGATTGGCACCATCCTTGCGGACGCCGAAACGCACCGCGCGATCGAAGTCGGCGAGCGTATAGCGGCCCGTGCCCGTCTGGTTCTCAGGCGTAATGTTGGGCGAGTAGATCGTGCCCAGCATCGGCACCTGCAACGCCAATCCGCCGGCAAACGGATTGCCGCCGGGTCGTGTATGACAGGCGGCGCAATCGCCCGCGACCGCGATATAGGCACCGCGCTGAACCAGCGCCGGATCGTTAGCGACATCGCCAGAGAGCGGACTGCTCTGGCGCGTAACGAACACCGCCGCGATCCCGACGGCGCCCAGCACTGCGCACGCCGCGGCGAAACCGGCAATTTTGCGCATATCAACCCTCTCTTTTCAAAGCGTCTGCGGTGCGAAGTGCCAGGGCGGCGATCGACAAAGTGACGTTCACCGTCGTGACGCTCGCCATGGTGGCACCGCCGGCAATAAACAGATTGTCGTGGTCATAGGTGCGGCCATAGCCGTCCACGACGGAATCAGCCGGGTTTTTCCCCTGGATGCACGTGCCGACGATATGGTGCGATGTCTGCACCGAATCGTCATGCTTGACCTCCGTGCCGCCGAGAGCCTTGACGATCGAGTCAAACACCTCATGCGTATGGGCCATGCCGCGGCGCACATAGTCATCCACGTCCCAATAGATTTCCGGCCGCGGAATACCGATCGCATCCTTGAGCGAGCTGCTCGGCGTAATGCGATTGGTCGGCAGAGGCAGAATCTCGTGATACGCGGTGTAGGCCATGAAGCGCGATGCACGATCACGAATGCGCTCGTCCAGCTCGGCAGGTTTCAGAAGCTTCCCGCCGGCGAAGATTTTTGCCGCTTCCGATAGCGAGACATTGATGTCCCAGTTCTGGATTTTCTTTGGTGACTGGGTCGCGCGGAAGGGGCCGTCACGAAAACCGAGCATGGATGAGCTCTGCTCCGGGCCACGGCCCGGCCAAAGCGGCATTCCCGCATAGAACGTCACGCCGGTCTTTGGATGGTCCATAAGATTGCGGCCGACCATGCCCGAACTGTTACCGATGCCGTTCGGGAATTCCCTGCTTTCCGACATCAGCATCAGCTTGGCGGTTTCGATCGCATTGGCCGTGAGCACGAAATGGCGCCCTTCAACCCGATGCTCCACGCCCTGCGGATCTTTGTAGTAAACGGCCTTGATCCGCTTCTTCTCGCCGAGCTCAAGCTTGAATGCGACGGCGTTCGGGATCAGCGTCGCACCGGCGCTTTGCGCGCGCTCGACGTGTGTCACGCCGCAATACATGGCGCCAATGGGACAGATAGGCGAGCAGTTATTGTTGCCTGAGCACATCGGGCGGCCGTCATACGGCTGCCGGCTGCGCGTGGAAGGCTGCGAGGTGACGTTGAAGGTGGGATCGTAGGCGTTCAAGAGGTCCATCGCCTTTTGTTCGGCGTAGGGCATCTCGATCATCGGTGTCGGATACGGCTGCTTGCGCGGGGAGCCATAATCCTGATCGCCGGCGACGCCAAGCGCCAGCTCCGCGGCATAGTAGAACGGCTCGAGATCGTCGTATGTGATGGCCCAGTCACGGCCGACACCAAACGTCGATTTTTCAATGAAGTCATTTGGCAGAAATCGCCAGGTGTTGCCTGTCCAATGCCAGGTTGTGCCGCCCACGAGGCGCAGATACTCCGATGCGAAAACGATCGGACCTTTCTGGATGAAGTAATCGTGCGGACGCCCATAGCTTGGCGCGGGCGCCCAGGGATAAGACGGGTAGCACGCCGACATATCGGATTTGTCGAACTGGTTGCGGAAGCGTTCGACGGTCTTCCAGCGCGGCACAATCGGGCCGGCATCCATCAGTATCACGGACTTACCTGCCGTCGCCAGTTGATGGGCGATCAGCCCGCCTGCGACCCCTGCGCCCACAATAACGAAATCGGCCTGAGTCGTATCGGTCATTACATTTCTTCTCGATGATGGAGAGGACAAGGAATCATGTAATTGAGCCGGGTTTCTAAACCGGTTTGCTCGCCCAGAACCCCGGCGGGCCGCCGCAATAGCTGCGCGGCTTGAGGTTCGCGACGACGGCCGAAAACGTCAGGGCGTTTTCATATGTGACCACCGATTTCCCAACAGTCCCAAGATACCAGGCCTGTTGAATCCTGACTGCCTGGCTTTCCTGCGCGGGTGTCAGCTCACCGCCCAAGGCGGCGGAAAGCTCTGAAAGATTCTGTAGAACCTCGGGTGAGCTGGCCTGAAGCGCCGCCATCAGACGGTGCCCGACCTCGGGATTGAGATCGTTTCGGCCGGTCACAATGCGTGAGACGGCCATGAAGCCTGTGCCAGGCCCGTCCGCCGCCATGGCATTCGTCACGATCGATGTAGCTACGATGCCGGTAACGGCCAAAGATGCTGTAGTCCCAAGAAGCCGTCGCCGGGTCCATGGAACGGGAAAGTCAGTCCGCATCAAAACCTCCAGGTAAAAGCGCAGTTACGTTCCGACCAGGCGCGCCGGAGCGCGTTGTTTTTCACGTATCCGCAACAAATTGACTTGATGTGCCTGAACGATCCGCGCGATCGCTTCCGGGTGTTCGCTGATGTTTGCGAAGACTGACGGATCGCGCCCGACGGGCGAGGCTCTTCGGGACGTTCGGCGGACGTTTCTGGAGAATGTACCCCGCCATCGTCATCGCCGCTGGCTCATCGACCGTGCCTGCCCCGACGCGTCGCGGATCGGATCAGGCCGCGGAAGCACGTGCGGCGCCCGCGGGTTGTGCTGATGTCAGCGGCATCGGATTCTCCAAGTCAGGCGAGGCGTTCAGCCTCCATCGAGCACGGGTGGACCTATTCACCCATGATGATAATCCGGCCTTTCTGAATGATATTTATGCGAAAAACGCCGAAATAAGCCGAGCTCCGCCCTGCCGTCACATCCGCGGGTCAATGGGCCGCCGGCGCGTGGAACAACAGGTGCTTTATCCACTGCTCAAGCCGTTCGTGGACGGCAAGCCGGCCTGATCGCGGGCGCGGCTGATCGCGTGCCAGCGCATCATCTTCAGCCGCCCCTCCCGCACCAGCCGCCGCCGCAGCAGCCACAGCTCGGCCTCGGCGACCAGCCGGGCGGCCTCCTGCCGGGTCGGCTTACGGTCGCGCAGGTCCCGCATCAGCACGCGCCAGCCCAGCATCGCGTGCTCCAGGTGGCGATGGGAGATGTCCTCGGCGATGCGGACATCCAGGCCGACGCGGCCCAGCATGCGGGTCACGGTGACCGGGGGAAGCACATGGGCCGGATCGCGCCGTTCCAGCGCGCCCCAACGGCTGACGGTCGGGTCGTGCGGGTTCAGCGGCGTCTCGGCCGCCAGTTCGGTGAGCACCAACTGCCCGCCCGGTTTCAGCGCCCGCGCCAACCCGTCCAGGATCGGCTCGGGCTGCACGCCATGCAGCGGCTCCAGCGCCAGACAGTGGTGATGGCTTTTGGCATCGAAGACAGGATGGTCGGGGTCCCAGGCCTTGATGCTGACCTTCTTCCCAAGGTGGGAGCGGGCGATCAACGACCTAGCCGCCGCGAGAAGCCCCGGATCGACGTCCATCCCGGTGACCCAGGTGCCGAGGTTGCGGGCGACGGCGCTGGCCGGACCGCCGCTGCCGACGCCCACGAGCAGCAGACTGGCCGCCGCCGACACCCCAAGGGGGCGGGCCAGGCGCAAGGTTTCGATCTCGCCGCCCGGAAAGATAAAACCGGGGCCCCAAAGCTGATCGGCCAGGGCCAGCCGCGCGGCGGGCCAGTCAGACCGGATCGGACTCTCGGCCGCGGTCAGAGTGGCGGCAGTCCGGGTAACCGACGTCTCCGCGGCAAGCGCTGTCAGCGCCTTCGCCGGGGGGCGCCGCGACGATCGTCCAAATAGGCTGCGCACCGCGGATGACAGCATTGCCCGGTCTCCATGGACCGAGACTAGGCCATAATCCTTACCAAAATGTTTATGGCCGGTTGTGGATGCTACTCGAACTCGGTCAGGACGTAGCGGACCACGTCCGGACCGGCCACGCTGGGCTTGTGCCGGTGTTCGGGGCCGGCGGGGATGTGCAGCATGTCGCCGGGACCGGCCTCGACCGTATGGGTATCGAAGCGGTAGCGGATGCGGCCTGACAGGATGAAGATCGAGTGGCCGGTTTCGCACCAGTCACCTTCCGGCGCCCCGATCGGGTCCGGGGCGCGTTCCTGGTAACGCAATGCGATGCCGAAGCCGGAGACCGCCTCCCGCACTTTCAGGCGGTCAGTCGCGTCTTGCAGCGGGTGTTCGGCGGCGGAGAACAGATAGGGGCTGTCGGTCATCGCCCCAGCCTAGTACGGCGAGAGGCTCTTAACAACGCGCCACGTCCGAACCCGCCGCCTGTCCGCTCAGCCATTCCCGGCCACCAGCGAGGCCTCGCCGGATCGGTCCCGATCCAGCCGTTCCAACGTCATGAAGTCGGGCTTGAAGTTGGGAAGCCGAGGTATCGCCGGCAGGAATCGAATCTCGGCGGGCATCATGTAGGCAGGCAGGGCCGTGACGAGGGAGCGCCGAAGCGCACGCAAATCAGGGGGGTCTCCCGGGTTTTCCGCGGCGACGTAGGCAACGAGGCTTGCCTCGTCTTCCAGCGATCGCACCATCACCGCGACATCAGCGATGCCAGGGTACATCCGCAGCGCGTCCTCCAGATCCCCCAAGTCGGCCCGCAATCCCCGGATCTTGATCCGGCGGTCCCGCCGTCCAACGAACTCGGCAAGCCCGTCGGATCGCAGCCGTATCACGTCGCCGGTGTGGAAAATGCGCGATCCAGGATTTTCCGGATCGGTCAGGAACGGGCCCGGCAACAGACGGCCTTCCTGCCACGCCCCCATGGCCAAGGTAGGGCCGCGCACCACCAGTTCACCTGCCTCACCGTCGTCCGCGGGGCCGCCGGCCTCGTTCAGCAAGGCCATCGACACGCCGCGTGCCAGGTATCCGCAGGGCACGGGCTGCCCCTCGCCCAGCGCCTCCGGCCTCACGAACCAATGGAACATGTGTGCGGCCTCGGTCGAGGCGAGGCTGAGGCGTATCTTGCAATCCGGCGGCAGCACCTCCTGAAACATGGCAAGATCGGCCGCCGACGTCCGGTCCCCGAACAGGTCCAGGATGCGCAGGTGCTGGAACGCCCGGGCGGCGCCGTCAAGCCTCACAAGCACCCGAAGCACGGACGGCACGAAGGACAGGATGGTCACGCGATCGGCGTCGAGCGCGCGGATGACGGCGCCGACGCCGTTGCTCCTGATGTTGACGATGCGGAGCGTTGCCCCAGTATAGAGCGCCACCAAAGCGTCACGACATCCAGCGCCGCTGAGCGAGGCAAGGCACAGGATGCGGTCTTCCGCATTGATATGGCAGGCATCGACGTATTCAGCGGTCGCGGTCAGGAACTGACGCTGGGAAAAAGCCAGTCCCTTGGGACGCCCGGTGCTGCCGGAGGTATAGGCGACGCCGGCCGCATCCTGGAGGTGAACCGCGAATACAGGCATTGCGGCCGGTTCGGCGGGGTCGGGATCCATGCGTATGCGCGGTACGTCCCGGTCGCACAGGCCCTCGCCCATCGTTACGCCCTCCCCCAGCAGGATCGCCGCCGGTGCGGTTTCCCGCAGGATCGCGGATTGCCGCTCCGGCGGGTCGCTTGCATCAACCGGCACGAGCGCACGGCCGGTCCCGAGATGGGCCAGGAACACGATGGGAAAGGTCGCTGTGTTATGCAGCAGGGCTACCACGGGACGGCCGCGAGGCAGTGCGGCGATCTTTGCCATCAGCGCGTGTACCGACCGCCGGACCTGCCGATACGTGAGCTGGCATGTGCCGTCATCGATCGCGACCTTGTCGCCGTAGCGCTCCGCCATGGCTTCGAAACGCGCGATTCCAGGCTGCTCCGCATCGAACGGATCAAAGTCGACATCCGTGGGGCCGGCGAAATCGACCGGCACCGGCCGGGTTGAGTTCCACTGAAGCTCACGGGGCAAATGCATCATTGAACCTACCAATATGAGCGGCGGCAGCGTGACGCCGCCTATCAACCGTTACATACGCATGCGGATCGATTGCATCAACGCCCTCCCGCCAGAGTGCAGGCTGCTTGATTGGCGCCCAGCCCTCTAAATTGTCGGAACGGAACGGATTCTCGTTGCCCGCACATACGGCGCGCATTACGGTCATGTCATCATGAACCGAAACGTCGAACCTCGCCGATTGCGCCCGCTCGTCGCGCTGCGTGCCGTGTCGCGGCTGATCAGAAGCCGGGGTCAGGACAAGCGCCAAGCCATGACCTTCCTCCACGCTCTGGAGGGCCAATCCGGCCGCCGGGCGTTCGAGCGTTTCAGGCGGACGCCGGTTGGGCAGCGCGTGCTGCGGGACAGGTCCAGACTGCTTGACACCCTTACCGAGGCAGAAGCGGTGGACCGGTTCCCGGCGGGCACACTTGGGCATGCCTATCATTGTTTCTTGAGACAGCAAGGCATGAGTGTCGCGGGCTTGATGGAC
>JARLIN010000022.1 GCA_031291715.1 Rhodopila sp. | reverse complement strand
GCTGATCGCGGAGCAGTTCGGCACGCTGGCCGCACTGCATCCCGGGCGCATCGACCTGGGGCTTGGGCGAGCACCGGGGTCCGATCAGGCCACCGCGCGGGCGATGCGGCGCAATCTGGCCAGCGATTCGGACCGCTTCCCGCAGGACGTGATGGAACTGATGCATTATTTCGAGCCGGCCGCCCCCGGCCAGGCGGTGCAGGCGGTGCCCGGCGCGGGGCTGACGGTGCCGGTGTGGATCCTCGGGTCGAGCACCTACGGCGCGCGACTCGCGGCGGCGCTGGGGCTGCCCTATGCGTTCGCGTCGCATTTCGCGCCGGACATGATGATGGACGCGATCGCGGTCTACCGCTCCGGCTTCCGGCCCTCCGCGCAGCAGGCGACGCCGTATGTGATGCTGGGGGTGAACGTGTTCGCGGCGGAGACGGATGCGCAGGCGCGGTTCCTGTATTCGTCGTTGCAGCAGGCGTTCGTGAATCTGCGCAGCGGCCGGCCGGGCAAGCTTCCGGCGCCGGTGGAGGATCTTGATGCACGGCTGGAACCGCGGGCGCGGATGATGCTGGAGCATTCGCTGTCGTGCTCGATCGTCGGCTCGGCGGAAACGGTACGGCGCGGGCTGGACGCATTCGTGGCACGCACCGGAGCGGACGAATTGATGGTCACCGCGCAGATCCACGATCCGCGGGCGCGGCTGCGGTCCTATGAAATCCTGGCGGGCGTGAATGCGGCGACGCGGACTTCCAACGCCGCCTGACGGCCTACGCGCAATCGCAACCCGGCGTGGCGCCGGATTGCTCCTTCACGACATGGTGGTCGATCCATTCGGCTACCAGGCGACGCGCCTCGTTCAGCGAGGATTCCGGGTGGTGGATGCGATACAGCGTCGTGCAGGCCGTATAGGCGGCCATGTCGTCGGTGCCGAGCTGGCGCAGGTCGCGATAGGCGGTGACCACGGCGCGCTCACAATTGCGCGCGATCCGGCTGAAATCGCCTTGAATGACGTTCCGGTGAATGACGTTCTGACCCATGCCGGCTTCGCTCCCAGTTGCGAGTAAGTCGCAATTGACAAGCAAAGATACGGTGGCCCTTCACGAACCGCAAGTGCCGGACCGCGCCTTCCTCACCCGGCAGCCACGATCTCGGCCAACGCGCGGCCGACGTCGGCGGTACCGGCCTGGCCGCCCATGTCGCGGGTACGCGGGCCGCTTTCCTTCAGCAGGGTTTCGATCGCGCCGACGATGGCGGCACCCGCTTCGGTTTCGCCGAGATGGTCCAGCATCATTGCCGCCGACCAGATCTGCCCGATCGGGTTGCAGATATGCTTGCCGGCGATGTCGGGGGCGGAGCCGTGCACGGGCTCGAACATCGAGGGATAGGTGCCTTCCGGGTTGATATTGGCCGAGGCGGCGATGCCGATCGAGCCGGCGACGGCGGGGCCGAGGTCCGACAGGATGTCGCCGAACAGGTTGGAGCCGACCACCACGTCGAACCAGTCGGGGTGCTGGACGAAATGGGCACAGAGGATGTCGATGTGGTACTGGTCGGTGCGGATCGCGGGATAGGACTTGCCCATCTCGGCGAAGCGTTCGTCCCAGAACGGCATGGTGTGGATGATGCCGTTGGACTTGGTGGCGGAGGTCAGGTGCTTCTTCGGCCGGGTCATGGCCAGCTCGAACGCGAATTTCAGGATGCGATCCGTGCCCTTGCGGGTGAACACCGATTGCTGCGTGACGAATTCGCGGTCTGTCCCCTCGAACATGCGCCCGCCGACGGAGGAGTATTCGCCCTCGGTATTCTCGCGCACGACATAGAAGTCGATATCCGCCTCGGTGCGGTTGGCGAGCGGGGTGCGCACGCCGGGCATCAGCTTGCAGGGGCGCAGGTTCACGTACTGGTCAAAGCCCCGGCGGATCGGGATCAGCAGGCCCCATAGGGAAACGTGGTCGGGCACACCGGGGAAACCGACGGCGCCGAGCAGGATGCTGTCGGCCTCGGCCATGCGTTCCATGCCGTCGGCCGGCATCATGGCGCCGGTCTTCTTGTAGGTCTCGCAGGACCAGTCGTACTCGTCGAGCTTGAGCGAGAAGCCGAAGCGGCGCTGTGCGGCATCGAGCACGCGCAGGGATTCCGGCACGGTTTCCTTACCGATGCCGTCGCCGGGGATGACCGCGATGCGGTAGGTCTTGCTCATGTCCGTTCCTCCTTGGGTGGCTCCAAACTGCCGCCGGGCGCGAACGGACGCAAGCCGGGGAGATTGTCACGGCGCCTCGGGGGCGGCAGGATACCCGCTGGTATAGAAAGACAACTCGGGAGTTTGTGGCATGGACGTCGGATTGATGATGATCTTCTCCAGCTATGGCTGGGACAATGTTTCCGATCGGCAGGTGTGGGACGAGGATATCCGGCTCGCATTGCAGGCGCCGGGGCTCGGGTTCGACGCGCTGTGGTCCGCGGAACACCATTTCTTCGATTATTCGTTCTGCCCAGACAATATCCAGCTGATGACCTACCTGACAGCGAAGTGCCCGGACATCGATGTCGGCACCGCCGCGGTGATCCTGCCCTGGCACGACCCGCTGCGGGTCGCCGAGCAGGCCATCATGCTGGACATGCTGTCCAACGGGCGGTTCCGCTTCGGCATGGGCCGTGGCCTGGCGCGGCGCGAGTTCACCGCCTTCCGCGGCACGATGAACGAAAGCCGCGAGCGGTTCGACGAGGCGGCGGCGATGATCGTGGAGGGGCTGCGCACCGGCTGGGTGGAAGGCAACGGCAAGCATTACCCGCAGCCCCGCATCGAGCTGCGCCCACGGCCGGAGCGCAGCTTCGACGGGCGCATCTACGCCGTGGCGTCGAGCGAGGACTCGGTGCACAGCTGCGCCAACCTGGGTGCGCATATGGTGATGTTCTCCGACCGTCCGTGGGAGATGCGGATGCCGTCGATCGAGCTGAACCGGAAGCTGCAGCAGGAGCAGCACGGCCGCTCGGCGCCGACGATGATGATCACAGATTTCTGCATCTGCGCGCCGACGATGGAGAAGGCCGAGGCGTTGGCGCTGAAGCACATGGGCAAGTTCGTCGAGAGCAATTTCCACCATTACGAATTGCTGGGCGAGCATTTCAAGACGGTGAAGGGCTACGACGCCTATGCGCAGAAGGCCGAGATCGCGCGCAAGGGCGGTCTGGAAGGCGCCGTTGCAGGCTTCATGAAGGCCGCCATATGGGGCACGCCGGACCGGGTGCTGCGGGAGTTGGAGGCGCGGCGCGCGCTGATCGGCGATTTCGAGCTGAATGCGTCGTTCCGGTTCGGCGGCATTGGGTATGACGATGCGGAGACGTCGCTGCATCTGTTCGCCAAGGAGGTGCTGCCGGTGCTGAAGACCTGGGAGAACAAGGCGGCGCCGGCAAAGGCGGCGGAGTAGACGGTGCCCAGCTGACCACCGGCGCCGGACGGGGCAGCTTATGGCGCTCCGTCGGAAGCCGGCGCATCGCCCCCGATCGCGCCGCAACCCGGGCAAGCCCGCCAGGCTAGCCCCTGACGCCGCCCATGGTCAGGCCCGCCACCATGAAGCGGCGAAGTGCGAAGTAGATCGCGACCGGCGGCAGCGTGTAGATGATGGCGATCGCCATCATGTAGTTCCATGGTGCCTCGTCGCTGTCGAAGAACTGGTTGATCGCCACCGCCACCGTCATGTTCGGGGTCGATGAAAGCAGCAGGTACTGGTACAGATATTCGTTCCATGCCAGCAGCAATGCGTAGACGCCGACCGCGACCAGAGCGGGGGCCATCAGCGGCAGGTAGATGCGCAAATACACCTGCAGCGGCGACGCGCCATCGATCTTCGCCGATTCGTCGAGTTCCATCGGGATCAGCTTGCCATATTGATGCAGGATCAGAATGGCATACGGCGTGGCGAATGCCACTTGCGCGGCGATGACCGCCCAAAGGCTGTCCGACAGACCATACCAGTGCATGACATGAACAAACGGGATAACCAAGAACGCCGTCGGCAGCATATAGGTCAGCAATGCCACGTCGCTGATGATCCATCCCCCGCGCAGCCGCATCCGGCCGAGCGAGAAGCTTGCCAGCGAGCCGATCAGCACGGTCAGCACCATTGTCCCGACACCGAGGAAAAGGCTGTTGGCGAACTGGTGCCAGAAATGCTCCATCAGCCAGTAATCTTCGGTCCACACGGACCGGAAGCTGTCCAGATTGGGGTCCGGCGGCCAGATGCTGCCGGTGAACTCATCCGCATCGGAATCGAGCGCCATCAGCAGCATGTTGTAGACCGGCAACAGCGTCCAGATCAGCAGCCCGACACCGATGACGACCGCGCCAGCCCTGGCGAATGGCCGCCGGCGGCGCTGCCGGCGTGCCGGCATGGGCGCAGTGAACGCCAGGCTCACAGTTGCACGCCGCGCATCTGGACGCGCCGCATCAGCAAGATCACCAAGGGGATCAGTACCGGCAGCGCCGACATCATCGCCGCTACGCCGAGCCTGGGGTAGCCGAAGTCGAACGCCTCGCGGAAGCCGTAGGTGGCCAGGACATCCGTCAGTCGCGCCGGCGCGCCGCTGGAAACGAAATACACCGTGGGGAAATCGCCGAGCGTCCAGACGGTGGAGAGCACCGTCGAGACGAGATAGACATTGGCCAGCAACGGGAACGTCACGTAGATCAGACGCTTGAAGCCGGTGGCGCCGTCGATGTCGGCCGCCTCATAGATATCCTGGGGGATCGCCATGCGGGCGGCGAGGAAGATGAGCGTCCAGAACGGCATCCATTTCCAGATATAGGCGACGATGTTCGCGGTCATGGCGATCCATTGCGATGTCATGAACAGCGGCCCGTCAGCCCCGGTGACCGCGCGCCACAGGCTGTCGAGCAGGCCCCACTGGGTGACCAGCATGAAATGGATGGAGGTGAAGACGACCAACGCCGGCAACGCCCAGGGCAGCAGGTAGATGGCCAGCAACGAGCGCACCCACCAACTTCGGCTCATAAAATAGCCGGACAGCAGAAAGGCCAGGAACATCTTCACGTTCACGCCGACGGCAACGAACAGCAGCGTGTTGATCGCGGTGGTCAGAAACGTCGGGTCGGAAAACAGCAGGCCATAAAGCGCGGGATCGCTGCCGAGCCAGAGCCCATACACCACGGGATAGATGACGAAGACGAAAAACACCGCCACGTACGGAACGACGAACGCGATCGCCCAGGTGGTATCCGAGCCCTGCAGGCGGCCTCGCCACGATGGACGCCGAAGTCTACCAACCGCCACCGACCTGTCGAACCCGAGAACCTGCTGCGTGCTGCTCATCGCCTCACCAACGCGCGCGCCAACGCAGGCTGGCCGCGATCACCTATCCCTTCACGCCGCCCATGGTCAGTCCCGCGGCCATGTAGCGGCGGAACCCGTAGTACAGGATCATCGGCGGCAACGCGTAGAGGATCGCGGTGGCCATCATGAGGTTCCACGGCGACTCATCGCTGTTGAGGAACTGCGCCAATGCGACTGCCACGGTCATGCTCTCCGGCGTGGACAGCATCAGGAAATTATACAGGTACTCATTCCATGCCAGCAGCAAGGCATAGGTGCCGACAGCAACCAATGCCGGCGACATCAACGGCAGGTAGATGCGGAAATAGATCTGCCATGGATTGGCGCCGTCGATGCGCGCGGACTCATCGAGTTCCATCGGGATCGACCGGCCGTATTGCGAGAAGATGAAAATGGCGTAGGGGGTCGCGAACGTCGTTATCGCCAGGATCACGGACCACAAATTGTCCGAAAGTCCGTAGATCTGCATGATCCGATAGAACGGAATCGCCAGAAACGAAGCCGGAATGACGTAGGTCATCAGCGCCGCGTTGGTCAGCAGCCAGCCATTGCGCAGATGCAGGCGCCCGACGGTGAAGCTTGCCAGCGAACCGATCAGCAGGGTCAGGAACATCGTGGTCAGGCCAACGATGAAACTGTTACCAAACTGTCGCCAAAAATGCTCGAGGTACCAAAAATCCTGGGTGACCACCACGCGGAAGCTCTCCAGCGTCGGATGCTCCGGCCAGATCGAACCGCTGAACACGCCATCATGGCTTTCGAACGCGATCATCGCCATGTTGTAGAGCGGCGTGACCGACCAGATGACGAGCACGAAGCCAAGCGCCAGGCTGGCGGCCTCGACCAGGTATCGTCTCAGCCGGTAATGCAGCTTCGACGCGCGCCGACTGCCGGCAACGGTGGCGCTCACAGTTGGACCTCCTTCACGCGGAGCTTGCGCATCAGTATGAACACCAGTGGGATCAGCACCGGAAGCGCGGTCATGACGGTCGCGACGCCAAGGCGCGGGAGCGCGGTCGTGAACGCATAGCGGATGCCGAGCGTGGCCAGCACCTCGGTGGACATGGCCGGCCCGCCACCGGAGACGAAATAGGTCGCGTTGAAATCGCCCAGTGCGAAGATGGTGTCGAGCAGCGTGCAAACGAGATACAAATTGGCCATCAGAGGCAGGGTGATGTGCCTGAAGCGGCGCAGGCCGCTGGCGCCGTCGACCTCGGCGGCCTCATATAGTTCCTGCGGGACCGCCATCCGGCCAGCGAGCAGAATGATGGTCCAGAACGGAAGGTTCTTCCAGATGTAGGCGCCGATGTTGGCCGCCAGACCGGTCCAGTGGTCGTTCAGATACACCGGCCCGTCGATGCCGAACAGCATATAGAGGACATTGTTGAGCATGCCCCACTGACCGTTCAGCAACCAGTGGATCGACATGTAGGCCGGCAGCGCAGGCGTCGCCCAGGGCAGGATGAAGACCACCAGCAGCGCCTTGATCCACCAGCGCTTGCGCATGAAGAAGCCCGACAGCAGGAACGCCAGTGCCATCTTCAGGTTCACGCCGACGCCGACATACACGATCGTATTGACCACGGAGGTCAGGTAGCGGGGATCGTCGAACAGCTGTCTGTACAGCTGGGACTGGCCGCCCAGCCAGAGCCCATAACAGATCGGATAGACGACGAAAGCAAAGAACACCGCCGCGTACGGCAGGGCGAAGGCAATGGCCCATATGTGGTCGGTCCCTCGCAGCCCGCCCAGCCAAACGGATCGCACCGGACGCGCCACGACTGTGGCGGGTCGGACAGCGAGTGTCTGCTGCGTGACGCTCATGTCGGGCCTGTCGGGATCACAGCACGACCCGGGCAAAGATCTCGTTGCACCGCTTGAACGCCTTGTCGATCGCGGCCGCCGGCGTCATGCCGTTCTTGATGACATCGGCGTGGGCCTGGCCCCAAAGCTGTTCGGCGTTCGCCTGGCCCCACGCGGGTGAGAAACCCTCATAGACAGGGACGGTCGGGTTGAGCACGGCTTCCGTGACGTAGGGCTTCAGGCACGGCATATCGGGTGCGAGCCACCACGGATCGTCCTTGACGATCTGCGGGATCGCCGGCACCCAGCGGCCGAGGCCGCCCTTCAGGTTCTCGTTCATCACCTGGGGCTGCATGAAGAATTTCATGAAGTCCTTGGCGACCTCGACGCCTTTCGCACCCTTGGGAATGAAACCGCCGCCGGCATTGACCTGGGTTTTCATCGGCGTGCCATCATTTTTCAGCACCGGCGCCAGCGTGACCATGTCGTGATAGAATGCCTGCTTGTCCTTGATCATCGCCAGTTCGGTGGACAGCGTGCCATCGAAATCCATCATGAACAGTTTCTCATGGTAGCCGTTGTTGTCGTCGGCGTCGTTCCAACTCAACGCCTCCGGCGGCACCACGCCCTCCTTGTAGAGGTTGGTCATGAACTCGACCGACTTGATCGCCGCCTCACGAATTTTCGGATCGTCGAGGTGCAGGTTGCCGTCTGGCGTGATGATCCCCTCGCCGCCATTGGCGATCAGGAAATGCGTGAACACGGCGTTGCCGTCGTTCGGTCCGACGGTGGTGATCTGCAGGCCGCAAGCGTAGAGCTTGCGCATTCCCTTGGCACGCAGCGGAGCCTGCGCCTGCTTGAGATAGGTCCAGACCCCGTCCCACTTCTGCGGGATTTCCGATATCTTCAGCCCGGCTTTCTCGACCAGATCCCCCCAGATATGGAATGGCGTGGCGCCCTGTTTGATCGGGCACAGGTAATAGCTGCGTTTCTTCGTCGCCTTGTTGTAGAAGGTCGAACACAGCTTTGCCGTTTCCGACAGCTGGGCCTCGTACGGTGCCACCACGTCGGACACGTCGACGAGTTTGTCATCCCAGGCGTTCTGGGGAATGATCGTCGACGGCGCGTCCATGAATATCAGGTCCGGCACATCGCCGCTGGTAAGTGCCGATATCGTCTTCTGGTTCTGCGCCATGAACGGCATGATGCTGTAGTCGAGCGTATTGCCGCTTGCTTTCATGTAGGCTTCGGCCGTGTGTTTGAACGCCGCGTCCTCCGCGGGAATAAAGCCCTGGTTCATCCAGAGTGTTGCGGTTTTCGCCGCCGCGTTGGCGATATAGGGGCGTGCCAGCACGGTGGTCGCCAGACCCACGGATCCAGCAAACACCGAACGTCGGCTCATGCGCAACATGGCCGTGATCCTTCCCTGCAGACCAGCATTTTACTTGCCGGCTCTTGTTGACGACTTTCGTGAGGCGCCTTGGCTATTGCCGGTAGAGTATCGCGGTCGGCACCGCCCGGTCAATTTTTTCCTGCGACGCGCGACAAGATCGTCAGGACCCTCGCCTCCCTTGGGTCCTCTCCCTTGCGTCCGGCAAACCGGGGCGGCTAGGAGTGACAAAGCGATCACGGGAAAGAAAACCATGGCCAAGCAGCCCGCCACTTCTCACATGCCCGCCACTTCTCATATGACCGAATGGGACCGCGATGCGGCGCTGACCACGGCGCGCATTCTGCTGGAG
>JARLIN010000205.1 GCA_031291715.1 Rhodopila sp. | reverse complement strand
TGGCCCCCGTGTGCTGCTGCTGGATGAACCGCTCGCCGGTCTGGGGCCGGAGGAGACCGCGCCCGTCGCCGCCCTGTTGCGCGATCTGGCGCGCGACCATGCGGTGCTTCTGGTGGAGCACGACATGGATGTGGTCTTCGCTGTCGCCGGGATCGTCACCGTCATGGTTGACGGACGGGTGCTGGCGAGCGGCACCTCGGCGGACATTCGCGCGTCCGCCGCCGTGCGGGACGCCTATCTCGGGCATGGGGTATGACGGCGATCCTGGCCGCCCGCGGGCTGAGTGCCGGCTATGGCGGCAGCCGCGTTCTGCGCGGGATCGACCTGGATATTCGCCCCGGCGAGACGATCGGGCTGATGGGCCGCAATGGCATGGGGAAGACGACCCTGATCCGCGCCCTGATCGGTCTGCTGCCCGCGCAGGACGGGCAGGTGCTGCTGGTTGGTGCCGATGCCGCCGAACTACCGGCCTTTGCCCGGGCGCGGCGAGGGATCGCGGTCGTGCCTGAAGGCCGGGGCGTCTTCGCCAGCCTGTCGGTGATGGAGAATCTCCGGCTCGCGGCCACGCCGGGCGACTGGACCGAAGCCCGCGTTCTGAGCCTGTTCCCTCGGCTTGGTCAGCGCGCGGCTAACCGCGGCAATCACCTTTCGGGCGGGGAGCAGCAGATGCTGGCGATCGGGCGAGCGCTGATGACCAATCCTCGCTTGCTGATCCTGGACGAAGCGACAGAGGGCCTGGCGCCTTTGATGCGCGATGAAATCTGGCGGGTGATCCGGATCGTGCGGGAGGCCGGGGTGGCGGTGGTGGTCGTGGACAAGACGGTCTCGGCCGTGCTGTCGCTGGCCGATCGCGTCGTGATCCTGGTCAAAGGGCAGGTGGCCTGGACAGGAGCGCCCGATCTGTTGCGCGCGGATCCCGCGCTGATGCACCGGCATCTTGGCGTGGATGCATGAGCAGCGTGCGGGCGGCGGAGACGACCTCTTCGACCGTGATCGCGGCCATTGACGGACCGATCACGGCCGTCGCGCGGTGGCCCGTGGGGCCATAGGTCGCGGCGTCGGTCGGGCCGAACAGGCCGATGGTTGGCGTACCGGCGGCGGCCGACAGATGCATCAGCCCGGAATCATTGCCGATGAACAGCGACGCGCGCTCCAGACAGGCGACGACCTCGGGCAGCGTGAGGCGGCCGACGAGGTCGATTGCATCCGGCAACGCGGCCAACAGCGGCGCTGCCATCGCCCGTTCGGCAGGACCGGGGCCACCCAGGATAACCGGCACCGCACCGGTTATGCCAATCGGCGTTGAGAATGACTCTCCGTCCCCGCGACGGCCGGGTGTGTCCGGCCCCCTCTCGACATGGCCCCGTCCAGCGTCATGGCCCCTTCCAGCGTCGCGGCCCGGTGTATGCCCGTCGTGGCCCGCTCCGCCGTCGTGGGCCGCTCCTCCATCGTCATGGCCCGGCGTTAGTCCGGGCCATCTGCCACCGCTCGGTGCTGGTTCAGAGGGCCCGGACTGCGCCGGGCCATGACGAAGGGCGGGCGCCTCAGGACGTAGGAGAGACGGCCGTGCGTCGATCTTTGCGCCGGATTGAATCAGCTGCCGAAACGCCGCGGCGAACCGGTCCGCGGGCCAGGTTTTCGGCCCCCAGTTCGCGGTCGGGGCCAGTGCGATGATCGGCCGGTCCGCCGGCAGCAAAGCGGAGACGCGTTGCCGGTCCGCTTCGCTGGTCCAGGCGACCGGCGGTGGTGGCGGCGACAATCTCAGGATCGACCCAAGCTGCGCGATCTTCGGTCCCTCGGCGCGGCGGAACACCGCCCGCCGCCGCGTCGGCACCAGCCAGGACAGAGCCGATCCGCGGATATCCACCACCAGGTCCCATGATCGCGTCACGGCGGCGGCCCATAGCGGCAGCCAATGCCGGCCCCAGGGTTGTTTGCGCAGCACGATCGTCCGCTCGCGGTTCGGCATGCGCGCGAACACGCCCTCGGCCACCGGGCCGCAGACCACGGTGATCCGCGCGTCCGGGTGGGTACGGATCAGATGGTCCAGCAGTCCGGTGGACAGGACCGCATCGCCCAGCCGGTTGGATGTCACAAACAGGATTCGCATGCGAGATGGGCATTAGAGCATGATCGCGCCGGGCGGAACGTCTGGGGCGCGTGAATCATGCGAGATTGGGGTTAGAGCATGATCGCGCCGGGCGGAAAGTCTGGACCGCACGAATCGTGCTCTCAAACAAAGGCGCAGTACCAGAGTCGGATTTGAGCGTTATGCCTGTCGGATATGACCAGGCATGGCGACACAAACGGACATGAAGGGACTTGGATCTGGAGGGGGTGGCCGGACACGTTGCACCGCAGCTTGCGCAGGGCCGCCGCAGTGTGCAGCGCCTATTTACGCCTGTCTCCAGGCGCGACAATTTGAAGGCGGCAGATTAGCAAGGCCCTTTTCCATACATACGAACGGGCGGAACGTGGTGGCGGATCTTTTTAGCCGCTATGTGTCACGCCGGCTGTGCTTCGAACAGGTAAATTCCCAATTTGGGCGCGCCTGGAGGGAGAAGACAAATGCTGACCCAGAAAACCAAGGACACCGTCAAGGCAACGGCACCCATCCTGGCCGCGCGTGGACAGGAAATTATCCAGCATTTTTATAAAAGCCTCTTACAGGACAATCCGGACCTGAAGAACATATTCAACATAGCCCACCAGCAGATGGGGCAGCAGCAGGAAGCACTGGCACGCGCCGTATATGCATATGCCCAGAACATCGAACAGCCGCAGAGCCTGGCAGCCCTTCTGAGGGGGATCGCGAACAAACATGCGAGCCTCGGCGTGCGGCCGGACCAATACCCGATCATCGGCGAGCATCTGCTAAAGGCGTTCAAGGAGGCACTGGGCGAGGCCGCGACCGACGATATCGTTTCCGCATGGGCGCAAGCCTACGGGAATCTCGCGGACATCCTGATGGGCATGGAAAGCGAATTGTACGAGGAATCCGTCGAGAAGGTCGGTGGCTGGAAAGGATGGCGCGAGTTCGTGGTCCGCGAAAAACGGCCCGAAAGCGACGTGATCACCTCCTTTATCCTGGAGCCCGCGGATGGCGGGCCGGTCGCAACCTTCGAGCCCGGTCAATACATTGGTGTCGCGGTGCAAGTCCCTGCGCTTGGCGTGCAGCAGATCCGGCAGTACAGCATTTCTGATTTGCCCAATGGGCGCACTTACCGAATCTCGGTCAAGCGCGAGGGCGGCAGCGAGGCACAGCCTCCAGGCTACGTCTCCTGCCTGCTGCATGATCACGTCAATGTAGGCGATGCGGTCAAGGTGTCCGCGCCTCATGGGACATTCTATATCGACGTCAACGCCACCACTCCCATCGTGCTGATCAGCGGAGGTGTTGGCCTCACGCCCATGGTCAGCATGTTGAAAAGGGCGCTGCAGGATCCCAACCGGCAAGTGATTTTCGTTCATGGCGCGCGCAACAGCAGGGTACAGGCCATGAGAAACCGCCTGCGCGAAACCGTGGCGGAATACCCCAACTTCAAGGCGGTCGTTTATTACAACGAACCGCTCCCGACCGATGTGCAGGGAAAGGATTACGATTATCCTGGATTTGTGGACGTCAGGCAGAGCGCCGACACGATCCTGTTGCCCGAGGCCGATTACTACATCTGCGGTCCGATTCCGTTCATGCGGATGCAACATGATACGCTGAAGGATCTGGGCATCAAGGAGACAAACATTCATTACGAGGTGTTTGGCCCGGACCTGTTCGCGGAATAGTCAGCCGTCACGTTGCGTGGAGGTGGGGCGGGCAACCGGCGCCGGGAGGTCCATGGTTTCAGGGGGCATCGTGGCGTCCTTCGGTTCGGTTCAGGTGTGGTGACCAAATCCTACCGAAGACCTGCGATGGCCGCCGTGGAGGGGCAGTGGCCCGCCCACGCCGGACTTTGGACGGTCGCCCCGGCGGGCCGCTGACCCTCCTCAGCGCCTACACCAAGCCCAGGGACACAACCGGGCGGGAACGTCTGGGGCGCGTGAATCATGCGATCGGACAAACAGCTCGCCCCCTTTCGGGTTGCATGGTCCGCCATCGAAAATACGCCAGCAGGGGGTTTGACCATTCGCCCATCGTTGGGCAGCGTGCGCGCCAACCGAACCAACGGAGATACATCGATGTCCGAGGAAACCCTTGTCGCCCTTGGCGAAGACTATCCGGAACTGCGCGAATCGGTTCGCCGGATCTGCGCCCGCTACCCCGGCACCTACTGGAGCGGCCTGGAAGACAAGGAAGCCTATCCCACCGAATTCGTCGACGAACTGACGCAAGCCGGCTTCCTGGGTGCGCTGATCCCCGAGGAATATGGCGGCTCCGGCCTGCCGCTGCGCGCCGCCGCGGTGATCCTGGAGGAAATCAACGCCTCCGGCTGCGTCGCCAGCCAGGGCCACGCGCAGATGTACATCATGGGCACCCTGCTGCGGCACGGCAGCGAGGCGCAAAAGCGCAAATACCTGCCGGAGATCGCCGCCGGTCGCATCCGTTTGCAGGCGTTCGGCGTGACCGAGCCCACCACCGGCTCGGACACCACGCAGTTGAAGACACGGGCGGTGCGTGACGGTGATTCCTACCTGATCACCGGCCAGAAAGTGTGGACCTCACGGGCCATGCACTCCGACATGATGCTGCTGCTGGCGCGCACGACCTCGGTGGATCAGGTGAAGAAGCGTAGTGACGGACTGTCGGTCTTCCTGATCGACATGACGGCGAAGAACACCGGCAAAGGCCTGGAGGTCCGGCCGATCAAGGCGATGATCAACCACAACACGACGGAAGTCTTTTTCGACAATTTCCGTATCCCCGCCGACAGCCTGATCGGCGAGGAAGGGAAGGGGTTCCGCTACATCCTGGACGGCATGAACGCCGAACGTATCCTCGTTGCCAGCGAGGCGGTCGGCGACGGCCGCTGGTTCGTGAAAAAAGCCACGCAATACGCCAAGGACCGCGTCGTGTTCGGTGCGCCGATCGGCAAGAACCAGGCGGTGCAGTTCCCGATCGCCCGTGCCTGGGCGGAACTGGAGGCAGCCGATATGCTGTGCCGGCGGGCGGCGGCCTTGTTCGACAACGGCCAGGAATGCGGGGCGGACGCGAACATCGCCAAGCTGCTGGCTTCCGAATCAGCCTGGAAAGCCGCCGACACGGCGATGCAGACGTTCGGCGGATTCGCGTATGCACGCGAGTATGAGATCGAGCGGAAATGGCGCGAGGTACGACTTTACCAGATCGCACCGATTTCCACGAACCTGATTCTCGGCTATGTCGGTCAGCACGTGCTGGGAATGCCGCGGTCATACTAGTGGCGAATGAGGATAGCGGGAGGCATTGTTTCCCCTTATCGTCATGGCCCGGCCCGTCCGGGCAGCCTGTCGCGGCATGTGCTGAATAAGTGGCCCGGAAAAACCGGGCCATGACGAAAAGCAAAGGGAACGCCCATGTAGGCGTTTCCCACCAGTCTGAAATAACCCTAGGAAATTAGGGAAGGGAAACGTCGATGATGCGTTCACGTCTTTGGCTGACGGTCGCCTGCCTGCTCGCTACGATGGGCACCGCTATGGCCCAGAAAAAGGGCGGCACCTTGCGCGTGACGCATCGTGACAATCCGCCCAGCGCATCGGTCCTGGAGGAAGCGACGATCTCCACGATCATGCCGTTCATGTCGGTGTTCAACAACCTGGTGGTGTTCGACCCCGCGAGCAAGCTGAACCGGCTGGACCGGATCGTGCCGGATCTCGCGACGTCCTGGGCCTGGAGCGACGGCGACCGGACCCTGACGTTCCAGTTGCGGGACGGGGTCAAATGGCACGACGGCAAACCGTTCACCAGCGCCGACGTGAAATGCACCTGGGATATGCTGACCGGCAAGGTGAACGGCAAGTTGCGGAAAAATCCGCGCAAGACCTGGTGGTTCAACATCAAGGACATTGTCACCAACGGCGATCATGAGGTGATTTTCCACCTGAATGATCCGCAGCCGTCGATCATGGCGATGTTCGCCGGCGGGTTCTCGCCGGTGTATCCCTGCCATGTGCCGGCCAACGAGATGCGGACCCATCCGATCGGCACCGGGCCGTTCAAGTTCGCCGAGTTCAAGCAGAACGAATCAATCCGCCTCGTGCGCAACCCGGATTATTGGAAACCTGGCCGGCCGTATCTGGATGCGATCGAATTCACCATCATCCCGAACCGCTCGACGATGCTGCTCGCCATGGTGGCAGGCAAGTTCGACCTGACCTTCACCAGCGACCTGACACCCGAATTGACGAAAAGCCTGCAGGAACAGGCGCCCGCCACACAATGCGTGCTGCAGTCCACCGGAACGCAGGGCAATCTGCTGGTGAACCGGGACCGCGCCCCGTTCGACAACGAACAGATCCGCAAGGCGATGGTCCTGGCCATCGACCGCAAGGCGTTCTCCGACATCCTGAGTCGCGGCACGTTCGAGATCGGTGGCGCCAACCTGCCGCCCCCGGAAGGTTTCTGGGGCTGGTCGAAGGAATATATGGAAACCGTGCCCGGCTACGGTGGGGATGTTGAAAAGAGCCGGGAAGAAGGCCGCCGCATCATGAAGTCCCTCGGCTACGGCCCGGACAACATGATGCAGCTGAAGGTCACGACCCGCAACATCCCCGATTACCGCGACGCGGCGGTCATTCTGATCGACCACCTGAAGTCGATCTATATCCAGGGCGAACTTGAGCCGCTGGATTCCTCGGTCTGGTATGCCCGCCTCGCGCGAAAGGATTTCTCCGTGGCGATGAACGTGCAGGGAACCAGCATCGACGACCCCGACGTGCAGTTCTTCGAAAATTACCTGTGTGGTTCGGAACGCAACTACACCTCGTATTGCAACGCCGACCTGGAGAAGCTGTTCCATCAGCAGTCGCAGATGAAGGACATCGATGCCCGCCGGAAACTGGTCTGGGACATCGACAAGACCCTGCAGGCCGACGGCGCCCGCCCCGTCGTGTTCCATGCAAAGGCCGGCACCTGCTGGTGGCCGCGCGTGCATGGCATCAACATCGCGATGAACACGATCTACAACCACTGGCGGTTCGAGGACGTCTGGCTGGACCAGTAGCCCGCCATGCTTGACTACATCCTGCGGCGCATCGGGTTGATGGTGCTGACACTCTTCGGGGTGTCGGTCGCCATTTTCCTGCTGCTGCGCATCGTCCCGGGCAACATCGCCGACATCCTGTTCGACAGTGCCGGCCTGGTCGATCCGGCGGAGAAACAGCAGATCATCACCGATCTCGGCCTGGATCAGCCGTTAGTCACGCAGTATGTGCACTGGATCGCCGGGCTCGCGCACGGCGATCTGGGCTACTCCTACGTTTCGGAAAAGCCGGTGCTGGACGAGGTGCTGCCGCGCATCCCCATCACCGCGAAACTCGCCGGCCTGGCGCTGCTGTTCGCGGTCTGCACCGGCGTGCCGTTCGGCGTGATCAGTGCCGTCCGGCAGAACTCCTGGCTCGATTACGTGCTGAGGGTCATCAGTCTCGCCGCCCTGTCGATGCCGTCCTTTTGGCTGGGCCTGCTGGTGCTGATGGGGTTCGTCAACTGGTTCGGCATCCTGCCGATTTATGACAAGGCGCCGGCGACCTGGGGCGCCGCGATCCTCATGTTCGGCGTGCCGGCAGCGACGGTCGGCTTCCGCAGTTCGGCCCTGATCATGCGGCTGACGCGGTCTTCCATGCTGGAGGTGCTGCGGCAGGACTACGTCCGAACCGCCCGCTCCAAAGGTCTGTCCGAACCGGCGGTCACCTTCATCCACGCCCTGCGCAATGCGGTATTGCCCGTGATCACGACGATCGGCATCGAAACCGCCTTCCTCTTCGGCGGCCTGATCGTCACCGAAACCGTATTCAACATTCCCGGCGTCGCCCGCTTCCTGGTGGAGGCGATCCGCTGGCGGGATTACCCGATGGTGCAGAATCTGGTCATGTTCATCGCGATCGTCGTCGTCCTGGTCAACCTGATCGTCGATCTCGCCTATATGTTCGTCGATCCGCGCATCCGGCTCCGCGCATGAGCGAGGTTCTGTATTATGCCCGCCGCTACCCGCTGGGTGTCATCGGCGCGCTTATTCTGATCGTCTTCGTCCTGACGGCCGTATTCGCGGGTGTGGTGGCGCCGCTTGATCCGCTGACCACGAACCCGCGTGCCTCTCTGGCACCGCCCAGCAGCACCTACCTGATGGGTGCGGACATGATGGGCCGCGACGTGCTCAGCCGCATGATCCATGGCGCGCGTATCTCGCTCGCGGTCGCATTGGGCGCCACCTGCATCGGCAGCGGCCTGGGTGCGATGCTGGGCCTGGCATCCGGGTATCTCGGCGGCTGGTTCGACCTGATCGTGCAGCGTGTGGCGGAGATCATGCAGTCCCTGCCGTTGCTCGTGATGGCCCTCGTGATCACCGCCTCGCTGGGACCGTCGCTGACCAATACCATCATCGCCATCGCCATCCCGCTGGTCCCGAACGTGGCCCGGGTGATCCGCGCTAATGTGCTGTCCCTGCGCGAACTGAACTATGTGGAGGCCGCGCGTGCCGTCGGCATGAGTCAGGCGCGTATCGCCCTGGTGCATGTCTTCCCCAATACGCTGGCGCCGCTGATCGTGCTGGCCACAGCGCAGCTTGGCTCGACCATCCTGACCGAGGCATCGCTGTCCTTCCTCGGGCTGGGTGTGCCGGAGCCTTATCCGTCCTGGGGCCGCATGCTATCCGAATCGGCAGCGGAATATATGCGTTCGGCGCCGTGGCTGGTGATTTTCCCCGGCCTCGCGATCAGCCTCGTGGTGTTTGGCACCAACCTGTTCGGCGATGCGCTCCGAGACATCCTCGATCCACGGCAGGGCGACTGATGGCACCGGTTCTGGAAGTCTCCGGCCTGACCACGGTGTTTCACACCCGCGGCGGCATCGTGCGCGCCGTACAGGACGTCTCGTTCAGCGTCGAAGCCGGCGAAACCCTGGCCATCGTCGGCGAATCCGGCTGCGGCAAGACCATGACCGCCCTGTCGCTGATGCGGCTGATCCCATCGCCGCCGGGTCAGATCACCGCCGGAATGGTCAAGGTCGCCGGCACCGACCTGCTGGCCCTGGACGAGGCCAGCATGCGGCGGATGCGCGGCAGCCAGATCGCCATGATCTTCCAGGAGCCGATGACAGCGCTGAATCCGCTGCTGACGGTCGGCCGTCAGATCGCCGAGATGGTGTCGCTGCACGAGAACGTCTCCCGTCGGGCGGCGAATGCACGGGCGGTGGAGATGCTGCACCACGTTCGCATTCCGGCCCCGGAACGGCGTGCCCGCGAGTATCCGCACCAGATGTCCGGCGGCATGCGCCAGCGGGCGATGATCGCCATGGCGCTGGCCTGCAAGCCGAAAGTGCTGATCGCCGACGAACCGACGACCGCATTGGACGTAACGATCCAGGCGCAGGTGCTGGACCTGATCGGCGACCTTCGCAAGGAACTCGGCACCGCGGTCGTTCTGATCACGCATGATCTTGGCGTCGTCGCCGAAACCGCCGATCGGATGATCGTGATGTATGCCGGCCGCAAGGTGGAGGAGGGGCGCACGAAGGACCTCTTCGCTGATCCGTGCCATCCGTACCTGCAAGGACTGCTCGCGTCCGTACCGCGGTTTGGCGGTGGTGAGGGAGAGCGGCTGCGGGAAATCCCCGGGATCGTGCCGCCGCTGAACGACCTGCCGAAAGGCTGTGCCTTCGCGCCCCGCTGCCAATCCGCGATCGGCCGTTGCCGGGACGAAGTCCCGCCGCTGGAGCCGAAACGACCCGGCCACGCGGCCGCCTGCTGGGTGACATGACAATGCTTCTCGACGTCACTGACCTGCGCAAGACCTTTCCCGCCCGCACCGGCCTGTTCGGCAACGTCATCGACCGCGTCCACGCCGTCGATGGCATCAGCTTCAGCATTGCCGAAGGCCGCACCCTGGGTCTCGTCGGCGAAAGCGGCTGCGGCAAATCCACCGTCGGACGCGCCATCCTTCGCCTGATAGAGCCGTCCAGCGGCGCCATTCGCTTCCAGGGCAACGACATCACCAAACTGCCGCCGGCAGAACTGCGCGCGCTGCGCCGGCGCATGCAGATCGTCTTCCAGGACCCGTACTCGTCGCTGAACCCGCGCAAGCGCGCCGGCGACATCGTGGCCGAGCCGCTGATGGTGCACGGCATCGCCAAGGCCGCGGAACGGCGGGAGATCGTGGCCGCGTTGTTCGCCAAGGTCGGCCTCCAGCCGCGGCAAATGGGCCTCTTTCCGCACCAGTTTTCCGGCGGCCAGCGGCAGCGGATCTCCATCGCCCGTGCGCTGTCGCTGGGCCCGCGCTTCATCGTGGCGGATGAGCCGGTTTCGGCGCTGGATGTCTCGGTGCAGGCGCAGGTCATCAACCTGCTGATGGACCTCCAGGCGCAGGAGGGGCTGTCCTATTTGTTCATCTCGCACAATCTGGCGGTGGTGGAGCATGTCAGCCACGACGTCGCGGTGATGTATCTCGGCCGGATTGTCGAACACACCGACAAGGCGTCGATCTTCGCCCGCCCTTTGCACCCCTACACCCAGGCGCTGATGGCGGCCGTACCGGTGCCTGATCCGTCGATCCGGCGCGACAAGAAACACGTCATGGGCGACGTGCCCAGCCCGATCAACCGGCCCCCTGGTTGCCATTTCCACCCGCGCTGCCCGCTGGCCCAGCCACGCTGCCGGACCGAGGAGCCGGTGTTGCGGGAGGTCCAGCCCGGACATCGCGTGGCCTGCCACCTGGTTTGATGGTGCTCTGTTCGTCATGCCCGGGCATGTCCCGCCCTCACTCCTTAGTGCGCAGACAGCCGTGGGACACGCCCCGCCATGGCGGGGAGGACGACGGGGCCTGCCCGACAGTCAGTTTGCCGCCCGGCGCCTCATAGCGATTGGCGTGGTCAAACAGGGCAGGGCGGTGTATCCGGTCCTCTCCCTGTATTCTTAGCCAACGGTGATTGAATTGCCTGAACTGTCGGCGTTGACCGACCTGCCGGTTTGACTCCCGCCGCGCGGATCGCGGCCGCGATCGATTTGCTGATCGTTGTGGAGGGTGCGCCGAAACGCCCCGCCGATGCCGTCGCCAACGATTTCTTCCGCTCGCGCCGCTATATCGGCTCCGGCGACCGTCGCGCCGTCTCGGACCGCGTCTGGAGCGTGCTGCGTGCCCGCCGGCGTCTCGGCTGGTGGCTGGGGGATGCGCCGCAATCGCCGCGCCTGCTCGTCGCCGCGTCCCTTTTGCTCGAAGGCTGGACCAAAGCCGGCGTCCAGCAGGCATTCTCCGGCGGCCAGTTCGCCGCTCCGCCGCTCGACCGCGCGGAATCCGCTGCCCTCGCCCGGATCGAAGGCCACACTATCGATCACCCCGCCATGCCCGACGCGGTGCGGATGGAGATACCGGACTGGCTGCTGCCGAGGCTTTCCGCGCGCTTCGGCACCAGCCTGCCGGCCGAGATGGCAGCGCTGTCGCAACCCGCGGCACTCGATATGCGGGTCAACCTGCTGAAAGGCGATCGCGAGCAGGCCCGTGCCGCCCTCGCCGCCGAGGGATGGGAGGCGCAGCCTACCCGGTTCTCCCCTTGGGGCCTGCGGATCGATGGCCGCCGTCCGATCACCAGCGGTCCCGCATTCCAGTCCGGCCTGATCGAGATCCAGGACGAAGGCAGCCAGCTTGTCGCCGCGATGGTGGGCGCCGCCCCTGGGATGCGCGTCGTGGACTGGTGTGCCGGTGCCGGGGGGAAGACCCTCGCCTTGGCCGGTGCGATGGAAAATCGCGGCCAGATCGTCGCCTGCGACGTGTCCGCCCCCCGGCTGGACGGCGCGGTCCGGCGCCTCCGCCGCGCGGGGGTCCATAACGTTGAACGCCATCTGGTGGAGCCCGGAGACAAATGGCTCAAACGGCGTGCCGGTACGTTCGATCGCGTGCTGGTCGATGCCCCGTGCACCGGCACCGGCACATGGCGGCGCAACCCGGACGCCCGTCTGCGGTTAAAGGAAACCGACCTTGCTGAATTGCTGCCCAAGCAGGCGAGCATCCTGGATACGGCGCAGAGTTTAGTTCGCAAGGGAGGGCGATTGGTCTACGCTACCTGCTCCCTGCTCGAAGAGGAAAACGAGGCTCAGGTGACCGCCTTCCTGCTTCGCCATCCCGCGTTCGCCGTGGTCCCGCTGGCCCAGGCCTGGCCGCTGGATCAGCCCCCGCCGAACAGCGGCGACTTCCTGTCGCTGACTCCGGCCAGGCACGGCACCGACGGATTCTTCACCGCGGTGCTGGAGCGGACGACGTGATCTCTTTGCGCAAGGCCCGTGTGGCGGATGCGATCGCTATCGGTGCGGTCCATGTCGCCGCGTGGCGCAGCACCTATCCCGGCATTCTGCCCGACATGTTCCTGGCCAAACTATCGGTGTCGCGACAGGCCGCACATTATGAGGCGGCGATCCGCGGCGGCACGGGGGTGATGGTCGCCACCGCTTCCGGCCCCGACGTGCCGGCCGGCAGTGGACCTCGGATCATCGGTTTCACCACGGCCGGCCGGGCGCGGCACGCGGAAATCGGCGGTAAACGACTGGCGCAAGGCGAGGTCGAGACGCTGTATGTGCTGGACGACTGGCGGGAGCGCGGTGTCGGCCGCCGGCTGATGCTGGCCGCTGGGTCGCATCTGGTCGATATCGGCTGCAACTCGGCCTTTTTGTGGGTGCTGCGCGACAACCCGAGCCGGTGGTTCTACCAAAGGCTCGGCGGCCGGCCGGTCGCCGAGCAAACCATACAGATCGCGGGCCAGGCGGTCACGCAGACGGCGTTCGTATGGGACCCGATCGAACAATTGCTGGCCGCTGCGTCGCAAGCTTCATAGAGCGGGTGGATCGAGGCCCGGGCTTTCGGGCGGGCGGGTTGCAGCGACGTCCTGTTCATTTGTGTCACGACCGGGCTCGGTCCGTTCACCCAGGACCTTACCACGTCCACACAGCAAGTCGTGGGTGGCCGCGCCAAGCACGGCCATGACACGGTACAAACACCGTGCCTCACCGTCAAAATTATACCGAGCGCCGTAAAGATTGACCCACGGGCGGCCCCCCTTCGTCATGGCCCGGCGACAGTCCTACAACCCGAACAGCGCCTTCGCGTTTCCTCCGGCGATCGCCGCCTTGTCCGCCTCGCTGAACGACGTTACCGACGCGATGTGCCCGAGCGGATCGTACTCACCCATGTCATACGGGTAATCGGTCCCCAACAGGATCTTCTCGACGCCAAACAGCTTCACCAAAGCCTCCAACTGGTGCGGCGTGAACACGATCGTGTCGAGGTAGATCTTCCTCAGGTAGAAGCTGGGGGGCTTTGGCAGTGTCCCATGCGCGTCGCTGCGTGCGCCCCACGCATGGTCGATGCGTCCCGAATAGGCCGGCAGATACCCGCCGCCGTGCGAGGCGATGATCTTCAGGTTCGGATAGCGCTCCAGCACGCCGTCGAAGATCAGGTGATGCAGGGCCATCGTCGTGTCCAGCGGATTGCCGATGACGTTGCTGAAATAGAACCGCCCGAAACGCCTGGGTTCGGTAAAGCCGCTCGGATGGATGAAGACGACCGCGCCCAGCGCCTCGGCCTTGGCCCAGAATGGCTCGAACGAGGGGTCCGAAAGCTCCAGGTCGCCCACATGGGCCAGCACTTCGACGCCTTTCAAGCCCAGCCTCTTCATGGCGTATTCCAGCTCCTCCGCCGCTGCCGCGCCGCCCGCCTGCAGCGGCACGGAGCCCATCGCGGCGGGAATCCGGGAGGGCATTTTCGCCGCGATCGCCGCGACGCCTTCGTTGACGATGCGGGCCGCCTGGATGCCGATCTCCGCCGGCACACCGTAGTAGCACTGCGCCGGCGCGGGGCTGATGACCTGCGCATCCAGGCCCATCGCATCGAAGTCACGCATCCGCAGCGCCAGATCCGTCAGGTTCGGCGTCCGGTCCTCGTCCTGCTTGCGGGTCAGGATGCGGGTTTCCTCGGTATAGACTTTCGCCCGCGGATCGGGCGTCTGGTGCGGCCGGACATGATCGGCGGCAGCCGGCACCTGCACATGGGAGTGGATATCGACCGTCAGGCTGCGGGGCCGGATCTCCCGCCCCGGCGTTCCATGCGTGCGGGCGGCGGTCAGGCCGTAGCGGTTGTTCGGATCAGCCATGTATTTGTGTCCCCCTGCTTGTAGTTACAGTTTCGTAAAATGAGCCGGTGAAAAGGCCGACGCAGGGCCGCCCCTCCAGCGTCATGGCCTGGTCAGAACTATTCGGAAGATTCGGCCATCTTATTCGATTCCGTAGCGACGGCACACGCCCGTCGGCCGGCGGCCACGTGGCAAGCGCGATGCGAAACCATCACCGCGAGATTGGCGCAGGGTCGCCATGATGGCAACATCACCTGACGGGCCGTCCGTTGCCTCGTCAGCCGTCGCGCACAATCAGCCCGTTCGGTCGCCGTTCGCCGCATCAGCCGTTCAATCGCACGTGAACCGCGCGACTCGGCCGGACGTCCTAACCCTTCTGAGCCATTGGGGAGGGCGGATCATGTGCGGTGCTGTGTCGGGATCATCGTTTCACTCGCGCCTGCCGGCCGATCATTCCGGCAGCGATTTCGTCCGCGGTCATCCGGGCGTCTCCAAACCGCATGACCGGGCGGTGCCGTGGTACATGCCGCCCGTGCGCGGCGCGAAGGTTCCCTAGCGTGCCGTCACGGCGGACGACATTGGTGGGAGGTGTGCTGGCAAGTCTGGCAGGGCGGACCGCGGTTGAAAGCCCACGACCAACGGACGAAGGCGCGATCGCCGTGGTTTCGGCCGATGGTCAGCCGGCGTCGCTCCAGATCGCGAATGAGATGGTCGCACGGCTGGGACGAAGCGATAACCGCTTGTACGCCAAATCAAGCGGCGGCGTTCTCGATAGTGTTGCCTGCCTGATCGATCACGACCTGGTCGCGGCTTCGATCCTGCCCTCGACGGCTTTGGCGGCCATGGAGCGAATGGGGGCGTCGAAGCAGGTCGGGCACGCCATCCGCCTTATTGGGCGGTTGGACGTGATGGCCGTGCAGGTTCTGGCGTCCCGGCGCATCGGAGAGTTGCGGCAACTGGCCGGAGAGCACGTCAATCTGGGTCCACGCGGGAGCGTGACGCAAATAACGGCGTCCCTGCTGCTGGATCTGGCTTCGTTGCGCGTCGATCCGCTGTATCTCGACCACGAACAGGCCCTTCCTGCGGTCCTGCACGGGCAGGTTCCTGCGATGATCCTTGTCGCCCCCAAGCCCTCGGGGCTCTTCTTCGGCGTGAAGCAGTCCGACAATGTCCATCTGCTGCCGATGGTCATGCCGGGCGGAGCGCCAGGCGGCGTTTTCCCGACGCAAATCCTGCCGGAAGACTATCCTATTCTCGCCGCCGGTGAGGCTCGGATGGGCTGGCCGATCGACACGGTCGGGGTGCCGCTGGTGCTGGGGTCTTATGCCTGGGCGCCGAATCTGGGGGAGTACTTGGCAATGGCCAGGCTGGCCGATCGGCTGGCAGGGCGTGGCAGCGGGCTGCCGGGGTTCGATATGGCGGCGGAGGTTCCCGGGTGGCAGCGCTTCTGGCCTGTAGCCGAATGGCTGGCGCAGGATCGCGCGGGGACGATCGAGGAACACGCCGCCGCCCAGCAGCGGACGTTTATGCCCAAGCGGAAACCCGTTGCGCCAAATGCCATGACATCCGACCGTGCGCCTAACGGCCCGAGATCGAACCGCGTGCCAAACGACGCGACATCCGACCGCGCGCCGCATGGCACGGCATCCGCCCCCGTGCCGCATGGCACGACATCAGACCGCGTGCCGCATGGCACGGCATCCGACCCCGTGCCGCATGGCACGACATCCGACCGCGTGCCGAATGGCACGGGATTAAACCGCGTACCACACGACACGACATCCGGCGGGGCAATGGATGCCGGCCAGAGAGAGCGGCTGTTCCAGGAATTCCTGAACTGGCGAAGGAGCCTGTAGCGTCCTCAGTCCTGCCGGTAGTTCGGTGCCTCGCGGTCGATGGCGACGTCGTGCACGTGGCTTTCCCGCAGCCCCGCGCCGGTGACGCGGCGGAAGCGGGTGTTCGTCTGCAACGTGGCGATATCCGCGCTGCCGGTGTAGCCCATGCCAGCCCTCAGGCCGCCCACGAGCTGATGCACCACGTTGCCGACCGGCCCCTTGTAGCCGACGCGGCCCTCGACACCTTCCGGAACCAGCTTGAGCTGGTCCTTGATGTCCTGCTGGAAATACCTGTCCGCTGATCCTCGGGCCATCGCGCCCAGGCTGCCCATGCCGCGATAGGATTTGTAGGAACGGCCTTGATACAGGAAGACCTCGCCCGGCGCCTCGTCCGTGCCGGCGAGAAGGCTGCCGATCATGCAGCAATCGGCGCCCGCGGCGATCGCCTTGACGACGTCGCCGCTGGTCCGCATGCCGCCATCGGCGATCGCGGGAACACCCTGCTCCTTGCAGGCCGCCGCGGTTTCCATCACGGCCGTGAACTGCGGCACGCCGACGCCGGCGACGATGCGCGTGGTGCAGATGCTGCCGGGACCGATGCCGATCTTCACGGCATCGACGCCGGCCGCGATCAGGGCACGCGCCCCTTCCGGGGTCGCGACGTTGCCGGCGATGACCTGCACGGTGTTGGAGGCTTTCTTGATCGCCTCCACGGCGCGCAGCACACCTTCGGAATGGCCGTGCGCCGTATCGACGACAATGATGTCGGTTTCGGCGGCGATCAGCGCACGGGCGCGGGCCTCGCCGTCAGGTCCGACCCCCGTCGCGGCGGCGACACGCAGGCGCCCCAGTTCGTCCTTGTTGGCCAATGGGTGGGACTCGGCCTTGTCCATGTCCTTGACGGTGATCAGGCCGATGCAGCGATAGGCGTCATCGACGACGATCAGCTTCTCGATCCGATGCTTATGCAGCAGATGCCGAGCCCGGTCGGCGCTGACGTCGGCGGTGACCGTTACCAGGTTCTCCCGCGTCATCAGCTCATAGACCTTGAGGGTGGGTTCGGTGGCGAACCGGACGTCGCGGTTGGTGACAATGCCGACCAGGCGGTTGGTTTCTCGCTCCACCACCGGGATGCCGCTGATGTGGTGCGCGGTCATCAGCATTTTCACATCGGCCAGCGTCTGGTCGGGATGGATCGTGAGCGGGTTCACGACCATGCCGGATTCGTATTTCTTGACCCGGCGGACCTGGGCGGCCTGTTCTTCGGGGCTGAGGTTTTTATGAATGACCCCCATGCCGCCAAGTTGCGCCATCGCGATCGCCATCTCCGCCTCGGTGACCGTGTCCATTGCGGACGAGATCAGCGGAATGTTCAGCGTGATGCTGCGCGTGAGCCGCGTAACGGTGCTGGTGGAGGAGGGGAGCACCTGGGAATAGGCGGGAACGACGAGCACATCGTCAAACGCCAAAGCCTCTTCGACGCGAGAGGCCACCACCTCCGCACGGGAGGATGAGGGAAGTGTCTGCTGTGGAATATCGAGAGCCATGGGCGGCCGAGCCTTTCCGCTACCTTGGCGCCCCCACATAGGCGGGTGTCGGGGTGTGCGCAAGCGTCCGCTTCATGACAGGTATCCGCCTGAACAGTCCTGGATTGCGCGATGGGTATGGGTTGGCATTGGCGCTCGATCGTTCCTGTGTGGGTTCGGCGGCTGAGTCTGACCCAACCAGACCCCCAACGCGGTCCATTCTCCGGACCCCGTACACCGGGTCACTCACGCGGTGGCCCTGTCATGACAGAGTGCCAGACGGACAGAGTGCCAGACCTCGTCACCCTTTCGGCCAGATCGCCGGTGCCACCGCCATTTCGGATGGCGAGGTGGTGACGATCCGCCCGTCCTGCCACTGCACGATCGTCAGTGCGGCGTCCGCACGGCGGCACGGCGGTGTAAAGTCAGGCGGTGTGCGGCATGACCTCCCGCGCGAACCAGTCCATGCGTTCCAGCGTCCGCCCCAACGTCGCGGCGCGGAAGTCGAAGCTGAGATGGGAAACACCCAGCTTCCGGTAGG
>JARLIN010000204.1 GCA_031291715.1 Rhodopila sp. | reverse complement strand
GCGCCCCGGAAAATAAACGGAGCGTCACCCACCACCCGCGCGGGGTGGAGCAGCCCGGTAGCTCGTCAGGCTCATAACCTGAAGGTCATAGGTTCAAATCCTATCCCCGCAACCAAATCACACCACAAAATCAGATAGATATAAGCCGCCAACGACACACCAGCCGCAGGCGGCTTTACCGATTGCGCAGCTTCGGATCCAGTTCGTCGCGCAGCGCATCGCCGAACAGGTTGATTCCCAGCACGGAAAGCATGATCGCAAGGCCTGGGAAGATGGCGATCCATGGGGCCGTCGAGGCATATTCCTCGGCACCCCCTTGCAACATCAGACCCCACGCTGGCACCGGCTCCTGCACACCAAGGCCCAGATACGACAACGACGCCTCTGCCAGGATCGCCTGGCCCACAAACGCCGTGATCATGATCAGGAACGGCGCAACGACGTTCGGCACCATGTGGCGCACGATGATGCGCACATGGCTATAACCACAAGCCCGCGCAGCATCGACATACGGCACCTCCCTTATCGCCAGGGCGGACGACCGCACCACGCGGGCACAGCGCGGAATCAGCGGGATGGTAATGGCGATGATCACGTTCTGCACGCCCGTGCCAAAGATCGCCACGACGGCAAGGGCCATGATGATCAGCGGAAACGCCATCATGACGTCGAAGACGCGCTGAAGCACCAGATCGATCGGTCCGCCGAAATAGGCACTCCCAACGCCCAGCACCAGGCCGGCGACACCGCCAACCAGCGCAGAGCTCAAACCCACGATCAATGCCGTCCGGGCACCGTAGATGATGCGCGACAGCAGATCCCGGCCGAACTGGTCAGTGCCCAGCCAATGCGCCCAGCTCGGCGGTTCTGTCATGACCGCGAAGTCATTGGCCGTCGGGCTGTAAGGGGCGATCAACTCCGCCGAAAATCCCGCGACAGCCATGATGATCACGATGGCCATGCCAAATGCACCCAGCGGTTCCCGCTGGCAGAAGCTCAGGATCGCTCCCCACGGCGTACGGCGGACCTCCCGCGTGGCCTCGGCGATGGCTGGTGTTGCTGCGTGCGTGGGGGCGGAGACTGACATGCGCGGCTCCCGTCAGGCGAAGCGGATGCGTGGGTCGAGCCACGCGTAGAGCAGATCGACCACAAGGTTGGTCAACACGAAGACGGTGACGGTCAGCATGACCAGCGCCTGGGTCAATGTGTAGTCCTGGTTCTGCACCGCCTGCACGAACAGGCGGCCGACGCCGTTCAGGTTGAACACTTGTTCTGTGACGACCAGGCCGCCGATCAGGAAGGCGAACTCGATCCCGATCAGGGTGACCACCGGCAGCAGTGCATTCTTCAGCGCATGCCGGTTAATGATCAGCTTGTTGATCAGGCCCTTGGCGCGCGCAGTGCGGATATAATCCTCCCGCATCACCTCCAGCATGGCCGAACGGGTCATGCGCATGCTGACGGCGGCGTAGCGGTACCCGACGGTGACGGCGGGCAGGAATGCCATGGACAGATTGCGGATTGGGTCCTGCCAGATCGGCACATAGTCTATCGGTGGCATCCACGGCGCGCCGGTAATCGCACTGGTGACATCGAGCACCAGCAGGATGGAGACGATTCCAAGCCAGAACGACGGCGTGGCGATACCGCCGATGGCAAACACGCGGACCGCGACGTCGAGCCAGGTGTTCTGCTTCAGCGCCGAGATTGCCCCGAGCGGAATGGCAATCGAGATCGCGACGACGGTCGCCAATACCGCGATCTCAAGCGAGATCGGCAGCCGGGCCAAAATCTCCGTGGTCACCGGCTTGCCCGACCACATCGAGGTGCCGAAATCGAGGCGGCAGAATCCCCAGACGAAGTCGATGAATTGCACCACCACCGAACGATCCATCCCGAGTTCCGCGTGGCAGGCGGCGATGGCGCGCGGGTCGAAGCTGCCGCCGCCGGAGCCCAGACGTACCACACAGATGTCACCCGGAATCAGCCGCATCAGCAGGAACACGAGCGCGGCCGCCCCGACCAGAGTGGGGATCACCAGCAGCACGCGCTTCAGGACATACCGATACATTTATTTGTCCAGCCAGATATTCGCCAGATCCTGGTTGAGATAGTGGCTTGGGCTGATCTTCCAGCCTTTCACATAGGAGCGGATCGGCAGGATACGATACCACCAGGTCACCATAAGCTGGTGCGCGCCGACATCGATGGTCTGACGCTCATATTCACGCATCAGCACCCGGGCTTTGGCGACGTCTGTTTCGTGCAGCATCTTGTCGTACAGCGCTGCCTGCACCGGGTCGTCGTGGTAGGCAAAGTTCTCGCTGTAGAGTTCGTGCGGCAGGTAGCGGCCAGTATCGGCGACGGGGTTCACCATGTTCTGGCAGTTGGCCTCCAGCGCCACGGTGAAGTCGCCTGCTCGCATCGCCTCCAGCCAGGGGCCGGTCGGGACGATCTTCTGCGTCACTTTGACGCCAATTTTACTGAACTCGTCCACCAGCCAGGTGCCGACAATGACATAGGGCTGGTCCACGTTGCGATTGAGCATCTCGAAGGACAGGTTCTCCTGCCCCGCCTCCTTCAACAATCGACGGGCCTCCGCGCGGGACTTTTCGATATCCGGCCAATAGCCGGGCAACTGTTGCAGCTCCTCCTTGGTCGCGGCCAGCGGCGAGCTGGGGAAGACGATGCCGCCGACCGTGCGGACATTGGCGATCTTCTGCAGGGCGGCAGCGCCCCGCCACTGGTCGATGGCCAGGAACAGCGCCTTGCGCACCCGCACGTCATCGAAAGGCTTCTTCTTGTGGTTCGGCGTCAGGACGTTGCCGCAGTTCCAGTCACTCTCCTGCACCGTGATTTTGTCGCCCAATTCCTTCACGAGCTGGTCGCGGGTGGATGGGGGCAGTCCACGAAACTCCATCGCCGCACGATCGGCGCGGATCGCATCGATGCGGACCGCCTGCTTCGGCGCGAAGATCGCGGTGAACCCGTCCAGATAGGGCTGGCCCTTGTGGTAGTAGTCCGGGTTGCGCACCCCCTTTACCGACTGGCCGATGTCGTAGCTTTCGAACTTGAATGGGCCCGAGCCCATGATGTTCTTCTCGTACCAGTGCATATCCTGGTCGAGGATTTTCTTGGAATAGATAAATGAATACGGATCGGCGAGCGCCGGCATGAACGATAGAGTGGCGAATTTCAGCCGGAAGATGACGGTGGTGTCGTCGGGGTCTTCGATCTTGTCCACCATGACAACATTATTCTCGCGCGCGCTGGCCACCCCCTTGGGCGGGCTGACGATCTTGCGCCAGCTTGTGGCCACGTCGTGCGCGGTAAGCGGCGTGCCGTCGTGGAACTTGACACCCTCACGGATCTTGAACGTGTAGGTCAGGCCCTGATCGGTCGGAGCCGGCATCTCAGTGCAGAGATCACAGACAAAGTCCGTAGTCGAGGCAGGATTATCCGGATTGATTCGCACCAGCACACTATAAAACGGCGCCGTCGCATGCAGGACCGCAAACGTTGTTTCCCGATGGCCATCCAGGCTCGGCCCGCCATCCGCCGGAATCATGTAGGTCAGGGTGCCGCCGCGTTTCGGCGCATCGTCTGCCCGCGCAGGCGGCGCCCAGACTGCACCAAGAGAAACGCCAAGGCAGGCTATCAATCGCGACATCCGCATGGTCGTGTAATCCCTCCCCTGAAGCCCTTTATAGCGGCAGTAAAGCTGACCATGCGGTCCTGTCTCACTGCTGGCTTTTGTCCTTTATAGAACATCCGCGAAGCTTGACCCTACTTGTCAAGCCATATTGTAGCCAGGTCCTGGTTGATGTAGTGGCTCGGCCCGATCTTCCAGCCCTTGACGTAGGACCGGTAGGTCATGATCCGGTTCCACCACAGCATCGGGAACTCGTGCGCCTCCACGTCGACGATCTGCCGCTCATAGGCGCGCATCAGTATGCGTTGCTTCAGTGGGTCGGTTTCGTGCAGCATCTTCTGGTAGATGTCGGCTTCCACCGGATCCGTGTAGTAGCCATAGTTCTCGACGAAAATATCGTGCGGTAAATACTTTTGCGTGTCCAGCACGGGATTGACGATGCTGTTGCAGTTCGCCTCTACGACGACGTCGAAGTCGCCACCGCGCATCGCCGCGAACCACGGTCCGGTCGGTACCACCTTCTGGGTGGCGGTCACCCCGATCTTACTCCATTGGTCGATGAGCCATGTGCCGACGAATTTGTACGGCTGGTCGACATTGCGATTCAGCAGTTCGAATGTCAGGCCGTCGGCACCCGCCTCGTGCAACAGCCGCCTCGCCTCGGCGCGGGATTTATCGATATCCGGCCAGAACCCCGCCATGGTCTGCAACTCTGCCTTGGTGGCGGCCAGTGGCGAGCCCGGGAAGACAATGCCGCCGACAGTGCGCACATTGGCGATCTTGGACAGCGCCGGCGCGCCGTCCCATTGGTCGATGGCCAGAAGCAGTGCCTTGCGGACGCGAACATCGTCGAACGGCTTGCGCCTGGCATTGGGCGTGATGAGGTTGCCGCAGTTCCAGTCGCTCTCCTGCACCGTCAGCCGGTCACCCAGGCTTTCCTTGAGCTCGTCACGGGCCGATGGCGGCAAGCCGCGGAACTCGATGGCGGCACGGTCGGCCCGGATCGCGTCAACACGCACGGCTTGCTTCGGCGCATAGATGCCGACGAATCCATCAAGATACGGTAGTCCCTTCAAATAGTAATTGGGGTTGCGTTCGCCCTTGATCGACTGGCCGATCTCGTAGCTGACGAAACGGAATGGACCGGACCCCATCACATGCATTTCGTACCAATGCGGATCCTTGTTGAGGATCTGCTTTTCGTAAATGAACCCATAAGGGTCCGCTAGCGCCGGCAGAAAAACGGTCGTGGCGAACTTCAGCTTGAAAACCACTGTCGTCGGGTCGGGAGCTTCGACCGAATCGACCATCGAGTACCAATTCTGGCGAGCACTCAGGACGCCTTTGCGAGGAAAGATGATCTCGTGCCAGCTCGCCGCCACATCCGCCGCGGTCAGGGCGGTGCCGTCCTGGAATGTCACGCCCTCGCGAATCTTGAATGCGTAGGTCTTGCCATCGTCCGTGGGTGTCGGGATCGCCAGACACAGGTCACAAACGAAGCGCGTCGTATCCGCCGGATCGGCGGGATCGACCCGCATCAGCACGCTGTAGAATGGCGCCACGGAGTGAATGGTCGCGTAGGTACCCTCCCGATGGCCGTCCAGGCTCGGCGGCGCGTCCGCCGGGATCATGTAGGTCAAAACGCCTCCACGTTTGGGCGTATCGGCGGTCCAGGCTGGCAAGCCAGAGGTCACAGCGAGCGTCGCGGCAAAGGCCGCCGCCGGAAGCGTATAGGAGCGCATCAGCATCCTCCGCGTTTATATTTTGTTCCCTTCCTCTTGCGCAGACGAGACACAAGAGCCGCTTATGCAGCACCCGCGCCGGGCCGTTCGTCGTTCATGGACCGGCTACTTATCGAGCCAAACCGTCGCCAGATCCTGGTTCACATAGTGGCTGGGGCTGATTTTCCAGCCTTTAACATAGGCGCGCATCGGCACGATCCGCTCCCACCACGGCATCATGAACATGTGTGCCTGGGTATCCAGCACATAGGTCTCGTACTCGCGCATCCTGACCCGCTGCTTTAAGGGATCGGTCTCGTGCAGGAGCGCCTGATAGAGGTCGATGTCCGTCTGATCGTCATAGTTGCCGTAGTTCTCAGTATAAACCGAATGCGGCATGAATTTTCCGACATCCAGGAGCGGATTGACCAATCCTTGGCAGTTGAAGTCTACCGTCACGTCGAATGCATTGTTGCGCAGGGCATCGAAAAACGGCCCGGTTGGCAGCACACGCTGCGTCACGTGCAGCCCGATCTTGCTCCACTCGTCCATCACCCAGGTGGCGATGTATTTGTAGGGCTGGTCGACATTGCGGTTCATCAATTCAAACGTCAGTCCCTCGGCACCAGCCTCTTTCAGGAGCCGTCTTGCCTCGGCGCGCGACTTCTCGATGTCGGGCCAATATCCCGGAATCTGTTGCAACTCCTCCTTGGTGGCCGCGAGCGGCGAGCCGGGAAACACAATGCCGCCGACCGTGTGCACATTGGCGATCTTCGACAGCGCCGGCGCGCCGTGCCACTGGTCGATTGCCAGCGTCAGGGCTCGCCTGACCCTTACGTCGTCGAATGGCTTCCTCTTGTGGTTCGGCGTGATCATGTTCACGCAGTTCCAGTCGCCGGTCTGCACTGTGATCTTGTCGCCGAGTTCCTTTACCAGTTGGTCACGAGCGGATGGCGGCAGACCCCGGAACTCCATCGCCGCCCGATCGGCGCGGATGGCATCCAGACGCACGGACTGTTTGTCGGCGAAGATGGCCGTGAACCCATCGAGATAGGGTAGATCTTTGTGATAGTAATTCGGGTTCCGCACGCCCTTGATCGACTGGCCGATCTGGTAATCGACGAACTTGAAGGGGCCGGAACCCATGACATTCTTCTCGTACCAATGAGGATCCCTGTCGAGTATTTCCTTTTTGTAGATGTAGGCGAATGGGTCTGCCAGCGCCGGCAGGAATGCGCTGGTGGCGAATTTCAGATGGAACACGACCGTCGTCGGATCGGGTGCCTCGACACTGTCAACCATGACGAAATAGCTTTCCCGCGCGCTCGAACCGCCCGGCCGAGGGTGTACGATCTCCTGCCAGCTTGTCGCCACGTCGTAAGCGGTCAGCGCCGAGCCATCGTGCCATTTTACTCCGTCGCGTATCCGGAATGCGTAGGTCGTGCCGTCATCGGTCGGGGTCGGCATCTCGGTGCAGAGATCGCATACGTAGTCCGTCGGCGAGGACGGGTCGTTCGGATTGATACGGATCAGCACACTGTAGAACGGTGCCGTGGCGTGTACGGTGGCGTAGGTGGTTTCGCGATGACCATCGAGGCTGGGCGGCGAGTCGGCGGGGATCATGTAGGTCAGCGTCCCGCCATGCTTCGGTGTTTCGACGGCCGCGCTGGGGGCAGCAGATGCAGAAATCAACGCCAGGCCAAGCGTCGCGACGAGATATGGAGTTCGGATGCTCATAGGCTTCTCTGACGTCCTTACCTGTACGGATCTAGTTGTCCACCTGGCTGCACGCGACCACGTGGCCTGGCCGCACCTCCCGCGGTTCGGGCCGCGTGTGCTTGCAGCTCTCGACGGCAATTGGGCAACGCGGATGGAATACGCAGCCGGACGGCGGGTTGATCGGGCTTGGCACTTCCCCCTGGACCGGGCGGAAGACCCGGGTTTGCTCGATCGACGGATCAGGGACCGGCACCGCTGCAAGCAAGGCCTGTGTATACGGATGCAGTGGCGCGTCGAACAGCGCGTCGCTGTCGGCCATCTCGACGATACGGCCCAGATACATCACCGCCACGCGCTGGCAGAGGTGGCGCACGACCGACAGGTCATGTGCGATAAAAAGATAGGTCAGGCCGAACTGTTCGCGCAGGTCTTCCAGTAGGTTAACCACCTGCGCCTGAATCGACACATCCAGCGCCGACACCGGCTCGTCGCAGACGATGAACTCGGGATTCAGCGCCAGTGCGCGTGCGATGCCGACACGCTGCCGCTGGCCGCCGGACATTTCGTGCGGGTAGCGATCGGCAAAACTCGGATTGAGACCACAGATCGACAGCAATTCGCGCACCCGCTCCCCGCGACTTGTCGCGTTTGGCTCGATGCCATGCACTTTCATAGGCTCGTCAATGATGGCGCCGACAGTCATACGCGGATTGAGTGAGCTGTAAGGATCCTGGAAGATCACCTGGATGCGGCGGCGCAGGGCCAAAAGGTCCTTGCGCCGCAATCCGGCCAGGTCAATGCCATCGTAGATGATTTCACCGGCGGTCGGACGCTCCAGCCGCAGAATGCACCGTCCGGTGGTGGTCTTGCCGCAACCGCTTTCACCCACCAGGCCCAGCGTCTCACCGCGCCGCACGGTGAAATCCACACCGTCGACTGCCTTTACTTCCCCCACCAGGCGGCGCGTGAGCATGCCCTCAGTGACAGGGAAGTGCATGCGCAGCCCTTTGACTTCCAGCAGCGGATGCAGCGGTGTCACCGAGGCAGTCACGCGGCCTCTCCGGTTTCCGCGGCGGTTTCATGGGCGCGGAAACACGCAGCGACATGGCCGGCTTCGCCGACCGGGGCGAGCGCGGGCCGCGCTTCGGCACAAGCAGCAACGGCGAAACGGCAGCGCGGACGGAAGGCACAGCCGTTGTCGAGCCGGGTAAGGTCGGGCGGCTGCCCCTCGATGGGGTCGAGCCGCGTCTGCCGCGGGCGATCGAGGCGAGGAACGGAACGGAGCAGCGCGATCGTGTAGGGGTGCCGCGGATCGTGATAGATCGCCGCGGCGGAGCCGGCTTCCACGATGCGGCCGGCGTACATGACGTTCACCCGACTGGCATAGCGCGCGACCACGCCGAGATTGTGCGTGATGATGATCAGCGCGATGTCGAGCCTGCGCGTCAGCTGTTTCATCAATTCCAGGATTTGCGCCTGAATCGTGACATCCAGTGCGGTGGTCGGTTCATCGGCGATGATCAGCTTCGGATCGCAGGTAAGTGCTATGGCGATCATGATGCGCTGCCGCATGCCGCCCGACAGCTGGTGCGGATATTGTTTCAATCTACGCGCGGGATCGGCGATGCCGACAAGGCCGAGCAGTTGTTCGGCGCGCTGGCGGGCGGCAGCCGGGGTGGCTCCGCGATGCTGTTCCAACACCTCCGTGATCTGGCGGCCGATCGTCAACACCGGGTTCAACGATGTCATCGGCTCCTGGAACACCATGCCGATTTCACTGCCGCGAATTCGCCGCATCGCCTCTTCCGGCAGCTTCATGAGATCACGACCAGAGAACAACACTTCGCCGCCGGTAATCCGCCCTGGCGGATCCGGGATAAGGCGCAGGATCGACATTGCACCCACAGACTTGCCAGATCCGCTCTCGCCAACGATGGCAACGGTCTCACCCGCTTCGACGGTGTAGCTGATCCCGTCAACGGCGCGCACGATTCCGTCCCCGGTGCGAAACTCGGTGTGCAAATCCCGGATGTCGAGGAGTGGCGGCAAGTGCTCGCTCCTGAACGTTCTCCGTGAAGCCTTGGTGTTATTTTTCAGCGTGTTACATATTGGCACACGGATTGTGCTGTCAATCACAATTGGGCTGATGAGGATACCAATCCAGGGAGCGGCCATTCCGAAACCGTATTCAAGGGGGCCTGGCGACACCCGCGCGACGATCGGATCACGCTTATGGTCCAGGCGGAGGAGGCTGGCGGCTACCTCACGACCGAGGAACCGCGTGGCAACGCCCTTCTGCTGTTCACCCTCCGGCACGAGACGTTGGTCAATCTGACCGGCGAGAGCTGCCTGGCCCGCTGTGCCATCCGGATCAGCGGCAGGGCCGTGCGCCACAAGCCATCGTCGAGCCCAGCGCGGTCACGGATCAGATAGCTGGACGTCAGTATGTTTCCCAGCCTCCGCGGTCGCGCCGCTGCGCTCTGGAGGCCTGATCGAGCCGTATTCGGTGCTCGCGCATTGACGGGGTATGCGACGCCTGCGCGGCTCCCCTGTTTTGGGGAGGGCAGGTGGCCTTTTGGCTTGTTCTGTTGTTTTTCAGTTAGTTAGTGCGCGTGAAAAAATCTTTGGCGTTGGCGCGTAATCGCGTTGACACATCCGCCGGGGGGGCCTAGAAGGCGCCTCCCCCGACGGACCGGTTGGTTCGGGCGGGCCGGACCCGGGGTTCTGCCCCGGCGCTCTTTGACAGTTGCATAGGCTAGGAAGGGATACGTTGGCGGCGTCCTTGCTGTTCACTGCGCGAGCGGTGGATGGGATCGGGCTTTGGCTGGGTGATGGAACGGGATTGAGATTTTGTTCGATCGTCTAGGCTGGAAGCCTGCAGGGCGTGTCTGCGATGTATGTCTTTATATGCGTTACAGATACGCTTGTGAGGTTTTGGTTCTGGCCCTGCGGGGTTAGGACGAGTGGCCTAGATTGAGAGACGGGATCTTGTTCGTTGATGTTTCCGGCGTGTCCGGGGGCAGAGATGAACCTGAGAGTTTGATCCTGGCTCAGAGCGAACGCTGGCGGCATGCTTAACACATGCAAGTCGCACGGGCACTTCGGTGTCAGTGGC
>JARLIN010000203.1 GCA_031291715.1 Rhodopila sp. | reverse complement strand
ATGGCGCAGGTGCAAGGCCGCAGCATGGCGATGCTGGCGACCATGTCGATCGACAACCCGGACGACGCGGCGCGGGCGCACGATATCGCGCTGGCGAAGGTCGGGATCGGACAGGCTGGCCGCTACGTGTCCCAGAGTGCCGTGCAGATGCATGGCGGCATCGGCATGACCGAGGAATACGCCGTCGGTCACTACTTCCGCCGTTGCATGGTGACCGAGCGGCTGTTCGGTGATCCGGCGTATTACCTAAACAAGCTGGCGGCCGAGGTCGGTTAGCCAGATCGCATCAGCGCCCCCCGGACGAGCCGCCAACTCGTCCGGGATGCGCGCGGATACGGAGCCAGGCCGCGGCCCCTGGCAGACTACGCCGGGGTGGCCGGCTCCCCGACCGCGGTCATCCAGTAGCTGCTCACCGTTGTTTCGATCCCGATGTGAGATGTTTCAACCTCGGGATTCATGACCAATGCCTGCCTGATGCCGGGAACGATAACGAAGTCGAAGACTTCCTCCATCTCGGCCGGCAGCCGCAACATCCCCAAGACCTCACCCGTGCGGCGATCCAGCGCGGCGATGCCAGCCATCAGCGAATTCGTTCGGTTCATCAGCGGCAGGTCCAGGGCCTTCGCGGTGGCCCGCAGCGTGGAAAGCCCGACAAACAGCACATCACCATGGGCCCGCAGGCCGCGGGTGAATCCAGGCAGCCGGGCCAAGGTCTGTCCATCGCGCGCGGCGAGATCTATCCTCATCACCTCCCCGGCGGCTGAGTTCAGCACGTACAATTCGCCATCGAACACCCGCACCGAGTGCGGCTTGAGCAGGCCGGTCGCCACGACCGCATTTGCCTCTACATCTATAATGATACCGCTGTTGCTCGGCATGTTCCGGTGCCCGCCGGCCGCATCCGATGGAGCGAAGGCCGTCGCGTAGCGGATTCGGCGGCCATCCATGGCGAAGCTGTTCAGATGGCAACGATCCTCGGGCAGCAGCGCCGAAATGAACGGTGGCTGCCAAAGTGGAACGAAATTCTTGAAACCGTCCGCCCGGCTGAGACAGGAAAACTGGGTGTTCGCGAAGACGACGCTCGTTCCGTCCAGGGCCATGTCGTGAACCATGCATTCGCCCGTCCGGAAGCTGGCGACGGGAACGAACACCGCGTCATGACGCCCTTGCTGCCCCGGCATGCGCGACGCGAGACGCGTGGACGACGTATAGACAACGATCTGCCGCCTTGTCCCGATAGCCAGGCGTGATCCGTCGGTCGCAAGCCCCAGGGGATTCCGCATTGGTGTGAAGCTGGCGATCAAACGTCCACCGCTGGCGCCGAAACATGCGATGTGGCCCGGACGCAGCGACGCGATGAGCGAGATGCCGGCCCCTTCAAGCAGATCGATAAAGACGGGATCAGCGATTGTCAAAGATGCTAGACGCTCGGGCGAAGCGGGATCACACTGATCGGCAGGCATGGTCATGCCGCACTATCGTCGAATTTGCGCGCCTCGATATGACACATGTTAAAAACAGAGCCCATTCGTTATAGTCAGACAGTATATACTGACTTACTTACAAAACTACTACACAACTATGATACGAATTTGCATTTTCAGTTCGGAATAGGGTTGTGTTTTTTGTAACGATTTGGTCAAAGGAATAAAGCTCGACAACCGCTGCTACATTTCCCGGAGACTTGTCATGGCCAGCCAGACGCCCACGATCCTCGGTACCGCCGTTCTTTCAAATGGCTCTCTGGCGGTTCTTGCGGGAAATCAAACGACGGTTCCAACGAGCAGTGGTTTCAGCTCGTATTACGGCTTCGACCAGCTCCAGGTCGCGGTCCTGGGAGACAGCACGCCCTACGCCCTCAATCCGACAACTGGATTGTCCTTCCCGGCCGGCGGCTCGCCCGACAACCGGATCGGCGACCCGGCCGGCTGGGGCACGATCGCGGCGCTCCCTGGCGGCGGCATGGCGGTCGAGACTTGGGGCGATGCCAACAATCAATATTACCTTCAGATTCTGAGCAACACCGGTGCCGTTATCAAGGCGCCATTCGTCGTGGGGAATCAGCAGACCAAGTCGGGGGCAAGCTACCTCGAGGCGAACCCCGTCGGCGCCGTGGCAGCGTGGTCCGGCGGCATTGTCGTTGCCTATTCAGCCAACGACATACAGGACGGGTATTTCCAGCGTTACACCCTGGACGGCACGCTCGTCGGCAGCCCGGTGAACTTCGCCCATGTGACCTCCAGCAGCATCAACTGGAGTGGATCGATGGCCGTCGATTCGCTCGGTGATGTCATTTTTGGCTTCTCTTCCAACGACGTTTTCACCCCCGGCTCCTACATGGAGTACAACAGCTCGGGCACCCTGATCAAATCCGGCACGGTGGCAAGCACGCAGATAGCCCCGGTATTCGCCGCCCTGCCAGGCGGCGGGTTCATCACCGTCGGCTACCAAGCCAGCGGGAGCTGGAACAGCAAGACCGGCGGCTACCCGAGTTATAATCTGGTGATCCAGACGGTATCCGCTTCGGGCACCCTGAGCACCGTCAAGACGGTCGCGAATGCAACGGCCTCGGGCCTCTACCCGCTCTCGGTCAAGTGGATCGACACGCTCGCGAACGGAACGGTGGAGTTCCAGGAGTATAATGGAACCACGCAAGCGGACATCTTTGACCCGACGACGCAGACACTCACCCGTAATGCGGTGACCCTCCCCGCGCTGCCGTTCGCGGTGGCGCCGCAGTCCAACGGCGGCAACGGCGTCGCGGGCGTCGCCGTCAACGGCAACAACGATCTGGTCGCGGAGGGCCTCGATACGGCCTGCTTCCTCCCCGGCACGCTGATCCGCACCGATCGCGGTGAGATCGCCGTGGAAAAACTGCGGACCGGCGACTCCGTCATCACACTTGGTGGACAGCAACGGCGGCTGTGCTGGATCGGCCAAGGGCGCGCTTTGGCCACGCGCGGACGCCGCACCGCGGCGACCCCCGTCATCGTTCGGAAAGGCGCCCTGTCGGACAACGTCCCGCATAATGACCTGCGCATCACCAAAGGCCACTCGCTGTATTTCGATGGCATGTTGATCCCGGTGGAGTTCCTGGTGAACCATCGGTCGATCCACTGGGATGACAGGGCACAGGAAGTGACCGTCTATCATCTGGAACTGGATACACATGACGTGCTGCTGGCCAACGGCGCAGCGGCAGAGAGCTACCGTGACGACGGCAATCGCTGGCTGTTCTCGAATGCCAACAGCGGCTGGAACCAGCCGGCGAAGGCACCCTGCGCGCCGGTGCTGACCGGCGGCCCCTTGGTCGATGCCATCTGGCGCCGCCTGCTGGACCGCTCCGGCCCGCGCTCAACCGTGCCGCTGACCGATGAGCCCGATCTCCATCTGGTCGTGGACAGCAGGCGCCTGGATACGGCCAGGCACGACGGCGAAGCATATGTCTTCGAGCTGCCGGCGCCGCCGGACGCGGTACGGATGGTTTCACGCGCCGCGGTGCCGCAGGAATTGGGAGTGGCACGGGATTCGCGCAGCCTCGGTGTGGCGGTTCGGCGGGTGATCGTGCGACAGGGGCCCAAGTTCCGGGTGATCGAAGCGGGTGACCCAAGGCTGGTGCAAGGTTTTCACACGTTCGAGACAAATAACGAATTCGTCTGGACCGACGGCGATGCCGTCTTGCCGACGGCTTTGTTCGCCGGATTTTCCGGGCCAGTAGAGATCGTTCTGGTGGTCGCAAGTACCGCTCGTTACATCGAAGAAGGCGCTCGGCAGGTCGCGGCATAACGTCGAGGCCCGCGCCCGCTCTCGTCATGGCCCGGCTCGCTTCACCGTCATGGCCCGGGCCGTGACGAAAACGAGCGCGGGCCTGGACGGGCAAATACCCTACACCGGCAGTGTCACCGTGGCCTTCGTCCCGCCCGCCGGACGGTTCGCGAGCGTCACGTCCCCGCCATGTGCCCGCATGATATTCCGGGCGATCGGCAGTCCTAGCCCGACCCCGCCCGTCTCCCGGTTGCGGCTTGGTTCTCCGCGATGGAACGGCTCGAACACCCGGTCCAACTCGCCCGGCGCGATACCCGGACCGTCATCCTCGATCTCCACCACCACCATCCGGGGGTCCGCATCCAGCAGCCGCACCGTCGCCGATCCGCCGTAGTTGACCGCATTCGCGACCAGATTGACGAATACCCGCTTCAGCGCCAGCGACCGCGCCCGCACCGTCAGATGCGCCGGCCCCTCGTACTTCAAATTGTCCAACACGTCCGGGTTCGCGTCCCCCGCCTCGTCGAGGATCGTCCGCAACAGCTCCGCCAGATCCAGCGACGAAACCGGCTCGGTCGTCCGCGCATCCCGCCCGAACGCCAGGGTCGCGGAAACCATCGCCTCCAGCTCCTCCAGGTCGGCCAGGATCTTGCCGCGCTGCTCCTCGTCCTCCACGAATTCCGCACGCAGCTTCAACCGGGTGATCGGCGTCCGCAGATCGTGCCCGATCGCGGTCAGCAGCTCGGTCCGGTCCTGCACGAACCGCCGGATGCGTGCCGCCATGGTGTTGAACGCCACCGCCGCGGTAGCGACCTCGGTCGGCCCATTCTCCGGCAAGGGCGGGGCGTTGACATCGCGGCCCAGCGCCTCGGCCGCTTCAGCGAGCGTTCGCACCGGCGCGGTCAGCCGGCGCACCGCCCACAGCGTCAGCAGCGCCGCCGCCGCCGTCATCAGCAGGAACGCCGCCAGGAACGTCGGCGAATGCCATGGCCCCAGCGGCTCCAACTCGGCCGTCACATTCAACCATTCTCCGTCGGGCAGACGCATCCCCACCACGGCGTGCCGCCATGTATGGCCACCAAAGATCAACATCTCCCGCCAGCGAAGCTGTGGGGCGCCCAGGGGGACCAGGTT
>JARLIN010000202.1 GCA_031291715.1 Rhodopila sp. | reverse complement strand
TTTTTTTATTTTTTCCCCAAACCGGATGGCGGGGGGTGGGAGCGCGCGCCCCCGCCCCCGGGCGGGGGGGGGGTGGGGGGGGCCCCACCGCCCGGCCATGACGATAGGGAGGCGTCGACCCGACCAAGCCCGGCCATGAGATTACGCCGCAGCCGATGCGGCACCGGTGCGTCCGATCATATGGCAGCAGCAGTCTTGACGATCACCGTCCACCCGGTCACGCTCGGTTCCCAAGCAGCATAAGCCTGCAACGGGGGGCGCGTTCCCGCCTTTGGGGGACTATCAGATGAAACGTAGATTTCTTGTCCCTGTCGGTTTGGCCGCCGGTGTCGCCTTGTCCGTCGCGACCGCCCGGGCCGAACCGTTTAAATGTCCGCATGTCGGCGGGAATTTCGTCTTCGGCCAGGAAGCGAACATCAACACCCTCGACCAGATGACGTCCTCCACGATTTCCACCCGCAACATCGCGATGAACATCTACGAATCGCTGATGACCCGGGATGAAAACAACCATCCGATCCTGGAACTCGCCGAGGCGATGGATGAAGCGCCGGACCATCTGACCTACACCTTCAAGCTGCGGCAGGGCATCCATTTCCACAACGGCAAGCCTATGACGTCCGCCGATGTGGTTGCCTCATTCGACCGTTACGCGAAGGTCGGAAACCAGCGCAGCACCCTGGACAACGTGGACCGCTGGGACGCGCCGGATGCCGCGACTTTCGTGATCCATATGAAGCGGATCCAGCCGACCTTCATCGAGGCGTTGTCCTCCTTCAGCGTGCCCATCGTCATCATCCCGGCGGAGAACCGCGACGTTCCCGCCCAGCAACTGACCCAGCCGATCGGCACCGGGCCTTACCAGCTTGTTGAATCCGTGCCCGGAAGCGCGGTGAAACTGAAACGCTTCGAAGGCTACAAGCCGAATACCAGCTTTCAGGAACGCACCGGTTTTGGCGGATACAAGCAGGCCTGCTTCGACACGGTGACCTTCCGCATCGTGACCGAGCCCGGCGCGCGGGTCGCTGGCTTGCGCACAGGCGAACTCCAAGGCGTCGAGGATCTGCCGACGAAGTCCGTGGAGGACCTGAAGCAGGATGCGAACATCACCATCCTGCCGCTGAAGAACTGGTGGATTCAGATCGCCAACCCCAACACGTCCAATCCGCCGACCGATAAGTTGCTGGTGCGCAAGGCGATCCAGGCTGCCCTGGATATGGACGAAATCATGGATGCCGCGTCGGACGGCAACTACCAACTGAACACGGGGTTCCAATACCCGAATCAGCCTGACTACACCGATGCCGGCAAGGAAACCTACAACCTGCACAATCCGGAACTGGCGAAGAAATATCTCGCCCAGGCCGGGTATCAGGGGGAGCCTGTGGTCCTGCTGACCAACAAGGACTACCCGCCGATGTACAACTCGGCGCTGGTGATGCAGCAGCAGCTTCAGGCGGTCGGCATCAACGCGCAGATGAAGGTCGTCGACTGGCCGACATCGGTCCAGATGTGGCAAAACACGACCGAAGGCTGGAACTTCCACTTCACCGGATGGGGCACGCAGCCCGCGCTGGGCGCCCTGGCGACCATGCAGTTCCTGGTGCAGCCCAACGCCAGCTACAAGCCGGCTGGCGGTAAGGACGATCCGGATGTTCTGGCTGCCTGGAACGACATGAACACGCTGCCGACGGCCGAGGGACGGCATGAGGCTTTCGCCCGTATGCAAAAGCTTGTGCTGGAACGGGTCTATGCCGTTCCGTTTGGTTCTTTCACCAAAGTCCAGGCGGTCCGGTCCAATGTAAATGGCTTCGTTCCCTTCCGCATACCGCGGATGGCCAACGTCTGGTTCAGCCATTGACCGTCGCCTGATGGGCGGCATCCTCGTTCGCAGGCTGGTGGGTGCCCTGCCAATCCTGCTGATCGTCAGCCTGATCACCTTCGGCATGATCCACCTGATCCCCGGCGATCCGGCCGTGGCCATCGCGGGCATGTCCGCCACGCCGGAGCAGCTGGCCAACATCCGCCGAGACCTTGGCCTCGACCAGCCGCTGCTGTCCCAGCTTTGGGATTGGTATGCCAATCTGCTTCGCGGCGATCTCGGCCGGTCGCTGCTGCTTGGGCAGCCCGTGGTTCAGGCAACGATGCGGCGATTGCCTGTGACCTTGGCGTTGTCCGCCTATGCCCTGGTTCTGACGTTGCTGATCGGCCTTGTCAGCGGCATCGTGGCGGCGCTGCGGCAGAACACCTGGATTGACCAGGTCGCGATGGTATTCGCGATGCTGGGCATTTCGCTGCCGAGCTTCTACCTCGGCTTGCTGATGATCATTGTCTTCGCGGTTGATCTGCGCTGGTTGCCGACCGGCGGGTATATCGTGCTGACCGACGATCCGATTGGCTGGCTGGCGACCTCCACCATGCCGGCGATTTCCCTGGCCCTCCTGCTGGCCGGGCTGCTGGCGCGGATCACGCGATCGACGATGCTGGAGGTGCTGCGCCAGGACTATATCCGCACCGCCCGCGCGAAAGGTCTGCCGAACCGCACGGTGGTGGTGAAGCACGCGCTCGCCAACGCGCTGATCCCGATCACCACGGTTGTAGGGATTATCGTCAGCCTGCTGATCTCCGGTTCGGTGGTAGTCGAAACGCTGTTCTCCATCCCCGGTATTGGCCAGTTGCTGACCCAGGCGGTGCTGAACCGGGACTACCCAATGGTGCAGGGCGGCCTTCTGATCACCACCACCCTGCTGGTGCTGGTGAATATCGGTGTTGATGTCTGCTACGCGCTGCTCGATCCAAGGGTGCGCTATGACGGAGCCTAAGCGAGCTTCGCCCTTCCGGGCCACGATGCGGCGCCTGCTGCACCACCGCTTGTTCGTTCTCGGCTGCGTCCTGTTCGGTCTCATTCTGCTGGTGGCGATCTTCGCCCCACTGATCGCGCCGGTCGATCCGAACAAGCTGTCGATGCGGATGAAATTCCGGCCGCCAGGGGCTGATTTTATCTTCGGCACGGATAATTTCGGCCGCTCGTTGTGGTCCCGCGTCGTCTGGGGCGCGCAGCTTTCGATGTTCATCGGCGGCGCGGTGGTGGCGATCAACGCGGTACTCGGAACCGCCATCGGCGCCGCCGCCGGGTATTTCCGGCGCCTCGACAACGCGCTGATGCGTATCAACGACGCCCTTATGGCCTTCCCGGCCGTTCTCCTCGCGATCGGCGTCACCGCCGTGCTGGGGCCGTCGGTCAACGATGTGATCATCGCCTTGGCGATCGTCTATACACCGCGTACCGCGCGCATCGTCAGGTCATCAGTGATCGTGCTCCGAGAGATGGAGTATGTTCAGGCCGCGCTGGCTGCCGGGGCCGGGCACTGGCGTATCCTGCGCCGCCACATCCTGCCCAACGCCATGGCGCCGCTGATCGTCCAGCTTTCCTTCCTGTTCGCCTATGCGGTGCTGACCGAAGCGACCTTGTCGTTCCTGGGCGTCGGCGCCGTGCCGCCAACCCCCACCTGGGGGAACATCATGGCCGAGGGGCGGCAATACATGACCGATGCTCCCTGGATCATTACCATCCCCGGTGCCGCCCTGATGATCACGGTTCTTGGCCTGAACCTGCTGGGCGATGGCCTGCGTGACGTTCTCGATCCCAGGCTGAGGATTCAACAATGAGCCTGCTGGACGTCCGCGATCTCACCACGTCGTTCCAGACCGGCGGGGGCGAGGTCACCGCGATCGAGAACGTGTCCTTCAGCCTGGAGAAAGGCGAGATCCTCGGCATCGTCGGTGAATCCGGAAGCGGCAAGAGCGTCACCGCGCTCGCTATCATGGGGCTGCTGCCGCGCCCGCCCGCCCGGGTCCTGGGCGGCAGCGTTCGGTTCGAAGGACAGGACCTTCTGACTTTGTCCGACCGGTCGATGCAGCGCCTGCGCGGGCCAGGTATCGCGATGGTGTTCCAGGAGCCGATGACCTCGCTGAACCCGGTCTTCACCATCGGCGAGCAGATCATGGAAACGATCCGGGCACATGAGAGCCTGTCCCAGAAGGACAGTTTCGCGCGTGCCGTGGAGATGCTGGAAAAGGTTGGCATCCCGGCCGCCACGACCCGCATGTCGGATTATCCGCATCAACTGTCCGGCGGTCAGCGCCAGCGCGTGATGCTCGCGATCGCGCTGGTCTGCCGGCCGCGACTGCTGATAGCCGACGAGCCCACGACGGCGCTGGACGTAACGATCCAGGCACAGATCCTCGAACTGCTGATGGATCTGCGCGACGAGTTCGGCATGGCCATCATCATGATTACGCACAACATGGGCGTCATCGCGGAAACCGCTGACCGGGTGCTGGTGATGTACGCCGGACGTGTGGTCGAGCAGGCGCCGGTTGGCCGGCTGTTCGATCATCCGTTGCACCCATACACACGCGGGTTGCTGTCCTGTGTGCCGACGCTGGATCAGGACCAGGACCGGCTGATCGCCATTCCCGGCAGCCTGCCGGAACCCTCGCGGCGGCCAAGCGGATGCCGGTTTTCGGCGCGCTGTGTTCATGCGATCCCGGCGTGCAGCGATGTCATCCCGCCACTGGAAATTTTTGAACAAAGCCACGCCGCCGCCTGCATCCGCGTCGGGGATTTCGCCTGATGCCCGCACTGCTGGAAGCCTCGGGCCTGACCAAACACTACGACGTGGAAACGGGTGGATTTTTTCGCCGTAGCAAGGCCGCTTTGCGCGCTGTCGATGGCGTGAATCTGACGATCGAACCTGGTGAAACCCTTGGCCTCGTCGGTGAGTCCGGTTGCGGCAAATCGACGCTTGGCCGCCTGCTGATCCGGTTGATCCCCGCGACCGCCGGCCGGGTCATGTTCGACGGCATGGAGATCACAAGCCTCGGTCCGAAGGCTTTGCGGGCGGCCAGGCGCGCGATGCAGATCGTCTTCCAGGACCCGTTCGGGGCGCTCAATCCCCGGATGTCGGTCGAGGAGACGATCATGGAGCCGTTGTTGATCCACGGCAGCCGCAGGGGGGCGGCTTCACGCGATGCGGTCACGCGGATGCTCGACATGGTGGGACTCGCCGAGAGCGCCCGTCATCGCTTTCCCCACGAATTTTCCGGCGGCCAGCGGCAGCGCATCGGGATCGCGCGCGCGTTGATCCTGCGGCCCAAACTGGTGGTCTGCGATGAGCCGGTGTCGGCGCTCGACGTCTCCGTTCAGGCGCAGATCGTCAATCTGCTGTCCGATCTGCAGACCGAGCTTGGCCTGACCTACCTGTTCATTGCGCATGATCTCGGCGTCGTGAAACACATCTCCACACGCGTGGCGGTCATGTATCTGGGCAAGGTGGTGGAGGTCGCGGACAAGCGCTCGCTCTATGCACGTCCGCTGCATCCTTACACGCAGGCGCTGCTGGCATCGGTGCCGGTCACGCATCCGTCGCAACGCAGGCGCGGAACAATCGGCCAGCCGCGCATCACCGGCGACATACCAACCGCGCTGGCGCCGCCATCGGGGTGCCGCTTCCACACGCGCTGCCCGCATGTGATGCCGATCTGCCGGACGGATGAGCCGGCGATGCGCCAATCCGGCGCGGGGCATCAGGCCGCGTGCCACCTGATCGCGGCTGACCCGCCGATGTGACAACAGCGGCCTGTCCCATTATCGTCTTCTAAGGGATGGGAGAAACGCCAATGATCATAGAAGTCAGAACGTATCAACTGAAACCAGCCTCGGTCGCCGAGGTCGAGAAGCGTTTCGGTGAGGCGCTGCCGGCGCGGGAGAAATTCTCGAAGCTGGCGGCGTTCTGGCACACCGAAGTCGGTCCGTTGAACGAGATCATTCACGTCTGGGCCTATGACAGCTTCGAGCAGCGCATGGAGATCCGCGCGGCGGTGGTGAAAGCCGGTGTCTGGCCACCGCCGATCCGTGAGTTCGTGGTGTCGATGCAGAGTGAGATATTCATTCCGGCGCCTTTCTCGCCGGCGCTGGAACCCAGGAATGTCGGGCCGCTGTTCGAGATCAGGTCGTACACCTTGGCGCCTGGCGCATTGCCTGGGATGATGGAGCGCTGGGCCGCGAAGATCGATGAGCGGATCAAGCTGTCTCCATTGGTCGGCGCCTGGCACTCGGAGCTTGGGGCGCTGAACAAATGGGTTCATATCTGGGCTTATAAGGATGCCAACGAACGCCAACGCGTCCGTGCCGATGCTGTTGCACGTGGCATCTGGCCGCCCGGCGGTGCTGCCTCCGGGCTTGTCGTGAAACAGGAGAACAAGCTGGTCGTGCCAGCGTCCTTTTCCCCGTTGCGGTAGAAAGGAGAGGCGGTCATGAAAGTAGGAACGGCGCTAAGCATCCTCGCCCAGCCGAGCCGGCCGGACGTCGCGCTTTTCAATGAGCATATGGCTCTTGGGGATCTGGCGGAGCCGTTGGGCTTCGATTCCCTGTTCGCGCTGGAGCATCATTTCACCGGCTATTCGATGTCGCCGGCCCCGCTTCAACTGCTGAGCTACTACGCCGGCCGCACGAAACGGATCACGCTAGGCACGTGCGTGATCGTTTTGCCGTGGCATGACCCGATCCGCGTGGCGGAACAAATCGCACTGCTGGACGTGATCAGCGGCGGCCGCGCGCTGATGGGTTTTGGCCGCGGTGCCGCCAGTGTGGAATACGCGGGCTTTCGCATTCCGATGGAGGAGGCCCGCCCCCGTTTTGTCGAGTCAGCGCAGTTGATCATCAAAGCACTGACCAACGACTCCTTTGAATGGGATGGAGAATTCTTCAAAATACCTCGTGTAGCGATCCGGCCGCGGCCTGTTTCCAATCCGGAACGGCGCTTCTACGCATCCTCGGTCAGCCCGGAATCGGCGGAGGTCATGGCGAAGCTGGGCTTCGGGCTTTTGATCGTCATGCAGAATGAATGGCCGAAGGCGGCCGAGGATGTGCATCGTTACCGTGAAATGGTGCAAAGCGTCGGTCATACGCCGCGGCCGCCGATCATCCTGACCAACGTGGCCTGCGCGCCGACGCGGGAAGAGGCGCGCGACTGGGCGCTCCGCTACCTCAGTGAAAAATGGGATTCCATTGATAACCACTACCATTTCTCGGATGGGCATCTGGGAGCGGTGAAGGGCTACGAGTCGTACGGCAAGCTCGCGAAGACCTATACGAAGATGAAGGACGAGAGCTTCCGCGCTAAGGCGACGGACTTCTATCTGAGCATTCAGATCGTCGGCACACCGGATGACTGTATTCAGCAGATCGCGGAATTACGGCGCCTGACCGGCATGGATCATCTGGTGACGGAATTCTCTTTCGGCAGCATGCCGCACCATCTGGCCGAACTGAATATGCGGTTGTTCGCCGATCGCGTGATGCCGGTATTGCAACGAGACGCGGCATTCCAGGGGGTTATCGACCCGACGGCGGAGAAAAGTCAGGCGGGCGACGACCGGCTGTTCGCGCCCGCGTGATTCTTGATCAGCCGGCCTCGGCCATCTTATTCGCCGCGATCTTCTGCCGGGCGGCTTCGCGGCGGGCGTCGAACTTCGCCAGGCGGCGGCGGGGGTTGGGGTGGGTTTCGTTCTCCGGCTCACCCGGTCGCTTCTGCGATCCGGCCCAGCCATGCGCGGCGATATCGAAGATGATGCCAGACAGATCGGTGTGCTTGACCTCGTAACCATCGGGGTTGTTGGGGTCACCCATGATCCAGGTGGCACCTGCCGCCCGCGCCTGCTGGCCGGACACGATCACGTCATCGACCCAGAAGCCAATGTGATGAAGACCGACGAAATCGACGCCGGTGCCTTGGGAGGCTTCGTCGGACTTGAAGTGCAGGATCGCCAGATTGACCACGCCGTCGGTCAGGAACACACCCTCGGCCAGCGGCCCGTCGAGCTCCGTCACTTCCTCGAGGCCGACTGTCTGCTTGTAAAACTCCGCCGTTTCCCACGGGTCGGCGACGCTGAGCGCGACGTGACGGAGAAATCCCTTGCTCTTCACAGTCATGACCTGGCTCCCTCGATTATTATGTCTTGCGGGGAGTGTGACTCCAGGTTGCGCGCGAGGGCAAGTTTTGCGGCGATCGTTTTCCAGCGAATCCCGTCAGGGCGCCAAGGGGCGCCCACGCTAACACCGAGGGGGGGCACCCCCACGCCGACGCTCAAAGGCGTCGGCGCCGGCGCTGAGGGGTGCCTACGCCTGCTTGCGCTCGATCAGGCTGCGGCGGATTTTCCGGCCCCGTTCCACCTTGTCCTCGATATACGCGGTATCGCCCCAGCGGACGGCGCGGGCCATTGCCTGTGCGTCCTCCATGAAGCGTTGCAGCATCTCCAGCAGCGCCTCACGGTTATTGAGGAAAATATCGCGCCACATCACCGGATCGGATGCGGCGATGCGGGTGAAGTCGCGGAACCCGGACGCCGCGAAGTTTATCACCTCCTGCCGGCTCTCATCCGCCAGGTCATCCGCCGTGCCGCAGATCGTGAACGCGATCAAATGTGGCAGATGCGAAACGATCGCCAGCACACGATCATGATGGCTCGGCTCCATCCGCTCGGTCTGCGCCCCGCAGCGCTGCCACAGCGCCTCCACCTTCGCGACCGATGCTTCATCCGTGCCCGGAACCGGGGTCAGAAGCGTCCACCGCCCCTGGAACAGTTCGACGAAGCCGGCATCGGGCCCGGAATGCTCGGTGCCCGCGATGGGGTGCGCCGGCACGAAATGTACACCGGCCGGCACCAGCGGCCCGACGTCGCGGATGACCGATTGCTTGGTCGATCCCACGTCGGTCAGCACCGCGCCTGGGGCCAGATGCGGCGCGATGCGCGCGGCGAGATCCGCGAAGGCGCCGACGGGGGCGCACAGCATGACGCAGTCCGCGCCCTCCACCGCCTTGGCGGGATCGAGTTCCACGCGATCGGCGATCCCAAGCTCCATCACCCGGTCGAGCGTGTTCTGGGTGCGGGCGTTGACCACGATTTCGGCCGCGATGTCGCCGCGCTGGCGCGCGATGCGCGCGACCGACGAACCGATCAGCCCGACGCCGAGAAGGGCGAGCCGGTTGAAAATCGGGTCAGCCACGGGCTTGCCGCATGAATTCGGCGAAGGCTTCGACAACAAGCCCGACTTCCTCGGCCGTGCCGACGGTCACGCGCAGGCAATGCGGCAGGCCATAGCCGGCCACCTTGCGCACGATGATTCCATTGGTGCGCAGGAACGCGTCGGCGGCATTTGCGGCCTCGACAGTCCCCAAATCCACCAGGACGAAGTTGCCTTCGCTGGGCCAGACCTTGAGACCGGCTGCCTCGATGCCCGCTGCCAGTTTCGGGCGGTACAGCGCGTTGTGCTCCCGGCCTTTCTCGACCCAGCCTGGTTCGGCCAGCGCGGCGATGGCCGCGGCCTGCGCGGCGACCGACACGTTGAATGGTCCTCGCACCCGGTTCAGCACATCGACCACCGCCGGCGGCGCGTAGCACCAGCCGATTCGCATGCCACCCAGGCCGTAAACCTTCGAGAAGGTGCGCGTCATCACGGTGTTGTCGGTCGCGTCCACCAGCTTGATGCCGGCGTCGTAATCCGGGTGGGTGACGTATTCGGCGTAGGCCGAATCGAGGACCAGCAAGACCTCGGGCGGCAGCGCGGCCCGCAGGCGAGCAACGTCTTCGGCCGGAACCATGGAGCCGGTCGGGTTATTGGGATTGGCCAGGAACATCAGCCGCGTCGAAGGCGATACGGCGGCCAGCATGGCGTCCAGATCGGCGGTCAGGTTCCGCTCCGGGACCTTGATCACGCGGCTGCCGGCATAGATCCCGGCGATCTCGTAGATCGAGAACCCATGCTCCGACATGATGATGTCGCGACCCGGCCCGCCGTAGGAAAGGCAGAACTGGTAGAGCAGGTCGTCTGATCCCGCGCCGCAGACGATTCGCTCCGGGTTCAGGCCCCATCGCTTGCCGATCGCGGCACGCAGCTGGTGGGCGCCGCCGTCCGGATACCGATGGACCTCCTCGGCAGCCTTGGCGATCGCCGCCTGCGCCGACGGCGGCACACCGAACGCGCCCTCGTTGGACGACAGTTTTATGGTGCGGTTGGCGCCCGGCAATTTCGACTCACCGCCGACATAGGGGTGAATCGTCAGGATTTCCGGGCGGGGTGAGGGGCTGGTCATCGCACAGCTCCGGTGATCTGCACGGCATAGCTCCCCAACACGATCGGCCGACGGAGGACGGAGCCCAGGCGGCTGAGCCGCGCGTCGTCGTCCGAGAGATAACCCTCGACTTCAACCAGCACGTTGGCGATCGGCGATCCTTGCTGACGGGCCAGCACCATGGATTCGGGCTTCAGACCTGCCCCGGTCAGTTCACCCGACAGTCGCGCCCGGCTGACATCGCTATCGCACTCCAGACCGAGGAAGGACTGATCCTGCTCGCTGGCGTCCGGCGCGGTTGCGGCCACGACAAGCGCCTGAATCGTGGGGAACCCTTCGGGGCGAGGCTTCCAGAAGGGCAGGCGTCCAACGATGTGCAACCGCGGCTCGTGGTGAAGCAGTGCCACCCACCAGCTGTCGTCTTCCGATGGATACGGCAGCACCGCGACAGAGGCAGCGCCCTGACTGACGTCCACCAGCGCCTGGCCGGCACTTCCATATACGCGCAGCGGCGTCAGCGCGCCGAAATGCTCGCGCGCCAACTGCGTCAACGGTGCCCCATGCTCGGTATCGCATACCGCGAGCGAAAATCCGCCCTGCATCGATGTCGTGCCTGCCAGCAGCTCGCGCCAGATTCGAACAAGCGCGACAGGGGGCAACGCACCATGGTGACGGCCTAACAGCCGCCGGATGATCGAGGCTTCCCGCCCGGGACGGAAAGCGGCGGGCTTTCCGGAGCGGGCCACATACTCGACCACCTTGCCGCGCTCGATCAGCAAGTCATGGATCGCATTATCGATCCGGTCGAGTTCGGACCGCAGCGCGGTCAGGCCACCATTGCGCCAGCCATCCTGTGGAGGCGGCGCGTCCTTACCCGAAGCATCGGGCGCGTCATCGATTGTTGAAACGGTGTTGGACATTATTCTCGCCGTCAGGGGGACGCAGACTTAGCGGATGCGAACCGGTCTGCAAACCCATTCGGCACACTCGCATCCGGTGCCTCGCAAGCAGCCGTTGCGAGCGGCGGCCGCAGGTCCTATGCAATTGCCGCGATGGACCAGTCAGTCACACGCACGGATGTCGCCCACACCCATGTCACGTTCGATGACGGGATCGCGCTGGAGTGCGGCACGACCTTACGGCGCCATACGGTTGCGTTTCGCACCTATGGCACGCTGAATGCCGACCGCTCCAATGCGGTTCTGGTCTGTCATGCGCTGACCGGGGACCAATATGTGGCGGAGCACCACCCCATCACGGGCAAACCGGGCTGGTGGGACATGGTGGTCGGTCCTGGGCGCCCGGTCGATACGGACCGCTTTTTCGTTATCTGCCCAAATGTTCTGGGCGGCTGCATGGGCAGCACCGGCCCGCTCAGCAACCGCGAACGCCCAGACGGAACACTGGCGGATGAGCCATGGGGCACCGATTTCCCGCCCGTCACCATCCGCGACATGGTGCATGCGCAGAAGCGGCTGATCGAGCATCTCGGCATCGAACGGTTGTTCGCGGTCCTCGGCGGGTCGATGGGTGGTATGCAGGTGCTGCAATGGGCAGCGCTGTATCCGGAGTCCGTGTTCGCGGCCCTGCCGATCGCCACCGCGTCCTACCACTCGGCGCAGAACATCGCGTTCCATGAGGTTGGGCGCCAGGCGATCTTCGCCGACCCGGACTGGCAGAACGGCCGCTATTGGCAGACCGGCCGGATTCCCGCCCGCGGCCTGGCGGTGGCACGGATGTGCGCCCATATCACTTATCTTTCGGAAGAAGCGCTGACGCGAAAGTTTGGGCGCCGTCTGCAAAACGCGCCAAAGGACAGCACCGAGGCGATCAACCTGTTCGGCGAAATGTTCGAGGTCGAGAGCTACTTGCGCCATCAGGGCAGCACCTTCGTGCAACGCTTCGACGCGAACAGCTACCTGACCATTACCCGAGCCATGGATTATTTCGATCTTGCCGCGGACTATGGGGGCGATCTCGCAACGGCCTTCAGGGGCACGCGCACCCGGTTCCTGTTGGCGTCCTTCACCTCCGACTGGCTGTTTCCAACGCCCGAAAGCCGCACGGTTGCCCGCGCGCTGAACCGTGCTGGCGCGAACGTGTCATTTGTCGAGTTTCCGACAGACAAGGGACATGATGCGTTCCTGCTGGACGAACCGGACTTTCATCGCACGCTGGCGGGCTTCCTGCGGGGTTGTGCCGTTCATGCCGGGCTGGTCCGATGAGCACGCTCGATCCGGTTCGTTTCCTGGCGAAGAACCTTCGGGTTGATCTGGCGCTGATCGCCGGGATGATCGCGCCGGGCGCACGCGTGCTCGACATCGGCTGCGGCGATGGCACGCTGATCGATCATCTGTTCCAGACCAAGGGGTGCGACGCCCGCGGCATCGAGATCGATATGGCCGAGGTCACGCGGGCCGTCGCGCATGGCCTGCCGGTCATGCATGGCGATGCCGACATCGACCTCGCGCATTATCCCGACAGTGCATTCGACTATGTCGTGCTGTCCCGTGCCTTGCAGGCGGTGGAACGGCCGCGTGAGGTGCTGAGCCAGATGCTGCGGATCGGAACGCGTGCTGTCGTCAGTTTCCCGAATTTCGGTCATTGGCTGGTGCGCTGGCAGCTTCTGTCCACCGGGCGCATGCCCATGACCGCGACGTGGGACCGGCCGTGGCACGAAACCCCCAACATCCACCCGTGTACTATCCGCGACTTCTTTATCCTGTGCGAGGAGGAAGGCTACGTGGTGGAGCAATGGCTCGCGGCCGACGATGGCGGAAGGCGCGCACCATGGCGGCGTTTCTCCCGGCTAGCCAATCTGTTCGGGGAGCAGGGCGTGTTCCTGCTACGGCACCGATAGGAACCCTGGCGTGACGGTGGCGGGCTCGCAGCGGAAGGAAGCGCTCGCGGGGCCGCTGCCGCGTCGCCGTCGCTGGCGCATAGGTGTCGCCGGGTCAATTTCGCTGCTGATCCATGTGGTGATCGGCCTGCTGTTGCTCGTCACGATCCGGCGCGAAGAACGGACCGAGCTTCTGCCGCCGCCTTCGACCGTCACGATGCTGTTCGAAGCTGGCCGGCGAAATGGCCCGACGCTGCCGGAACCCAGTCAGGGGGTCACGCCGCCAGTGCCGCCGGCCCCGGAAGCGCCGCCGGTAGAAGAGGCCCCGATTCTGCCTCCGCCCCTGCCGCCTGTCGTCGAACCGTCACCGCCAACACCGGTCCCGCCACCGCCACCGCCTCCAGCCGCACCATCGCCGCCAGCGGTCGAAGTACCGCCACCGCCGCCTGCCGAACAGGCGCCGGTCCAGCAACCGCCGCCGGTGCCTCATCCTCCGCCGCCATCCAAGCCGCCGCCGGTCCGCGTGGCACCCAGGCCGCCCCCGCCGGCAAAGCAGCCTGACTTTCCCGCGCCGATGAATTTCAGTTTCGGCGGGCCTCGTGTGCCATCGACGTCGTCCACCCGGCCGCGAGCCGCACAGCATCCGCCGGGAACGATCGACATGTCGCTGGGTCCGGCCTCGAAGGGCGCGGCGGACGCCACGCCGTACGCTGATCGCGATGAGGATACGGAAGGTGCCGACTGGCGCAATGCCCTAAGCCGATGGGTGGCACAGCATGCCTATTACCCCGATCAGGCGCGCCGGGAGTTTCAGGAGGGGGATGTGAAGGTCCATGTAATCGCGGAGCCGAACGGTCGTGTGACCTCGGTCGAGTTGATCGGCAAGTCGGGATCGATGTGGCTGGACCTGGCTTTGCTTTCGCTGTTCCGCGATGCCCATATCCCGCCGCTGCCTTACGGGGATAAGGAGCCGCTCGAGTTCAATTTTACGATGCACTACGTGTTGATCAGGGGGCGTTAGACCCGTTTCATACCTAAAACAGGTCCGGCGTTTTGTTTGAGAGCGCGTTTGCCGCCGCTTCCGCGTTTCCGCCTCGCGCAATGATGCTTCAGGCGGCGTCTGCCAGCACGAGGCGCCGGCGCCGCACCGTCTGAAGTGGCATCGCCGCGTACACGTCCTTGACCGCCTCGGTCAAAGTGACGCCGGCCAATCCGGGCATCATCTTCCGTCCCATCCGTTCGAATAGCGGTGCGCTTCGCAACACGACACGCATCCGTGCCGGCGGCATCCACAGTGCCGCGTCGCGCCGTTCAACCCGGAACAGGCCACCAGCCAGCAATCGGCCAAGCTGCCCCGTCGAGTAGGGGGAACCATGACCAAACGGCGTGTTCTCGCGATAGGCCCACATGCCGCTGCGGTTCGGCACGACGATCAACAGACGGCCATCGTCTTTGAGCACTCGCCAGGCCTCGCGCAGCAGCCGGCGCGCGTTTTCGGCCATTTCCAGTCCGTGTACGAGCAGGATGCGGTCGAATGTCAGGTCGCCGAACGGCAGGCAGTCCTCTTCGGCCACACATGACAAATTAGGGGCACCGGGGGGCCAGCGGGCAGCACCCATTTGTGCGGGGGTCAATGCAATGCAACGTGTTGCCTGATCGCGCCAAAGACGCAAATAGGGCATTGAATATCCGATCCCAAGGACCGATTCACCGGGCACGGAGGGCCACATCGCCAACAGCCGCTCCCGCAAGATACGGGCCGTCACGGCACCGCGGGCCGATCCATAGAATTCCGCGGCGAGGTGTGCATCCGCTGTCATGTGGTCAGTCTATAACACGTCCAGCGGTTTTCGATCGAATGAACGAGTGCTAGGGTTTTCGAATGACAGTCACAGCATCCCCCGTTCCTATCCTGAAGGACAACTACGCCTGGCTGCTGCGTGACAGCGGCACGGGTGCCACCGCCATCGTGGATCCGGCCGAGGCCGAACCGGTCATCGAAGCGATCGAAAAGGCAGGCGGGCGGTTGGATATGATCCTGCTGACCCATCACCATGCCGACCATACGGCCGGCACCGACGAGGTCCGCGCCAGGTTCAAGTGCCCCGTGGTGGGGGCCGCCGCAGACCTGCACCGGCTGCCGAGACTCGATGAAGCCGTCAGAGAGGGCGATACCGTCCGCTTGGGCAACGCGACCGCCCGCGTGATCGAGACGCCGGGCCACACCCGCGGGCAGATCAATTTCTTCTTCGCGGACGGCGACATCCTGTTGTCGGGCGACACGCTGTTCAGCCTGGGCTGCGGCCGCCTGATCGAAGGCACGGCCGAGGAGATGTTCGCCAGCCTGCGCAAGCTGGCGGCCCTGCCGGCTGATACGCAGGTATGCTGCGGTCATGAATATACCGAGAGCAACGCGCGGTTCGCGCTCGCGGTGGACCCGGACAACGCGGCGTTGCATGCGTTCGTCGCCAAGGTCGAGCAATTGCGCTCCGCCGGCCAGCCCAGCGTGCCATCCACACTGGAGGACGAGCTGAAAGCCAATCCTTTCCTGCGCGCACCGGATGCGGCAAGCTTCGCGGCATTGCGTGCGAAGAAAGACAAGTTCTGAAGGAGACGACCTGCTGTGAAGCTCTACTACTCACCGACCAGCCCATACGTCAGGAAAGTGAT
>JARLIN010000201.1 GCA_031291715.1 Rhodopila sp. | reverse complement strand
GTGCCTTGGTGGTCATGAGCCGCAACTGCGAAATCGTCCTGGTGGACGACAAGCAGCGCGAGCGTGCCCGCTTCCGTGTTCCTTACGGTGCGCGTCTGTTGGCCGAGGAGAACCAGCCGGTTGTCCGCGGTCAGAAGCTGGCCGAATGGGATCCGTTCACCCTGCCGATCATCACGGAGCGTGCCGGTAAGGTCGAATACATCGACCTGATCGACAGCATCACGCTGGTGGAGCGGATGGACGAGGTGACCGGCCTGACCTCCAAGGTCGTCGTTGACTACAAGCAGGGTTCGAAGAGCATCGATCTCCGCCCGCGCCTGCAGTTGAAGGACGACAGGAACGAGGTCATCCGGCTGGAAAACGGCACCGATGCGCGGTACTTCCTGGCGCCGGACTCGATCCTTTCGGTCGATAACGGTGCGACCGTGCAGGCCGGTGACGTGATCGCCCGTATCCCGCGCGAAGGCAGCAAGACGCGTGACATCACGGGCGGTCTGCCGCGCGTGGCGGAACTGTTCGAAGCGCGCCGTCCGAAGGATCATGCGGTCATCGCCGAGTGCGACGGCCGGGTGGAATTCGGCAAGGACTACAAGGCCAAGCGCCGCATCATCGTGAAGAACGATGAGACGGGCGAAGAGACCGAGTACCTGATCCAGAAGGGCAAGCACGTTTCGGTTCAGGAAGGCGACTTCGTCCGCCGGGGCGACCCGCTGGTCGATGGGCCACGCGTGCCGCATGACATCCTGAAGGTGCTGGGTGTCGAGGCGCTGTCCGATTACCTGGTGAACGAGATCCAGGACGTCTATCGACTGCAGGGCGTGAAGATCAACGATAAGCATATCGAGGTGATCGTCCGCCAGATGCTGCAGAAGGTGGAAATCCTCGATCCGGGCGATACGACGTTCCTCACCGGGGAGCAGGTGGATCGCACCGAGTTCGACGCGGTGAACAGCAAGCTGATGAAGGACGACCGTCCGGCGCACGCGATGCCTGTGCTTCAGGGCATCACCAAAGCCTCGCTGCAGACCAACAGCTTCATCAGCGCGGCCTCCTTCCAGGAGACGACGCGGGTGCTGACCGAGGCTGCCACGGCCGGCAAGACCGACAGCCTGATGGGGCTGAAGGAGAACGTGATCGTCGGCCGCCTGATCCCGGCGGGCACGGGCGCGGTGATGAACCGCCTCCGCGCCGTGGCTGCTGGTCGTGACCAGCGGACGCTGTGGAACGAGACCGCGCGTCTGACGGAAGAGACTGCGGCGGAGTAGTTCGCCGGGGACTGACTGAAAGAGTGACGGGCCGGTGGTTGATAAAACCACCGGCCCTTTCTTTTTTAGCCACTCTGATTTTGATAAGTGGGCTGAAGATGGCTGGAGATCCGCGGCCGGCTGATCCCTTGCGTCCTGGTCCTGAACCTTCCCGGCTCAAGTCCGGGCCGTCTGCCGCGGCACGGGGCTGGTGCAGATGTCCCGGACTGTCGCCGGGCCATGTCGTAGAGGGGCGGGCCCTCGCTGTCTTCGTCGGTGGTAAGGCCAGCCCGCGCAAAGACTAACTAGGCGCCAGACCGCTGTCCCATAGTCGTCCTGGCCGGACTTGATCCGGCCATCCGTGCCGGACCAACTCATTGATGAATAACCATTTGCCAAGGTGCAACGGGTACCCGGATCAACTCCGGGCATGACTTGGGGGGGATCAGCGGAGAGTCTGTGTCAACGTGACCTTCGTGACCTTGTATAAGACCGTCTCCATTCGGATAGTTCCCCTTTTCATTCCCATGCCCCGCGATCCGCGATAAACTGGCTGGATGGCTGCTCCGACCTCCCCGAACGACCCCGCAACCGATCCGTCCATCCAGGATCTGATCGCCGCTCGCCCTTGGCTCAAGCATGACGCGATGGCGGGCCTCCTGCTTGACGACGTCCCGCTGAATCGTATCGCCGATGCCGTCGGCACACCGACCTGGGTCTATTCCGCCGCAACGATGCGCGCGCGCTACCGGGCGCTGACCGGGGCGATGGCGGATGCGGGTCTGGACATACACGTGCATTACGCCGTCAAGGCCAACGACAGCCGGGCGGTGCTGGCGTTGTTCGGGGCCGAGGGGGCCGGGGCCGATGTCGTCAGCGGCGGGGAGTTGCTGAAGGCGCGTCTCGCCGGCATCCCGGCTGCACGCATCATCTATTCCGGTGTCGGCAAATCCGAGCAGGAACTGCACCTGGCGCTGTCCGAGGGCATTGGGCAGATCAACGTCGAAAGCGCCGAGGAACTGGCAATGCTGTCCGCGCTCGCCAGCGCGACAGGCCGGACGGCGCGTGTGGCGTTGCGGGTCAATCCCGACGTCGATGCCGGCACGAACGACAAGATCGCCACGGGCCGGGCGACGGACAAGTTCGGGATTCCGTATGCCGATGCGGCGGCGCTGTATGCGCGTGCCGCTGCCATGCCTGGGATTGAGCCGGTCGGGCTGGCGACGCATATTGGCAGCCAGATCCTTGGACTCGCGCCCTATCGCGACGCCTTTGCGCGCATCGCGGACCTGGTTCACGCGCTGCGCGGGCAGGGGTTGCGCGTCAGCTCGGTCGACTGCGGCGGCGGCCTTGGTATCCCGTACCGCAACGAGCCCGCGCCATCCCCCGCCGGGCTGGCTGCCGCGATGAAGGGGGCATTTCACAACCTGGACGTTCGCCTGGCGATGGAGCCGGGTCGCTGGTTGGTCGGGCCAGCCGGGGTGCTGCTGGCCTCGGTTGTGCTGGTCAAGCAGACGCCGTTCGAGCCGTTCATCGTGCTGGATGCGGCGATGAACGACCTTGTGCGGCCGGCCATGTATGAGGCGTGGCACGGCATCGTCCCGGTTTCGGCAACAGACGCCGTGGCCCCGGCCGGCCCGGCCTCGGTTGTCGGTCCCGTCTGCGAAAGCGGCGACACGTTCGCGCGAAGCCGCTCGCTTCCGCGGGTGGCGCCGAACGCGCGCGTGGCGATCCTCGACGCCGGGGCGTATGGTGCGGTCATGAGCTCGACCTACAACGCGCGCCCGCTGGCGGCCGAGGTATGGGTGGACGATGGACGCTGGTCGGTGATCCGTGATCGCCAACCGATCGAGGCGCTGTGGGAACAGGAGCGCCTTCCCACATGACGGACGCGGCGCCCTTACTCAGGCGCCTGGCCGGCCGCCGGCTCCTGGCGCGCGCCGTCATCCTGTTCGAAGCACTTTGGCCCGCCCTTTGGCCACCGTTCGCGGTTGTCGGGGTTTTTCTCTGTGCCGCCCTGCTGAATTTGCCGCCGCTGTTGCCGGCGTGGCTGCATTTGGCGTTGCTGGTGCTGGTGTTGCTGGCTTTCGGGGGCCTCCTTTTCCGCGGTCTGCGGGGCATCCGGGTGCCGGACGACCAAGCCGCCGACCGCCGGCTGGAGAGGCACTCCGGCCTGATCCACCGGCCGTTGTCCGTCTTGACCGACAAACCCGCGACGCCGGACAGTGTCGGCCTCGCGCTCTGGCACGCGCATGCGGCCAGGGCCATTGCCCAGATCGGCCGTTTGCATGTCGGGCTGCCACAGCCGGGCTTGGCGCGCCGCGACAAGCGCGCCCTGCGCTATGCTCTGCTGCTCTCGCTACTCGCCGCCCTGGCCATCGCCAATTTCGACGCTCCCGCCCGCCTGTATGCCGCGGTGACGCCGTCGCTGCCGGTGCTGCCCGGGGCGCCGGCGACCCAGTTGCAGGCATGGATCACCCCACCGGCCTACACGCGTATCGCGCCGATCTTTCTGAAGCCCGAGGGCGGTAACGTCTCGGTTCCCGCGGGCTCCCATCTGACGGTCAACGTGTCCGGCGGCAGCAGCACACCGGCCCTGTCGCTGAATGACCGCGCCGGTCATTTCAGCGCGCTCGACCACAACAGCTTCCAGGCCGAGCAAGAACTGACACGCGGTGGCCTGCTACTGGTGAAGCGTGACGGCGCGACGCTCGCCGCCTGGACGCTGACGGTCGTCGCGGATCAGCCGCCAATGGTGGCATGGGGCGACAGGCCAGGCCGTCCGCCGTCCGGTCAGCAGACCCGGTTGCCGTGGGATGTGTCGGACGATTATGGCGTTACCGCATTGCAAGCCGAGCTTCGGTTGCGCGACCGGCCCGAAGCGCCGCCGTTGGTGGTGACCATTCCGCTGCCGGGCGGTAGTCCGAGGAGCGCACATGGCCTCAGCCAGCCCGATCTGACCGCTCATCCATGGGCCGGTTTGCCAGTCGTCGGCCGGCTGATTGCCCATGATTTTCCCGGTCAGACCGGCACAAGTGCCGATGCCACTTTCGACATCGCGGAGCGCCCGTTCCACAACCCGGTTGCTCGCATGCTGATCGCTGCGCGCAAAAGTCTGAGCGTGCATCCGGATGATCGCGGCGATGCGCTGGGAGTGCTCGATGGACTCATGCAACAGCCGGAGGTGTTCACGGGCGACCTGGGTGCGTTCCTCAACCTGAGCGGGATCTACTACGGGTTGGTCCGCAATCGTGCGGGCAGCGCGGTGCCCGAGGCACAGGACATGATGTGGGAACTCGCCCTGCACATGGAGGAAGGGCAGACCGAACAGAGCGCCCGTTCCCTGGAGGAGGCTCGTCAGGCCGCGCGCGACGCGATGGACAAGGCGCAGCAGCAGCCGAACGACGCCAACCGGGCGGATCTGGCGAAGAAGCTGGAGGAATTGCGCCAGGCGATCGACCGCCACATGCAGGCGTTGCTGGAGGAGGCGCAGCGAAACAACAGCATGATGCCGTTTGATCCGAAAGCGATGCAGCTTTCGGATCGTGACATGGACCGGCTGGCGGAGCGGGCGGAACAGTCTGCGAAGGAAGGCCGGATGGCCGACGCGCAACGGCAGATGGCGGAGCTAGAGCGGATGCTGGATCAGCTTCGCAACGCACGGGTCCAGGGAGGCGATAGCAAGCAGGCCAACAGCAAGCGCCAGCGTGGCAAGCGCCAGCAAAGCGTGGTGCAGGATCTGATCGCGCGAGAGGGCGGGCTGCTGGATCACGCGCAACGGCGCGGCGACCTGAATCCCTCCGCCGAGGCGGCCGATCCGGCTGCGGAACGCGAGGCGGATAGTCGCGTCCAGCAGGCGCTGCGGCGTGCCCTGGGTGAGCTGATGCAACAGTTCACCGACCTGACCGGCGAGGCATCTCCGGGGCTGGGTGAGGCTGACCAGGCGATGCGGGATTCCGCGTCGCAGTTGAACCAGGGGCTCGACCAGGACGCCGGCCAGTCGCAGCAAGAGGCGATCGCCGCGCTGCAGAAGGGCAACCGCGAGATGGGCCAGGCGATGGCGAAGCAAAAAGGCTCGCAGTCGGGAGAGGGGGAGGAAGGCGACGACGAGGACGGCTCCGACGGTGCTATGGGCATGATGACGATGCCCGACGGTCAGCGGGACGGCCATGGGATGGGGCCGCTGCCAGGGTCAGCTGATCGCGCCGACCCGAACGGGCGTGATCCACTCGGGCGATACAATCAGGGGACCTCTTCCGACAACACCGATGTGACGGTGCCGGAGGAGCGGGAGCGGCAGCGTACCCAGGCGATCCAGGAGGAACTACGACGGCGTGGCGCTGAGCAGGAACGGCCGCGTCAGGAACTGGATTATATCGACCGTCTGCTGAAGCAGTTTTGATCTGTTTCAGGTAAAATGACCAATGCAGTCGCGCGGCCCGCTGGATGACCTCAGGTTACCAGCGCAGAAGCGGCGCGTCCGGTGAGGGAGAAGCTCTGTCCGCTGCGGTGGTCATAACCGGGCGCTGGCGCGGGTGAGCGCATTGGCTTTACCGCACAGACGTAGCGTCCTGTATTCACATCAGGCTGCTTATCTTCGGGCTGAGGCTGTGGGTTCAAGAGCGAAATGAAACCGGCGCTTCACGAAACCCGGCATCGTTTGACCCTTCGTTGGCGTCGCGGATCGCCGGTGTCACGCGCGCCGGAAAAGTTGTTACCACCTCTACTGGTATAACACTTGCCCCCAATCTGATCGTCGTTTCTACTGCCGTTAGTGTTACATCCGGCCAGCGGGAGCATAGGGTGCGGCGAGCTTCGGTGCTGATCGCACTTCTACTTGGAGTCCTGGTGTCGCTGCCGGCCGTGGCCCAGCAGATACGCGGCTCGGGCTCCACCTTCGCCTTCCCTGTCCTGGCGAAATGGGCCGATGCCTATGAGAAGGTCAGCGGCGTCCGCGTCGCCTACCAGCCGATCGGCTCGGCTGGCGGAATCATCGAAATCAGTGCGGATATCGTTGATTTTGGGGTCACCGACGCTCCCTTGGTCGATGCCCAGCTTCTGCGAGACGGGCTTATACAATTCCCGTTAGTGATCGGCGCGATCGTGCCGGTGGTGAACCTGGATGGGGTCGCCCCCGGCCAGCTTCATTTCACCGGTCAGCTTCTGGCCGACATCTACCTTGGTAAGGTGAAGGCCTGGAGCGATCCAGCCATCGCCGCAATCAATCCAGGCGTCAGCCTGCCGGATCGGGCCATCCTGGTGGTTTACCGCTCGGACGGTTCAGGCACGACCTTCAACTGGTCGGATTTCCTTTCGAAGGTCAGTGGCCTGTGGAAGGCAAAGATCGGTGCGAGCACGACGGTCGCCTGGCCAACCGGCGTCGGCGGTAAGGGTAATGGCGGTGTGGCGGAGAAAATCGCGCGGGTGAAGGGTTCGATCGGTTACGTTGAATATTCGTACGCGACTCATAACAAGCTGGTCTATGGGTTGGTACGGAACAGGTCCGATGCGTTCGTCTCCCCGAACATGGCGAGCTTTCAGGCGGCGACGGAAGGTGTCGATTGGACGGCGGAGCCGGATTTCCATATCCTGCTGACGGACGCCGATGGGCCGGGCGCATACCCGATCATGGCGACATCTTTCGTGCTGATCCGCAAGTATCCGAAGCAGGTGGATCGAAGCCGCGACATGCTGGCATTCTTCCGGTGGGCGCTGGAGCACGGCCAAGGACAAGCCCTGTCGCTGGACTATCTGCCTTTGCCGCCATCGCTCGTGCGGCTGGTCGAGGCGTATTGGCAGGCAGAACCCCATTAATCAGGATCGGACTCGTGCATCCGCGCCCATACCACGCCGGACCCACTTCGAGGAAAGCCGCTCGTCCTCCGTGTCAGGTGTGAGGGTGCTTATCGTACCAACCATGACCGCGACCATCACAAGGTAGATCCACGGCGTCATGTCATTTCGCCTTTTGGCCGAGAGCAAATCCCGCGTGCCTTTATGGCCTCTATCCGACCACGACCTGAATCGGCCCCGGTGCATCACCCACCCATAGCGGGGCGCATCCCGCGCGATCCCCGTCCGTCTGCGCCGGTATTGTCTCGTTCTGCAGAAAGTCGATCCGCTTCGCGCGGATGTGGCGGACGCCGGGGGCGTGGCCAAGCAGGTTCAGCGGAAGCGCGGCCCCGTACATCATCGCGGCGCATGGGCCCGTCATGTCAAACAACACGACCGAGAAGCCCGGATCGCCGGGTGCAGCATCGGCGGCCAGGCGGAAGCGGCCGCCGTACAAGCGTCCCTTGCTGATGATGACGCTTGCCGCTTCGGTTTCCGCGTCATCGATACGAAGTCGGACCAATGGAAATCTGTAGCGGGCGAGTTCGCGCATCGACTGCATCACGTAAGCGCCCTTGCCGAACACCTTCTTCAGCGGAAATGGAATGTTGTGGACGACGTGCGCGTCGAACCCGACGCCCAGCATCTGCACGAACAACCTGGCGCCGCCGGAGCTGTTGGCCTGGCCCGGCCAGAGGGTGCGGGTACGCCCGAACGCCAGCGCCGCGGCGACCGATTTGGGGGCGAACGGCAGGCCGAGTTCGTGCGCCAGGACGTTGGCCGTGCCGAGAGGGATGACACCGAGGCGGGCGCAGGAGCCCATCAGGCCGTTCGCGACCTCGGCGATGGTGCCGTCGCCCCCGGCGGCGACGATCATTTCCTCACCGCGGCGCACCGCCTCGCGGGCCAGTGCCTCGGCGTGGCCGGCGCCGTGCGTTTCGGCCAGATCCAACCGCACACCGTTGGCGACGAGCACATCCAGAACGCGCCAGAGCAGATGTGCGCGCCGGCGTCCGGCGACTGGGTTGAAGACGATCAGCATGAGCGAATCGGGAGCAAACCTCGCGTAAGAGTCCTGGGTGCCACCTGTCGATGTCATTCGAATGGCAGTCAAATGACGTTACTATTATTCTTGCCAGAATCGGTAAATATCACTTGCGTCATCGAATCTTAACTTCCCCGACGCGGGAAGCACAGTATCTGGTGGCCGCGATTGGAAGCCCGGGATTGAACCATCCGAAATGAACGCAGTGTCCCATATCGGCGTGCCTCCTGCCTACCGGACGATTTTCATTTCGGACACGCATTTGGGAACGCGTGGCTGCCGAAGTGAATTCCTGGCGGATTTCCTGCGACAGTCAAGTTGCCACAATCTGTTTCTGGTTGGCGACATCATAGACGGGTGGCGGCTGCGCAAGTCCTGGTACTGGGACGAAAGCCACGACGACGTGTTGAAGCAGATCGTGCGGCATGCCCGCGCCGGCACGCAAGTCACCTACATCCCCGGCAATCACGATGAAATGTTCCGCTCCTGGTTGCCGATCGGCCTGGAGATATGCGGCATCAAAATGCGCCGAGAGTCCGAGCACACGACCGCCGATGGGAAACGCCTGCTGGTGATGCACGGCGACGAGTTCGACAGCGTCGTGCGGTATGCCAAGTTCCTCGCGCTGCTGGGTGACTGGGCGTACACCACCGCACTGATCGTAAATCGATGGTTCAACGCGATCCGTCGTCGGCTGGGGTATCCGTATTGGTCGTTGTCGGCATGGCTGAAGCGGCAGGTGAAGGAAGCGGTGAAGGCGATCGACCGGTTCGAATCCGCACTGGCCTCGGAAGCGCGTCGGCGTGGGTTCGATGGCGTGGTGTGCGGGCACATTCATCATGCTGAGATGCGCGAAGTGCAGGGCGTCTTGTATTTAAACGATGGGGATTGGGTGGAAAGTTGCACAGCGCTGGTCGAACACCACGACGGCCGGCTGGAACTGATCGACTGGGCGGCGCTCAACCGTCTGTCATTCTTTGCGCCGCATCAGGTTCGGGTTCCGGAAACTGCCTGATTCCCTTCCCCTCGCGGACATAGCCGACATGCTGCCGCCAGCCCCATCCCATCGCATCCTGATCGTAACGGATGCCTGGAAGCCTCAGGTGAATGGAGTCGTGCGCACGCTGACGACCGTGGTGCAGGAGCTTCAGGCCATGGGCCACGTCGTGGACGTGATCGGCCCCGACCGGTTTCGTACGTTTCCGTGTCCCACTTACCCCGATATCTCTCTGTCGCTGCTGCCGCGCCGCCGCTTGATCCGCATGATTGAGGCCTTCAGGCCGGACGCCCTCCACATCGCCACCGAGGGGCCGCTCGGCCTTGCTGCGCGAAGCTGGGCGAAGCGCACCGGCTTCGCATTCACCACGGCGTTCCACACGCGATTCGCGGAATATGTGAAGGCCCGGATCGGGCTGCCGGTTCGGCCGATCTATGCGTGGATGCGCCGGTTCCATGGTGCGAGCCAGGGGACGATGGTGGCCACGCAGTCGCTGCGCGATGAGCTTACGGCGCGAGGGTTCCGGAATATCCGGCCGTGGTCGCGCGGTGTCGATCTGGATCTCTTCAAGCCCTACCCGCGGGAAGAATTCGCACATCTTCCTGGACCGATCTTCATCTATGTCGGCCGCGTGGCGGTGGAGAAGAACATCGGCGCGTTCCTCGATCTCGATCTTCCGGGATCGAAGGTGGTGGTGGGCGGTGGGCCTCAGTTGGCGTCGCTGCAACGGGAATACCCGAACGTCACGTTCACCGGGCCGCGCCATGGCGAGGCGCTGGCGCGGGCCTATGCCAGCGCCGATGTGTTCGTCTTTCCCAGCCTGACCGACACGTTCGGACTGGTGATTCTGGAGGCTCTGGCTTGCGGCACGCCCGTGGCGGCGTTTCCGGTGACCGGCCCAAAGGACGTGTTGACCAATGCCGACGGGAAGATCGGCTCTGTCAACGCCGACCTGCGCGTGGCCGCGCTGGAGGCCCTGACGGCTGACCGGGAGGCTTGCCGGACGCACGCCGAGCGGTATTCCTGGCGTGCGTGCGCCGAGATCTTCCTGTCGCACCTCGTGCCGCTGATGGGGGCGCGTTAGTTAGCCTTCACGTTTGACGTTTGATGCGAAATCGGTCCTACTCTCGTCCCGGAAAATACCGCGCCTTAAGAGCGACGGGTCGGGGAGGAAAGCATGGTCAATCAGGCCGACATATTGCGCCGTACGATGTTGCAAGCCGCTGCCGCGGCCGGTTTTGCCACGTTAGCAGGGCCCGCGGCCGCCGCGGACCCGATCAAGATCGGTATTCCCGTTGCACTCACAGGGCCCCTTGGCGGGGTTGGCGCGCAGATGCGCCGCGCGTGCGAGTTCTGGGCGAAAGAGGTGAATGCAAAAGGCGGCTTGTTGGGGCGGCCGGTCGAACTGGTGATCGAGGATACCGCCGGCAATCCCGCCACCACCGTGCGCACGGTGCAAGAAATGGTGGAGCGGGATGGCATCCGCGTCATCACCGCTATCGTCGCCTCCAACGAGGCGCTGGCGACGGTGCCGAAACTGGCCGAGTGGGACACGATCTTCGTCTCCGGGGATAATGGCGACGGACGGCTGACCGCCGAATCGTTGGTGCCGAATTTCTTTCGGGCCAACGTCTCCGGCCCGATGGGAACGCGGGCGGTAGCGCTGTGGCTGCGCGATTCGCCGATGAAGAACTTTTACGGGCTCGGCATGGATTACGCCTGGGGCCACAATTCGATGGACGTGTTCGCGGCCGAAGCCAAGCGGGCCGGAAAGAACTTCATGGGGGCGGTTTTCTCGCCGACCGGAACGAAGGATTTTTCGACCTACATCACGAAGATACGGCAGTCGGGCGCCGAGGGCGTGTACCTGGTGCTCGCCGGCGACGACAACAACGCGTTCCTGGCGCAGGCGAAGCAGTACCGGCTGGGCGACAAGGTGCAGATGCTGACCGAACAGGTCGATCAGATGAGCATCAACGCGACCGGTGACTCGGCGATCGGGTTGATCGGATCGTCGCGCTATCCGTTCAGTCTGGATAATCCCGTCAACAAGGCGTTCGTCGCCGCCTGGCAGGCCGAATACGGGCGTCCGCCGGATTTGTTCGAGGGCGATCAGTATCAGTCCTGCAAGGTTCTGCAGGCGGGGATCGAGAAGGCTGGCAGCATCGAAGCGGCGAAGCTGCGGACCGCGCTGGAAGGACTGGCGGTGACCAGCGTCAAGGGCCCCATCGTCATGCGCGCCTGCGATCATCAGGCCGAACAGCCGGGCTTCATCGTAAAGGTGGTGAAACGGGAGGGGATGGAGCATCCGGTGCCGGAGGTGATCGCCAGCTATCCGGCGGACCGCGTGACTCCGCCCTGCAACAAGATGGTCTATGACGACTGACCGCGCATGGATCTGCTTCCGTTTCTGCTGACGCAGTGCCTGAACGCGTTGTCTCAAGCGGCGTTGCTGTTCTTTCTTGGGGTCGGGCTGACGCTGATCTTCGGGATCATGCGGATCGTCAATTTCGCGCACGGCACGTTCTACATGCTGGGGGCGTTCATCGGCTATTCGTCGGCGCGGGTGACCGGAAGCTTCTGGGCCGGGCTGGTGATTGGACCGTTGATCGCGGGCGCGATCGGTGCGGCGTTCGAGATGGGGTTGTTGCGGCGTCTGTATCGGCGCGATGCCAGTGCGTTCCTGATGGTCACGTTCGGGCTGACCTTGGTGCTGGGCGAGATCATCCGCCTGATCTGGGGCGTGGACGCGCTGCAACTGGAAGTGCCCGAGGTATTCTCCGGTATCGTCTTCCTGTTCGATGAGCCGTTTCCGACATACCGCCTGTTCCTGGCAGGCGCGGGCGTCGTCGTCGCCGTCGGTATCTGGCAATTCCTGGAGCGGACGCGGCTGGGCCTGTTGATTCGTGCGACCAGCCAGAACGCGGAAATGGTCCACGCTCTCGGCGTCGATGTGAACCTGGTGCGCACGGCGATTTTTGGCATCGGGTGCGGGCTGGCGGCTCTGGGCGGGGTACTGGCGGCGCCTTTGGTGACGGCGTCGCTGGGCATGGCGGGAAACGCGATCATCGATGCGTTCGTCATCGTGATCATCGGTGGGATGGGAAGTTTTCTGGGGTCGTTGCTCGCGGCGGTGCTGGTGGCGTTCGTGCAGGTGTTCGGCACGTACTATTTCCCGGATTTCGCGCTGGCGGCGATGTACATGCTGATGCTGCTGGTGCTGGTTATCCGGCCGGGCGGGCTTCTGGGCAAGGAGGCCTGATGCGGGCTGTTGTTTGTGCGGCGATCGTTCTGGCGATCGCGCCGTTCGGATTGCCGCTGTTCGCCATGACGCTGCTGACCGAGGCGCTGATTCTCGGGCTGCTGGCAATGAGCCTCGATCTCATGGTGGGCTACACGCGGCTGATCAGTTTTGGCCATGCGGCGGCGTATGGGCTTGGTGCCTATACGTCGGGATATCTGCTGCTGCACACATCTCTGCCGCTGCCATTCGCGGTGTTGGCGGCCTCGGCGTTGGCCGGCGCGGTGGCGATCGGCGTCGCCTGGGTCTGCACGTTGGCGACCGGGATTTCGTTCTCCATGCTGACGCTGGCATTCGCGCAGTTGCTCTATGCGGTGGCATTCAAGTGGACGTCCGTGACCGGCGCATCGGACGGATTGGCGGGAATACCGCGCCGGGCTGGGCCGTTCGGGATCACGATGTTTCAGACGAAAGACGGGTATTACTACCTGGTGCTGTTCTGTCTGCTCGGGGCCTATGCGTTTTGCCGGTCTTTGGTCAGGTCCCCGTTCGGGGCGGTGTTGCGAGGAATCCGGGAGAACGAGGCGAAGACGCTGTCCTTGGGATATAATACGCGGCTTTACAAGATCGCTGTGGTGGCGGTGTCTTTCGCATTAGGAGGGTTGGCGGGGGCGCTGTATTCGCCGTTTGCCGGGTTCGCGAATACGGATCTGCTGTTCTGGCTGTTCTCCGGCCAGGTGCTGATCATGGTGATTGTCGGCGGGCAGGGGACGTTGCACGGGCCAATCCTGGGGGCGGCGTTCTTCATGCTGCTAGAGCATGTACTCAGCCTCTACACCGAATCCTGGGCGCTGTTCTTCGGGCTGATCTTCATCGGGTTCGTGATGTTCGCGCCGGAAGGAATCTGGGGTCTGCTCACCCGGCGCGTGAGGGCGTAATGGCGCTGCTGGAACTGGATGGGCTGACAAAGCGGTATGGCGGATTGACGGCGGTCAATGGCGTCACGATGCGGGTAGAGGCAGGGGAGGTCCGGGCAGTCATTGGGCCGAACGGGGCGGGCAAGACCAGTCTGTTCCACCTGATCACCGGGGTTGTTCCGGCGTCGGCGGGGGATGTCCGTTTCGAAGGCCGATCTCTGACGAGGCTGTCGTCGTATCAACGGTGCCAGGCTGGGCTGTCGCGGACGTTTCAGTTGACGTCTCTGTTTCCGGAGATGACGGCGCGGGAGAATTGCCGCCTGTCGGCGCAGGCTCGGTTGGCTCGGCGGTGGCAACCTTATGGCGGGCAGGCGGTGTTTGGGGAGGCGTCCACCCGGGGCGATGAGGCGCTGGAACGGCTGGGTTTGACCGCGGTGGCGGGGCGGCCGGCGGGGCTGTTGTCGCATGGCGATCAGCGGTTGCTGGAGGTGGCGATGGCGCTGGCGCAGCGGCCTCGGGTCTTGCTGCTGGATGAGCCGACTCAGGGGCTGTCGGTGGAGGAGACGCTGACGGCGGTGGAGACTCTGGCGGGGCTTTTCGCCGGTGGGCGCCTGACCGTGCTGCTGGTGGAACACGACATGGAGGTGGTGTTCCGGCTGGCGCAGAAGATCACGGTGATGCACCGGGGGAGTGTGATCGCCGACGATGTGCCGTCGGTGGTGAAGGAGGATGCGGCGGTGCAGGCAGCTTACCTCGGTGGATATGCCTGATGCTGCGGATCGAGGGATTGAACACTCATTACGGCGCCAGTCACATCCTGCAAGGGGTCGGTCTGGCGGTGCCTCGCGGGCGGATTTGCGCGGTGCTGGGGCGCAATGGGGTGGGCAAGACGACCACTGTGCGCAGCATCATGGGGCTGGTGCCGCCTAGTTCCGGGCGCGTGTTGCTGGACGGGCAGGATATCGCCGGCTGGGCGCCGCATCTGGTGGCCCGGGCCGGTGTTGCATATGTGCCAGAGGGGCGGCTGATCTTTCCGGACCTGTCGGTGCTGGAGAACATCCGGGTCGGCGAACGGCGGCCGGCGAAAGTCTGGACGGTGGAACGGCTGCTGGAGCTGTTCCCGTCGTTGCGGGAGCGGGCCGGGAATCGCGGCTGG
>JARLIN010000200.1 GCA_031291715.1 Rhodopila sp. | reverse complement strand
CAACCCCGACATACACGATGCCGGTGCCGAGCCCGCCGATCAGGCCGTAGGTCAAGTACAGCATGGTCAGGGAAGAAGCATACGAGGCCAGGACCCAGGACAACCCGGACAGCAAGCCCCCGACGCCGATCAGCAGCTTCGGCCCGAACTTGTCCACCAGCCAGCCCTGAAACGGCGAGAAGAACGTCTGCAGTACGATCAGCAGGGAAAACGTCACCTGCAACGCCGCCGGTGTCGCGCCGAGCGCGGTGCCCAACGGTTTGGTAAACAGCGTCCACACATATTGCGGGCTGGAGATCGCCATCATGCACATCAAACCCAGGCCGAGCTGTCCCCAGCGGGTCAGGCCTTGCGTGGCGATGGCGGGCAGGCGTGTGGCGGTCTCGGTCATGCTGATCGGCCCCTCTGGTCGCCGGTCAGTCCTAGCAAGCGCTACGCCAACGTCCCCCTAACATCATGGCCTGGCGTCAGGCCATGTTGTTAGGGGGATGGCGATGACAAAGGAGACTGGCCGGGCGGTGAATTTTGCCTAATTCCGCACCAATCCGCGCCGGCGTGCCGTGTTTTCAGTCGATGGAAAAGCTCGTCCCGCAGCCGCAGGCGGATTTCGCATTCGGGTTGCGCACCGCGAAGTGGCTGCCCATCAGCTCGTCGGTGTAATCCAGCTCCGACCCGCTCAACAGATCCAGGCTGACCGCATCGACCACGACGCGGGCCGGCCCGCGCTCGATGATCAGGTCGTCGGGCTGAGTCTGCTCGTCCAGTTCGAAGCGGTACTGGAAACCGCTGCATCCGCCGGCCAGCACGGCGACACGCAGAGCAACTTCATTGGCCTGCTTCGTCTCGGCGACGATCTCGGCGATCCGGGCGGCGGCACGATCGGTTACGGCGAACTGTTCCATAGCGGACAACATAGGTGCTCTTTCGCTGGAATTGAAGCCATTGGGTGCAGGGTGTATCCGGGTCAGATGTACGCTCGTCCCCCTCTGGCTCGCTACGCTGTTTCCCCCGCCACGGCGCGGGGCCGGTTGCATCACGAACCGGAGGCGGAAACCCGTTCGCCCTGGCAGCGCGACCGCGACCGGATCATCCACAGTTCGGCCTTCCGGAAACTGCAATACAAGACCCAGGTCTTCGTCAACCACGAGGGCGACTTCTACCGCACCCGCCTGACCCACAGCATCGAGGTCGCCCAGATCGCCCGCTCCATCGCCCGGGCGCTCGGGCTGGACGAGGATCTGACCGAGGCGCTGGCTCTGGCGCACGACCTCGGCCACCCCCCCTTCGGCCATGCCGGCGAAGAGGCGCTGAACACGGTCATGAAGCCGTTCGGCGGCTTCGACCACAACGCGCAGAGCCTGCGGATCGTGACCCTGCTGGAAAGCCGCTATGCCGGGTGGGACGGCCTGAACCTGACCTGGGAGACGCTGGAGGGCCTGGTCAAGCACAACGGCCCGCTGCACAAGCCCGTGGCTTACATCGCCGAATACAACGAGCAGTATAGGCTGGATCTTCACACCCAGCCGAGCGCCGAGGCACAGGTCGCCGCGATCGCTGACGACGTCGCCTACCACTCCCACGACCTGGACGACGGTCTCCGTGCCCGCCTGTTCACGGTGGACGATCTGAAGCACCTGCCCGTGGTCGGCGAGTCTCTCGCCGCCGCCCGCGTGTCCAGTCTGGACGTGCCGCCGCCCCGGTTGCGGCACGAAACGCTGCGCCGGGTGATCAACACCCTGGTCACCGACCTGATCACGGAATCCGGGCTCCGGCTGGCGAAACTGAACCCCGACAGCGCGGATGCGATCCGGCGGCACAACCAGCGCGTCGTCAGCTTCAGCCCCGCGATGGGGGACGCCAACCAGGCGATCAAGGATTTCCTGTTCGCGCGTATGTATCGCCATTGGCGGGTCAACCGCATGTCCACCAAGGCCAGGCGACTGACCGAGGACTTGTATCGTCTGCTGCATACCGATCCGAGGATGCTGCCCGACGACTGGCGTGCCCGGGCCGGGGAGGGCGGGACGCAACGCGCAGCCACCATCGTCGGGGATTACGTGGCGGGGATGACCGACCGTTATGCGATGGATGAGCACCGCCGGCTGACGGATATCAGCGTGAATGGTTGAGGCGCGATATCCTTGAGGCGCAGACACCTTAACCAGACCCAAGAGCCGGTGCTGCATAAGGCTCCGCCTCTGACCGTCATGGCCCGGCGCGTCCGGGCCATCTGATCCAACACCGGGCCGAGATGTCTGGCATTCTTCTGCCGGCCCTGAAAGTGAAGCACAACCGGCCACCAGCCCGTTTCTCCGCCATCGACCCGGCCCCCCGTTCCGCGCTAAAGCGCCCCCATGAACCCGTCCGACCTCTACGCTCGCCTGCGCGAGACCGTCCTCGCCGCCCTGGCTCAGATTGTCCCCGACCTCCCGGCGGACGTCGCCGCGCGTGTCGAGATCACGTCCACCCGTGACCCCGCCCACGGCGACATGGCCACGAACGCCGCCATGGTTTCGGCCAAGGCCGCCCGCCAGCCGCCCGCGAAGATCGCCGCCGCGCTGGTCCAGCACCTGAACGCCGCGCCCGAGATCGCGTCAGCCGAATCCGCCGGACCCGGCTTCGTCAACCTTCGGCTGCACTCGTCGGCCTTCCGCGCCCTGCTGCCCATCATCCTGGCCAGCGGGGAGGCGTACGGCGACGCCACCACCGGCACGGGCACCAAAGTCAACGTCGAGTATGTCTCCGCCAACCCGACTGGCCCCATGCACATCGGCCATTGCCGGGGTGCCGTCGTCGGCGACGCCCTCGCCAACCTGCTCGGCAAAGCGGGGTTCGAGGTCACCAAGGAGTACTACATCAACGACGCCGGCGCGCAGGTCACCGCCCTCGCCTGGGCGGCCTACTGGCGCTACCTCCAGGCCGTCGGCTCCCCGATGACCGAGCATGAGTTCGCCGAGGAGGTCCCCGGCGGCCTGCAATATCGCGGCGAATACCTGATCGAAGTCGGCAAGACCCTCGCCGCCCGGTTCCAGGCGTCGCTCGCGACCCCGGACCTTGGCATCGCATCACCCGAAATCTGGCTCGACACGGTGAAGGACCTCACCATCGAGGCCATGATGACCGAGGTCCGCGAGGATCTCCGCCTGCTCGGTGTCCAGCAGGAGATCTTCAGCAGCGAGCGCGCCCTGGTCGCTTCCGGTGCCGCCGACGCGATCATCGAGAAACTCCACGCCGACGGCCTGATTTACGAAGGCGTGCTGGAGCCACCCAAGGGCAAGACGCCCGAGGACTGGGAACCCCGTCCGCAAACCCTGTTCCGCTCCACCGATTTCGGTGACGACGTGGACCGCCCGCTGCGTAAATCCGACGGCAGCAACACCTATTTCGCCAACGACATCGCCTATCACGCCGACAAGGTCTCCCGCGGGTACGACGTGCTGATCGACGTGCTCGGCGCCGACCACGGCGGCTATGTGCCGCGGATGAAGGCCGCCGTCCGTGCGATTTCGCAGGATGCCGTCAAGTTCGAGGCGGTCCTTTGCCAGATCGTCCACATCATGCGCGGCGGCCAGCCGGTGCGGATGTCCAAGCGGGCCGGCACTTACGTCACTCTGCGCGACCTGCTGGAGGAAGTCGGCAAGGACGCCGTCCGCTTCACCATGCTGACCCGCAAGGCCGACGCCCAGATGGAGTTCGACCTCGATCAGGTCCTGGCGACGACCCGCGAGAACCCGGTCTTCTACGTCCAGTACGCCCACGCCCGCTGCCGCTCGGTCCTGCGTGCCGCGGCCGAGATGTTCCCGGGGACACCCATCGCCGACCAGGACCTGGCCAAGACATCCGTAGATACACTGGCCGGTGATCCCGAACTGACCCTGATCCGCCGCCTCGCGCTGTGGCCGCGCACCGTCGAAGCCGCCGCGCTGGCACGCGAACCTCATAGAATCGCATTTTTTCTCTATGACTTGGCGGGCGACTTTCATATGCTGTGGAACCGAGGCAAGGACGATGCGACGCTTCGATTCCTTCAGCCGGACCAGCCCGCCGAGACGCTTGCGCGTCTCGCACTGGTGGCGGCGACGGCTGTCGTCATCCGATCCGGACTCGCGGTGATGGGCGTCACGCCCGTCGAGGAAATGCGCTGATCCCCCGGTCAAGCCGGGGGACCGGCTAGCGGGAAAGTGTTGAGCAGTGTCGGACGATCTGAGCATCCCGAATTCCGGCTACCGGGGCAACCGGGCCGGTCGCTACGGCACCGGTCAGAGCAGGAGCCGGCAGGGCCTGGATCCGGACACACGGCGCCTGGTGATGTTCGCGGGCGGCCTCGGCGGCGTTCTGGTGCTGCTGATCGGTGCCTCGGCCCTGATCGGGCGTCACAGCGGCGAGGTGCCTGTGGTGGCCGCCGATACCAGGCCGATCAAGGTGAAGCCGGAGAACCCCGGCGGGATGAAGATCGACGCGGCCGAGAACGACGTCTTCTCCGGCGGATCCGATACGAGCAACGCCAAGCTCGCCCCAGCGCCGGAAAACCCCGACACCAGGGCCTTGCGTTCGGCGGAGGCGTCGCCCCCGCCGGTCCCCGAGACGCCCGCCGAAACGGCCGT